>DXLW01000026.1:0-25564 GCA_019414505.1 Collinsella sp.
ACCGCCCGGGGAAACCATACGGCGAGGGCCGCGCCCCCGGTCCCCGGGGCGCGGCCCTCTTGCTTAAACTGCTCAATTTTTCGTGCTCACGGTGCTTATTTCCCAGTGATCACTCGGACCACTTCTTAGTGAACATCAACAGCTCCCCGGCCGCCGCGATCGCCCCGGCGAGCGCCTCGTAGCCCGCCGCGTCGGCGGGGAACTGGCGGGACAGGACCCTGCGGCCCCTCCAGTCGAGGACGCACAGCCAGTGCGAGTCGGCGTGGGTGTCGACCCCGCAGAAGACCGGCCCGCGGGCGCCGGGTGTCGATTCGGTTCTCATGTCTCGCTCCGTTCTTTCCGTGCTCGCCTGGACCGGGCAGACGGCACACTGACGGGGCGCGATAGAATGCGGTTGTTCGGGTCCGCGGTATCGCTCCATGCTCCTATTAGGTCATGCGGCGGTCTCGGCTCGCCGCGGCCCGCGCGGGACATGTCAGGAAACGAGGGCAGCCCTGTGGGCGCCAGCGGAATGTGGGGTCACCGCGCGGTCCGCATCTGATGGTGTCGACGTCAATGGTATACGGGTGCACCATCGACGTCTTCAATACAGAAGATATCAGTGCGGAGTGTTCTGAAAAATAACTTCAGGGCGGGCCCTGCGGCAACTCTGCAGGGGGAGTGCGATTCCTCGATCGCTCACTTAATCTGATGAGAAATTGAGTGAGGCCGGAGCTTTAGCTCCGGCCTCCTCATATAAGGGCTCGGCAAAGCCGAGCCACCAAATTTGCATCAGCTCCCAGAACATGTTTGAGAACTGTGCCTGAAGTATGTATTTGCAGGCCCCGAATCGGTGTTGCCTCCCGGCGCATTCCGCAGGGGGAGCGATATTTTGCAGCACGAAGTGCGCAACAAAATATCGCTCATGCCCGAGGACGCGCCGGGAGGCAACACCGATTCGGGGCCGGACACACGGATTTACCTGCACATTTACAAATTCGTAAACTTTTTTGAAAAAAGTGCTTGCACAGTTCTCGAATCATAGGTTATTATCTTCCTCGTTGAACGCGCGGGTCTAACAAAACGAACCGCGAATCAACAACATAGCATGTCGGAGTGGCGGAATTGGCAGACGCGCTAGCTTGAGGTGCTAGTGACCGCTTTTTGGTCATGCGGGTTCAAGTCCCGCCTCCGACACCATCGCATTTGAGAAGCCTCTTTGGAGGCTTTTTTGTTACCGATAGACGGTGGGGTCCACGATGGAAACGCTTGAGCGCAACGAGTGGGCAGACGTTGCCCAACTGGTCGAGATCACGAGCGATGCTGTCATCATCTGTGAGCTCGACGGAACCATTCTGCATGTTAATAATCGCTTACTTGGTTTGATGTGCGAGGAACGCGCCGACGTCATCGGTGGAGATGTTAAAGACGTCCTGTACTCATCCGCTTTTGAACGTGCGACGGAACATCGTCTGCCATTTGAAACTGATGGCTCCGAGAACGAACTGATGCTCAAGCTGAGTGACGGCTCCTTTATCCCCGTCTTGGTTCGTGCGGGCTCCGTAACGCCTCCACGCATCTTTGGGCGCCGCGCGCCACGTGTCCTGGTGGCGCTCCATAGCATCGAAGAACAGTATTCTCACGACCGTCAACTCAAGCGTGCGTTATCGGAGCTTAGAGTGGCGAACAAGCGCCTCTCTGGCACGCTCTCGGTCATTATGAGTACCGTGGGCTCCGATGAGCTGCCCAGCCTACTTGATACCGTTTTGAACCAGCTTGTAGGAACGCTCGATGCTTCGGGTGCCGCTATCTATTTTTCTGAGAGCGGCGGTTTTAAACTTCGCGGTGTTTCCAAGGAGCTGTACGACAGCTACCTGCCTGAGTTTTTGCCGTATGGCGCTGGCATTCCGACGTATGTTCTTCGTGAGTCGCGTGCCTGTCGCTTGTCGATTCAACAGGACCTTGAGGGTGATAAGGCCGCCTCCGGTATGTTCATGGACCTGGACAATCGTTCTAAGCACCTGTTGCGCATGCAGGATATGCCTCCGTACCGCAGCGAGATCTGTCTTCCCGTTTTTTACGGTACGCAGATCCTTGGCGTGCTGGAAGTTGGTTGGAAACGCCCTCAGGCACCGCTCGCCTATGACGTTAATGTGCTTGAGGTCATTTGCGATTACCTATCTATCCAGCTGGTCGGCATGGCATCGAGCCTTCGCTCCCGTCGCACGGCCGAGCTTGGCCGCTCGCTCAATGTCTTGCGTGATGAGTTGTTTACCTTTCTAGACGATTCCGCCGCGGCTACCCAGGCGGTATCGTCCGAGATCTGCAATATGCTTAACTGCCATTTTTGCCCTGTTGAGTATGACGCCAGTCTGGATTCCTACGTCATAGATTTTGAAGGCGGCAGTCGCGTTGCCTTGCCGGACGATCCCGAGAAGCTTTTCTTTTCCACGACGGCGCCAGCGGCACGTCTGGGGGCTGGCCCAGATGGCTTTGAGGCATCTGTTTTGGGAGGTACGAGTGCCGAGGACCTTAAACACGTCCGTATAACTCGCGTTGACGAATCGATGCCTATGGGAGGCTGGCTTAGGGCGCATGGTCTGCCTTGTCAAGGTCTCTACGTCGACTCCGGCATCGAGGCGGGGCGCCCGCGCTCTGAGGGTGATGGCAAGCACAGTAACGACGCGATTGTTCCTGCTTCTGTTGCGAAGAGCCCGACGACGCGCGCGCTGCTGCTTCGTGATGGTAGCCAAGAGCCGATTGATGATCTTGAATATGACTACTTGGTGCACTTGGCGCATGACTTTGAACTGATCTACGAAGGCGAATCTCAAAAACGCGAGGAGCGCCATATCGCTCAGACCCTTCAGATTGGCATGAGAAATTCCCTGGGGGATGTTCCGGGTATCGCAACCGATTCGGTGTACCTGTCGGCCACGAACTCAGCGTTGGTCGGCGGCGATTTCTATACGCTCATCCGTCTTCCCGACGACTGCGCCGTCATGATTCTGGGCGATGTGTCTGGCAAAGGCATTGAGGCTGCATCGATGTCCGCGCTCGTCAAGACGGCCCTGACGGCATATGCCTGGGAGGGCGCTGGACCGGCCCGCATGGCACGCTCCCTTAACAGCATGCTCATGGGCTTCTCGAGGGTCGAGACGTTCGTGACGGCCTTTATCGCCAAGATTGACCTTAAAGCCGGACGCGCAACGTATTGTTCGGCGGGCCATCCTCCGACCATGGTCATCAGGCCAGAGTCGATGCCGCTGGGTGGCGGCGAGGCTCGTGGGGGAGAGGTCGAGCTGCTTGGGTGCCAATCGGGCGTGATCGGTGCCTTTGAGAGCATGGTCTACGAGACGGGCGTGTTTACATTCGCTCCTGGTGACATGCTATTTATGTATACCGACGGAACAATCGAAGCACGTGATCGCTCGGGTGCTTTCTTTGGCGAACAACGCCTTCGCGATCTTCTGCTCTCTGTCTCGGGTGAGGGCGTATCGGGAATCTGCGGCAAGGTTTTGGGCGAGCTTGACCGCTTTACCGAGTCGGCGCTGAACGATGACATCGCGCTGGTCTCCCTTGAGTTTTTACGGGGTCGATCGTAGGTCACGACGCCTGACGGGCAAAATCCCTATGGTTGAAGAAACGTGTGCATCGAGCGAGCTCTTTTGGGGAACCATGGTCGTATGAATGAGTGGAATGACATAGCGGTTTTGACGCCACCGGGCGATATCGACATCGCCTCGGTGCCCGCACTGCGCCGACGGTTGGATAATTTGATCGACCGGGGCGTGCGTCGTGTTGTCATCAATTGCCAGACCGTGGGCTTTATCGACTCGACGGGTTTGGCGTTTTTGCTTACACGTGCTAGAGAGCTTATGAGGCATGAGGGGCTGCTTTCGCTCGTTAACGCCTCCGATGAGGTCGTTCGCTTTTTGGAAATTGCCCGGCTTGTCGACATCCTTCATGTCGCGGGCCCGGCGCGGGAGTCGATTCCCGCCATTCCGGTGGGGGAGTTGCCGCGATGGAGCAAGAGCGTCGAAGTGCAGCGAGGCATCGAGAATCTCCCGTATTATCGGCACCGTGTGGCCGAGCTCCTCGAATCGCTTCCCCTGAGGCGTGACGAGCGCTACGATGTCGCATTGGCGTCGGGGGAGGCGCTGGGTAATGCCTATGACCATGCAGGCGGTATTGGGTGCGTCCTGACGGTTCAGGCCTATGGCGATCGCGTTGTGGTTGAGGTGCTTGATCGAGGTGCCGGCTATTCTATCGATGAAACGAGCGATCCGGTCGCATCTGAGGAGCGCGGCCGTGGTATCAAGCTTATGCGTATGCTCGTCGATAACGTGGAGGTTGCTCGTCGTACGGACGGCGCCGGCACGCGCGTGCAGATGGTGAAGCTGTTTAGCGGAGCGCTGGAATCGTGTGCCTAGCCAATCGCTTTAGCGCGTTTAGCTACTAAGAACATGCGGTAGACAAGTTTTTTGAAAAAAAGTACTTGCGTCTTTTGGACAACTCGCGTAAATTAATAACCCGCAAGCGGACATGGCTCAGTTGGTAGAGCACAACCTTGCCAAGGTTGGGGTCGCGGGTTCGAGCCCCGTTGTCCGCTCCATTGCATTTCCGGACCGTTTAGGCGGTCCTTTTTCGGCGAAGTGGCCAAGTGGTAAGGCAGAGGCCTGCAAAGCCTTTACCCCCGGTTCGAATCCGGGCTTCGCCTCCAGGCAACATCCGGGCGCTCCGGCGCCCGTTTTGTTTTACATATGCGGACATGGCTCAGTTGGTAGAGCACAACCTTGCCAAGGTTGGGGTCGCGGGTTCGAGCCCCGTTGTCCGCTCCAACTATCTTACGCGGTTCTAACGAACCGCGTTTTTTGTTGACGCTGCGCGGGCCCCGGACACCCCATCTTGCCCCTCAATCGTCGGTCGCGTACATAAAGTACGCTTCCCTCCTCTTTCGTGGCAACCTGGGGCACCCGGAGCCCGCTCGCTCATATGACCCAATCCGCTGTCAAGAGCCACAATGGCCCCGCCGACCGCTTGCAATCGGTCGGCGGGGCCTGCCGTTAACCCGTCCCGGTCCGCCCCCGGCATGTCGTCGACGCCTTCGGCTCAGTCTCATATCCGCGGATACCGTTCTGTCGGCCCGCACTCCATTCCTTCGGCGGGGTTCCCCAAGTCTGTCGAGGCGCATGCGGAGGGCTCCGCGCGCACAGCGAAATAGGGGGTATCCCCGAAGGCCGCCCGGCTCGCCGGGACGGGGGCTATGTCTATTCCGCGCCCTCCCGGCACATCATGCCGAGGGCCCAGAGCCACCTCACGAGCTCGGCCGCGGTGGCCGCGTTGGCCTTCGCCGCGGGCACGCCGCGGGCGAGCATCTCCTCGCGCCGCCGCAGGAGCCGCTCGGACCCCTTCCTCCCGTGCATCCTTATCTCGAGGGGCACGCCCGTGTCCCTCGGCATGAGCTTCGGCTGGTGCCGTGCCGCGGCGTAGCACCATGAACCCTCAACGGCCAGCTTCCTCACGAGCGCGTTGCCCGCACCGCTGATGCCTCCGAGCCGCACGGAGTCGCCACTCGACCTCTGACTCGGCGCGAGGCCGAAATAGGCCGTGACCTGCCTTCCGGAACGGAACCTCGTGAAGTCGCCGACCTCGGCCGAGAAGGCCGCGGCCAGCGCGAAGGCGCAGCCCTTGATCGACTGGAGGGCGGCCACCTCCGCGGCGATCGGGCTGGCATCCACGGCGGCCCTGTACTCGGAGAGCAGGTCCGCCCGGGCCTCCGCCGCGGCCTCGACCTCGTTCCTCAGGGCGGCGAGCGTCCGAACCCCGCCATCGTCCTCCGGCCTGACCTTGTCGAGCCACCTCAGGAAGTCGTAGGTCCAGTACTTCCTCGGGTTGCCGGCGGGCGTGGTGCCGCCGTAGACGAACCCCCGCTTTGCGAGGAAGGCGAGCAGCCGCTGCTTGGCGGTCGCCAGGCGCGCGGTCGCCCCGCCGTAGGCGCCGGCGAGGTCCCTGATGCCTTCGACCTCGGGGGAGGGGACCCATACGGGGGAGATGTCGTGGGCGAGTATCGCCTTGGCCATCCTGGCGGCGTCGTTCCTGTCGTTCTTGGAGGCCGAGTCGGCGGCCGACCTGGGGATCTTCGAGACCGCGGCGACGACGCACTCGACGCCGAGCCCGGCGAGCTCCCTTTGCGGGGCGAAGCCGAGGTAGCCGCTCTCGTAGGCCGCGAGCGACGGCCCGGGGAACCCATCCATCCACCCGGCGATCTCGCCCCAGGGGTTGCCGGGGAACCTCCTCGTCACGGCCTCGCCGGTGTCCGCGTCGAGGGCGCAGACGGTGGTCGACCTCAGGTGGACGTCCATCCCGAACGCGGTAGAATACTTTGGCATGGGAGCCTCCCAACCTCGTTGCGGCGCGGCTGCGCCTATGGCACTTCAACATCATTGTCGCAGCCCCGACCCGCGGTCACGAGCGGGGGCTCCTATCTTTTTAGTGCCCTCGGATTGGGTCATAGTGTCTGTCTGCGTCATTACATCGGCGTTGCCATGGCCCAGATGCGGCACTTGGGGACGTTCCTTTTGTGCCGGCACTTGGGGACGGTCCTTGCAGCAAGCTGTCGATTGAACGTCGTTGTGTGTTCACGCTATCATGTAAGCTTAAAATTGGTTAGCCATGGCAAACGGTTAGCCATGGTGAACATAAATACAACGCCCTGTGGGCGCCGGGGGAGGAACACGGACGTGAAGCTCGATACACTCGAGATTGGAAAGGACGCCGTTGTCGCATCGGTGGCATCGGACGATCAGGCACTCCGACAGCATATCTTGGACATGGGTCTAACGCCGGGCACCGAAGTCACCATGATGAAGTACGCCCCCATGGGCGACCCGCTCGAGATCCGCCTGCGTGGCTACGAGTTGACACTGCGCAAGGACGATGCCGCTCGCATCGAGCTTGTGGGTATTCACGATACCGATACGGGTCCGCGCGCTAACGCCGCAATCGGCACGACGGAGCATCCGGCCCTGGGCGAGGGGACGTATTCGCCCCGTGCGGCAAAGACGGCCGTGCCCGAGGGCGCGCCTCTGCACTTTGCCCTCGCCGGCAACCAAAACTGCGGCAAGACCACGTTATTCAACCAGCTGACGGGCTCCAACCAGCACGTCGGTAACTTTCCCGGCGTGACGGTCGACCGCAAAGATGGCACCATCCGCAACCATCCCGAGGCGAGCGTTACCGACCTGCCTGGCATTTACTCCCTGTCGCCGTACACAGGCGAAGAGGTCGTGAGCCGTCAGTTCATCCTCGACGAGCGCCCGGACGCCATCATTGACATCATTGACGCCACCAACATCGAGCGTAACCTGTACCTGACACTGCAGCTCATGGAGCTCGACCGCCCCATGGTCATCGCGCTCAACATGATGGACGAGGTAACCGCCAACGGCGGCGCCGTGGACGTCAACCTGCTCGAGAGCCTGTTGGGCGTGCCCGTTGTTCCCATTAGCGCTGCCCGCAACGAGGGTATCGGCGAGTTGGTGGATCATGCCTTGCACGTGGCGCGGTTCCGCGAGCGCCCCGGTCGCCTGGACTTCTGCGCGCCCGACGGTCCGGACGGCGGCGCGCTGCATCGCTGCATCCACGGCATTGCTAACCTGATCGAGGACCATGCCGTGACGGCGCACATCCCGGTGCGCTTTGCGGCGACCAAGCTGGTTGAGGGCGACGAGCTGGTGACCGAGGCGCTTCACCTGGATCGCAACGAGCTCGACGCTATCGAGCACATCATTACCCAGATGGAGGGCGAGGCCGGCACCGACCGCCTGTCCGCGCTGGCCGATATGCGCTTTAGCTTTATCGGCGACGTGTGTGGGCGCTGCGTCGTCAAGCCGCACGAGAGCCGCGAGCACGTGCGCTCCGTCAAGATCGACCGCATCCTGACGGGTCGCTACACGGCCATTCCGGCGTTCCTGGTGATCATGGGCCTCGTCTTTTGGCTGACGTTTGGCGTGATTGGCGCGGCACTGCAGGGACTCATGGAGGACGGCATCGCGGTCATCATCGCCTCGGCCGATGCGGGCCTCAAGGCGTTCGGAACCAACGACGTGGTGCGCTCGCTGGCTGTCGACGGCGTGCTTACGGGCGTGGGCAGCGTGCTGACCTTCCTTCCGATTATCGTCGTGCTCTTCTTGTTCCTCTCCATTCTGGAAGACTCTGGATACATGGCGCGCGTGGCCTTTGTCATGGATAAGGTGCTGCGTCGCTTTGGCCTGTCGGGCCGCAGCTTTGTGCCCATGCTCGTCGGTTTTGGCTGTACCGTGCCGGCTATCATGTCGACCCGTACGCTCCCATCCGAGCACGACCGCAAGATGACGGTCATGCTCACGCCGTTCATGAGCTGCTCGGCCAAGTTGCCGGTCTACGGACTGCTGTGCGGGGCGTTTTTCCCGCAGGCGACAGTTCCCGCCATGGTCTCGCTCTATCTGATTGGTATTGCGGTTGGTTGCATCGCAGCTTTGGTGCTCAACCGTACGGCATTTAAGGGCGACCCGGTGCCGTTTATCATGGAGCTCCCCAATTACCGCCTGCCAAGCGTCAAGACGACGGTGATGCTGGCATGGGATAAGGCCAAGGACTTTATTACCAAGGCCTTTACCATTATCTTTGCCGCTACCGTGGTCATCTGGTTCCTTCAGACGTTCGACATCCGCTTTAATGTGGTCGCCGATCAGTCGCAGAGTCTACTTGCCGGTCTGGGTAGCATTATCGCGCCGGTGCTGGCCCCGCTCGGTTTTGGCGACTGGCGCGCCTCGACGGCGCTCGTCACGGGGCTCATCGCCAAGGAGAGCGTCATCTCGACCCTCACGGTGCTTTTGGGTGCAACGTCGCCCGCGGTGCTGTCAACCATGTTTTCGCCGTTTACCGCTTACGTGTTCCTGGTCTTTACGCTGCTGTACCCGCCTTGCGTGGCGTCCATCGGCGCCGTCAAGAGCGAGTTGGGCGCACGCTATGCCGTGGCCGTATTCGCGTTTCAGGTCGCCGTTGCCTGGATCGTGGCGTTTGTCGTGCATTCGGCGGGCATATTGCTGGGGTTGGCTTAGTTATGAATTGACGGCGCAACCTCTGTGTATCGAATTGTTTTCGGCCCCGCATCTGTACTGACGGATGCGGGGCCGTTGCTATATAATCGCCTCCGCTCAAAATGATTGGAGACGTTATATATGACTCAGACAAGGCAAGACGGCATCACGCTCAAGCAGTGGCTCCCACTCGTCGGGCTCACCTGCTGTGCGTTCGTGTTCAACACGTCGGAGTTTATGCCCATCGGCCTTTTGACTGATATCGCCGCGTCGTTCTCGCTCACCGAGGCCCAGGCGGGCATCATGATCTCGGTCTATGCCTGGGGCGTCATGCTGCTGTCGCTGCCGCTCATGGTGTTCGCCTCGCGCTTTGAGTTCAAGCGGATGCTGCTGGGCGTGCTGGCCGTGTTCTCGCTCGGTCAGTTCCTGTCCGCTGTGGCGCCGACCTATCCCATCCTGGTCTGCGCGCGCCTGGTGGTCGCTTGCGCACATGCCGTGTTCTGGTCAGTCGCCTCGATTATGGCCTCGCGCCTGGTCGACACTCGCCACGGCGCGCTCGCCATCAGCATGATCGCTACGGGCTCGTCCATCGCGCAGATCTTTGGCCTGCCGCTCGGTCGCGCCATTGGCTTGGCCGTGGGCTGGCGCATGACGTTTGCCGTGGTCGGGGGCCTCTCAGCCATCGCGGTCGTCTACCAGGCAGCGGTGTTCCCGGCCATGCCGGCGGGTGAGCGCTTTACTGTCAAACAGCTGCCCGAGCTGCTCAAGAACCCGCTCCTCATCGCGCTCTACGCAGTCACGGTCTTCATGGCGACCGGCTATTACGCAAGCTACAGCTATATCGAGCCCTTCCTGGCGCAGGTCGCGCACGTCGATGCGGGCGCCATCACCATGACGCTGACGGCGTTTGGCTGTTCCGGCTTGGTGGGCAGCTGGCTGTTCAGCCGCCTGTTCGACGGGCACCGTTTTCCGTTCCTTGCTATCACGCTCTCCGGCGTGCCGGTGGCCCTGCTGCTCATGGGGCCGGCCGCATCGTCGCTCGTGACAGTGCTTGCCGTCTGCGCACTGTGGGGTTGCTGCGCCACGGCCTTTAACGTGGCGTTTCAGGCCGAGCTCATCAAGCACACGCCGGCAGATTCGTCGGCCGTCGCCATGTCGATCTTCTCGGGCCTGTTTAACCTCGGTATTGGCACGGGCACCGCAATCGGCGGCGCCGTGGTTTCGGGTCCCGGTATCGCTTGGATCGGCTTCGCGGGCGGGGCGATTGCCGTCGTGGGCGTCATCCTCGCCATCACGGTGATGTTCCCAGCCATACGCCGCGCAAAGCCCGTCGCCTAGCCACATCCTCCTCATCAGTTGCGGTGAAATACGGACTGCTGGGCCCAATAAACCCGGCAAACAGTCCCTATTCCACCGCAACTTATTTTGGGGGAGGGGATGCACGGCAGGCATACAATGCATGTCGTTGTGTTGAGCTTACCGGGAGGCTGTTATGTGGGCATACGAGACGACGTTCTATCAGATCTATCCGCTGGGCTTTTGTGGAGCTCCGCGCGAAAACGCCGCGCCCGTTGCCGAGGATGAGCTCGCCCAGGCTGTCAATGCCGCGCCAAACCCCGATGCGCCCATCATGAAGATCGCCCAATGGGCCGACTACCTGCAGGAACTCGGCGTTGGCGCTGTGCTCATCAACCCGCCGCTCGAATCTGATAGCCACGGCTACGATACACGCAGCCTGCGCCACATTGACCGCCGCCTGGGCGGGGACGTCGACTTTGCCGCCGTATGCGACACGCTGCATGCCCATGGCATCCGCGTGGTGCTCGATGCCGTCTTCAACCACGTCGGCCGCGGTTTTTGGGCCTTCCGCGATGTGCAGGAGCGCAAGTGGGACTCGCCGTACAAGGACTGGTTCCACATTAGCTTTGACGGCGATTCCTGCTATGGCGATGGCTTTTGGTACGAGGGCTGGGAAGGCCATTTTGAGCTTGTGAAGCTCAACCTGCAAAATCCCGCTGTGGTCGATTACCTGCTCGAGTCCGTGCACCGTTGGGCCGACGTCTTTGGCGTCGACGGCCTGCGCCTGGACGTTGCCTATATGCTCGACCGCGACTTTATGCGCCGCCTACACTCCTTTACCCGTGAGCTCAAGCCCGGCTTTGTGCTGATCGGCGAGACGCTCCACGGCGACTACAACCAGATCGTCAACGACGAGATGCTCGACTCGTGCACTAATTACGAGTGCTACAAGGGCCTGTATTCCAGCTTTAACTCGGTCAACATGTTCGAGATCGCCCATTCGCTGCACCGCCAGTTTGGCGGCGATCCGTGGTGCATCTACCGCGGCAAACATCTGCTGTCGTTTGTCGACAACCACGATGTGCCGCGCCTGGAGAGCATCCTCACCGACAAGTTCTGTCTGCGTCCCGCCTATGGCATGCTCTTTGGCATGCCAGGCATCCCGTGCGTCTACTATGGCAGCGAGTGGGGAATTGCCGGCGAAAAGGGCGGCCCCGATGGCGACTGGGCGCTGCGCCCTGCGCTCGATGAGCCTGCGCCCAACGAGCTGACGGCGTTCATCACGCAACTCGCACACCTTCGCTCGGCCGACGACGCGGCTGCCCGTGCTCTCAACTACGGTGCCTATCGCAATGTGGTGATCCAGAACAAGCAGCTACTGTTCGAGCGCGCCTGCGACGACGCTACGGTGCTCGTGGCGGTGAATGCCGTGGGTGAGCCTTACACCTTTGGCGCCGGCGAGCTCAACGGGTCTTTCGTCGACCTGCTTGCCGACGATGCGCCCACGGTCGAGCTGACGGGTACCCTTGAGCTTGCACCCTACGAGGTGCGCTATCTGTTGAGAGCCTAGCCCATGGCCGTATCTGACGAGGGCTATCAACATATTGAGCATGGGTTTGAGCCCGTGTTTGACGAGCACTCGCGCGTTTTGGTGCTCGGGTCGTTTCCCTCGGTGCTTTCGCGCGCCAATGCCTTTTATTACGGCAACCCTCAGAATCGCTTTTGGCGTGTGATGGCCACGTGCCTCGGTATGCCTGTGCCGCCTAACGAGGGCGATCCTTTGGCAAGCGGCGAGCCCGCGACGCTCGATGCCTCCATTGCCGCCAAGCGGGCCATGCTGCTGAACGGCGGCGTGGCCCTGTGGGATGCAATCGAGAGCTGCGACATTAAGGGCTCGAGCGACGCGAGCATCCGCAACGTTGTGCCGGCACATATCGAGCGCATTACCGATGCCGCGTCGATCGAGGTCGTTGTCTGTAACGGCGGCACGGCTGGGCGACTCTACAAACGCTACTTGCAAGATCGGACGGGGCTGCCTGCCATTGTCCTGCCCTCGACAAGTCCCGCCAATGCCGCCTGGTGCCTGGAGCGTCTTGTTGAGCGTTGGCACGAAGCCGTTGACTGGGCTGTTATTTAATTTAGATTTTTGTTTGAGCGTGGGCGCCCAGACGTTTCAGAACGCCTCGCCAGATCGGCGCGGGCACGGCTGTCTCGGCGCAAACCATGCCGTCGGCGTCGACGTTGGCGGCATTGCCGCCGCCAAGTCGCTGTGCATGCTCGACGGAGCAGCCCATGCGCACAGCGCCCACAAGCTTATCCATCGCTTCCGAAAATGGTCGGCGCAAGAGGCCCATGCGTGGGGAATGGCGAAGCGCTGCGATGCCGCCGCCGGCGCAGATGGCAACGCCGCCACACCACAATTGGTCATGGCGCTCACATGCCTTGTGCAGGCGAACGGCGGTCCCACGCGCCTGCTCAGCACCCTCTTGTGCGGTTCGAATCACGGCATAGACACGCGTTCCCGTGCTGCCAAAGTGCTCAAGCGCCTGCTCGATAGCAGTCAACGCCTCGTCGTCAGCCATATCTTCAATGGCCAGCACGATGCCATCGGCAACGCTGCCGGCGTCATTTGCCTTCAAGTCGACCGGGCGGGGGAGTGCGGTGCCGGAAAGTTGAGCATAGGCGGCGATGGCATCCTGCAGGTCCCAGAGCAAAAACTCAAGATCGGCGCTATTGGGAATGTTGATATACGCAATGTTTTGCAGCGTTTTTGGTACATCGCCGCGCGCGGTCGGCTCCATGCTGCCTCCTTTCCGGTTGGTTTCCGTTTAGGTTACACCGTCCGGCGGCGCCCCGCCGCGCTATCCTAGTGCAACCCTTACGAAAGGAACGCCATGCGTCTGCCCATGAATACCTCGCTTGCCACGCTCAAGCCCTCCGGTATCCGCCGGATTAACGCGCTCGCCGCCCAGCATCCGGGGTGCATCGCGCTCGCGCTCGGCGAGCCCGATTTTTCCACGCCCGATGTGATTAGCGCCGAGGTGACCGCCGCACTGGACCGCGGTGACACGCGCTATCCGCCCAACAACGGTCGCCCCGCCCTGCGCGAGACGCTGTCCGCATATATGGGCGACGCGGGCCTTACGTATTCGGCCGACGAGGTCATCCTGACCGATGGTGCGACCGAGGCCCTGTCGGCTACGTTTATGGCCATGCTCAACCCCGGCGACGAGGTCATTATTCCCACGCCTGCCTTTGGCCTGTACGAGAGCATCGTCGTGGCCAACCACGCTAAGGCGGTCTTTTTTGATACGGAGCCCGCGCAATTCCAGATCGATGAGGAAGCGCTTCGTGCCTGCGTGACACCGGCGACCAAGGCCATCGTCATCTGCTCGCCCAACAATCCTACGGGCTGTATCCTCAACGCGGCTTCGCTCGATGCCGTGGCGCACGTGGCGGAGCAGACGGGCATCTACGTGGTCTGCGACGACGTATACAACCGCCTGGTTTATGTGGATGGCTACGAGCGCTTTGCCCAGCGTCACCCGGAGCTGCGTGAGCAGACGGTCGTCATCGAGAGCTTCTCCAAGCCCTGGGCTATGACCGGCTGGCGCCTGGGTTGGCTCGCAGCGGCAACCCCCGTCATCGCCGAGATCGCAAAGGCCCACCAATACTTAGTATCGAGCGCCGTCTCCTTTGAGATGGACGCCGCGGCCCGAGCCCTGACCGTCGACCCCACCCCCATGCTCGAAGTCTACCGAGCCCGTCGCGAACGCGTACTCGCAGCCCTAGACGCCATGGGCCTCGACGTAGTAGAACCCGCAGGAGCCTTCTATACCTTCCCGAGCATCAAAAAGTTCGACCTAACCAGCGAAGGCTTCTGCATCAAAGCCATCAAAGAGGCCAACGTAGCCCTAGTCCCCGGAGATTGCTTCGGCACCGAAGGCCACATCCGCCTAAGCTACTGCGTCTCCGACAAAGACCTAGACGAAGGACTAGCCCGCCTGTCCAACTTCGTTTCAACCCTGTAGCCCTCAGGGACGCAACACATCAGCCCACCGACCCAAGCATTATGAGTGGGGGCGTCAGCCAACGAAAACCCGGGCTGCCCAAAGTCAACGCAGGCACGCGCCGCCGAAGGCCAGGCACAAGGTTTTCGTAGATTCCGCACGAGCCGAAGAGCACTTAATGTGCTCTTCGTGCGAGCCAGGACTTGACCGAGCGAAAACCTTGCGCCTGGCCTTCGGCGGCGCGTGCCGGATGGTGGAATTGTGTGCAGCCCGGTTTTCCGTTGACCGACGCCGGGGTCCCCGCCATAATACTTTCGGTTCACGCACGAATCCGCTGCCAGAGACAGCCGGTGCAAACGGGCATCGCCCGCGAGCTTAATGGGATATCCCGCCAGCCGAGGTGGTCGAGTAGATATGTCTTCTCGCCCCCGTCGCTCATGCAGCGCGGGGGCTTTCTTTTTGGACATGCCCCCGTCACGTCCTTGTGGCGGACCGTGCCCGGAAAGAATTCGAGGAGGTGTAATTCATGCCCCAGCAGTACAAAATCGACAAGGTTGCAGAGATCGAGTCCCGTATCGCCGAGAACGCTGGTCTGTTCGTCGTCAACTACAACGGTCTGACGGTTAAGCAGGCTCAGGAGCTGCGTCATCAGCTTCGCGAGTGCGGCGCCGAGATGAAGGTCTACAAGAACAACCTGGTCAAGATCGCTCTCAAGAACCAGGAGCAGCCCGAGATCGACGAGATCCTCGCCGGCCCCGTCGCTTATGTGTTCTACGAGACCGAGCCGGTCGAGGCCGCTAAGGCCCTTAAGGACTTCTCCGCTAAGTCCAAGGGCGTCCTTGAGATCAAGGGCGGTATCTCCGACGGCAAGGCCGTTTCCGCTGATGATGTTAAGGCTATCGCCGAGCTGCCCACCAAGGATCAGCTTCTCGGCCAGATCGCCGGTCTCATCTCCGGTTTCGCTCGCGACATCGCTGTCTGCGTCAACGGCGTTTCCTCTGGTCTCGCTCGTTCGATCCAGCAGGTCTCCGAGCAGAAGGCAGCCTAGTTGCTGTTTTCACCCGCGGCGGCAACGCCGCACCCCTGGCGCATTCGCGCCGTGTTTTAACTGATCTCCGTGCATTCGCACGGAAACCGAAAGGACTTAGAAATGGCTAAGCTTACCACCGATGAGATCATCGATGCTCTTAAGGAAATGACCCTTCTCGAGGCTTCCGAGCTCGTCAAGGCTATCGAGGACACCTTCGGCGTTTCCGCCGCTGCTCCTGCCGCTGTTGTCGCCGCTCCCGCTGCTGGCGCTGCTGAGGCCGAGGAGAAGACCGAGTTTGACGTCGTGCTCGAGGGCTTCGGCGACAACAAGATCCAGGTCATCAAGGCCGTCCGTGAGCTCACCAACCTTGGCCTGAAGGAGGCCAAGGAGGTCGTCGAGGGCGCTCCCAAGGCTGTTCTCGAGGGTGCCAAGAAGGAGGACGCCGAGGCTGCCAAGGAGAAGCTCGAGGCTGCTGGCGCTGCTGTCACCCTCAAGTAATCAGGCTTTCTCGCCAGATTTCTTTGCAGACGGGGTTCGCATTGCGAGCCCCGTCTTTTTTGTTTTGGCCCTTCATTCCCATTGCTCGGCACGCAGCACACCGCTGTCTTCGCCGTGCCAATCTCGTTACCGCTGGGGCGTAAAATTGCACCATTCGAGCAATAATTTGCGTTGACCTGCTGAAGAATTGCGTTTGCCTTACGGCGACGTATGTCTCCGGCGGTAAGATACTTCGGTATCGCAATTTGGTCTGCGGCCGCCGTGCCGCACGCATAGGGCGCATTCTGCGCCTGCGAAAGGATCCTTGAATAACATGAAGGCAATCATCCCCGCCGCCGGCCTTGGCACGCGTTTTCTGCCTGGCACTAAGTGCACACCCAAAGAGATGCTGCCGGTGCTCGACAAGCCGGTCATTCAGTATGTCGTTGAGGAGGCGCTCGACCCCGAGGAGGTTGACGACGCCATCATCGTTACCTCTCCCGGTAAGCCCGAGCTGCTGAGCTACTTCCAGCCCGATCGCTCGCTCGAGAATCTGCTGCGCGAGCGCGGCAAGAATGCCTATGCCGATGCCGTCGCCCACGCTGGCGGTATGCCGGTCGACTTCCGCTATCAGTACGAGCCCAAGGGCCTCGGCCATGCTATCCGCTCTGCTGCCGATGCCGTGGCAGGGGAGAACTTCCTGGTTCTTCTGGGCGACTACGTTGTGCCTAACCGCGACATCTGCGACAAGATGCTCGCCGTTTCCAAGGAGCACGGTGGCGCTTCGGTTATCGCCGTCGCTGCTTGCTCGCCCGAGGAAGTCAGCCGCTACGGCGTTATCGCCGGCGATCGCGTTGGCTCGCTCGAGGGCTTCGAGAAAGCTGCCGACGACGAGCCCGGTGCCGTTTGGCGCATCGGCGGTCTGGTCGAGAAGCCTGCTCCCGAGGCGGCTCCGTCCAACCTGTACATCGTCGGTCGTTACCTGCTGAGCCCGCTGGTCATGGACCTGCTCGCCGATCAGCAGGCCGGCAAGGGCGGTGAGATTCAGCTTACCGACGCCATGGCCCGCTCGCTCGACCGCGAGGCCATGTACGCTGTCGTCATCGACCCGCTCTCGGGCTACGATACCGGCACCCCGTCTGGCTGGATGGCCACCAACGCCCTCATGGCTGCAAGCGATCCTCGCTTTGCCGGCGCCTTCTGGGACGCCATCGACGAGCGCGGCGGCTTGATGCGCAAATAAGCCTTCGAGCATCGACATTTACGGGTGCAGACTTCGGTCTGCGCCCGTTTTTTATAAGAGCTGCGATTGCTGGCTCTCTGTTCACAGAAAATATATGAACAGATGTTCGATAGACATACATCTACCTGCGTGTTTTCTGTCGAAAAACTTTGCTACTCCAAAAACTCAATCGCGTCAAGGCTTTTCTTGCCCAACGGTCGGTACCTGATAAACTATTAGGTTGCGATAACTGGCGAAGCCATGCCTCGCCAACCCACCGAGCATTTCCGTGAAGGAGGAAAAACCTGGTGACCTACGCATACACTGCCACTGAGCGCAAGCGCGTCAGCTTCGGGAAAATCCCGGAGGCCATGGAGCTCCCCAACCTTATCTCTGTTCAAAGGGAATCCTTTGAGCGTTTTAAGGACGAGGGCCTTCGTGAGGCGTTCAAGGAATCCAGCCCCATCCAGAGCCAGAACCATGTTCTCGAGGTTACCTTCGGCGAGCATCAGTTCGGCGACCCTGCGCACACCGTCGAGGAGTGCCGCGAGAAGGACATGACCTATCAGGCCCCGCTTCTGACCGACGTCCGTCTCACCAACAAGGAGACCGGCGAGATCAAGGAGCAGCTCGTCTTTATGGGCGACTTCCCCATGATGACCGATCAGGGCACCTTCATCATCAACGGTACCGAGCGTATCGTCGTCTCGCAGCTTGTCCGTTCCCCGGGTGTGTACTACAGCTCCGAGATGGATTCGGGCAAGCAGATCTACAAGGCCCAGATCATCCCGTCCCGCGGTGCCTGGCTTGAGTTTGAGGTCGACAAGCGCGACCAGCTCATGGTCTCCATTGACCGTAAGCGCAAGCAGAGCGCCACGATGTTCCTGCGCGCCCTTGGCATTGCCGTCACCAACGACGACATCATCGAGCTGCTCGGCAACTCCGATGTGATTAAGCGCACCCTGGAGCGCGATACCGCCCTCACCCGCGAGGATGCCCTTATCGAGATCTACCGTCGCCTGCGCCCGGGCGAGCCTCCCACCGTGGACGCTTCCCGCAGCCTGCTCGAGGGCCTGCTCTTTAACCCGCAGCGCTACGATCTGGCCCGCGTCGGTCGTTACAAGGTCAACAAGAAGCTCAACCTCACCACCGAGGAAGAGGTCACGGTGCTCACCGACGAGGATATCGTCGCGACGCTGCGCTACCTGCTGTCCCTCGCTGCCGGCGAGCAGGGCTTCAAGGTCGACGACATCGACCACTTTGGCAACCGCCGTATCCGCACCGTCGGCGAGCTCGTCGCCAACCAGTTCCGTATCGGCATGAGCCGTATGGAGCGCGTCGTCCGTGAGCGCATGAGCTCCCAGGACATCGACGAGATCACCCCGCAGTCGCTCATCAACATCCGCCCGATCGTGGCCTCCATCAAGGAGTTCTTCGGTTCCTCGCAGCTCTCGCAGTTCATGGACCAGGCGAACCCCCTGACCGGTCTGACCCACAAGCGCCGTCTGTCCGCACTCGGCCCTGGTGGTCTTGCTGGCCACAAGTCCGGCTCCAGCCGCCGCACCAACGTGCCGACGGCCGTCCGCGACGTCCACAACTCGCACTACAGCCGCATGTGCCCGATCGAGACCCCCGAAGGCCCCAACATCGGCCTGATCGGCTCGCTCGCCCTCTACGCCCGCGTCAACGAGTACGGCTTCATCGAGGCCCCGTTCCGCCGCGTCGAGAACGGCGTTGCCACCGACCAGATCGACTGGATGACCGCTGACGAGGAAGAGAAGCACGTCATTGCGCCGGCCAACACGCCGCTCGATCCCAAGACCAACGAGTTCATCACGACCGATGCCGAGGGCAAGCTTGTCCGTCCGCACACCGTGATCGCCCGTACCCGCGACTTCGACGGCTCCTTCGGCGCTCCCGCCGACGTGCCTGTCGAGGACGTCGACTACATGGACGTCTCGCCGCGTCAGATGCTCTCCGTCGCAGCCACGCTGATCCCGTTCCTCGAGCACGACGACGCCAAGCGTACGCTGATGGGCGCTAACATGCAGCGTCAGGCCGTGCCGCTGGTTCACCCCGCCGCTCCCTATGTCGGTACCGGCATGGAGCGTCGCGCCGCTCTGGACTCCGGCGAGGTCACCCTGGCCAAGAACGCCGGCGAGGTCATCTTTGCCGACGCCGCCAAGATCATCGTCAAGCATGCCGGCGGCATGGATGAGTATCACCTGGCCAAGTACCAGCGCTCCAACCAGTCCACCTGCATCAACCACCGTCCGCTTGTGCGCGTCGGTGACACCGTTGAGCAGGGCGAGCCTCTGGCCGACGGTCCTTCGACCGATCACGGCGAGCTCGCACTGGGCCAGAACCTCACCGTGGCCTACATGCCGTGGGAAGGCTTTAACTACGAGGACGGTATCGTCGTGTCCGAGCGCCTGGTGGCCGAGGACCTGCTGACGACCATCAACATCACCCGTCACGAGATCGACGCCCGCGACACCAAGCTCGGCCCCGAGGAGATCACCCGCGAGATCCCGAACCTCTCCGAGGACATGCTTGCCAACCTCGACGAGGACGGCATCATCCGCATCGGCGCCGAGGTCGGCCCTGGCGACATCCTGGTCGGCAAGGTCACGCCTAAGGGCGAGAGCGCTCTGACCGCCGAGGAGCGCCTGCTGCGCGCCATCTTCGGTGCCAAGGCCCACGATGTTCGCGACACCTCCCTTAAGATGCCTCACGGCGCTTACGGCCGCGTCATCGACGTCGTCCGCTTTAGCCGCGAGAACGGCGACGACCTGGCCCCCGGCGTCAACGAGCAGGTGCGCGTCTACGTCGCCCAGCGCCGTAAGATCCAGCAGGGCGATAAGATCGCCGGCCGCCACGGCAACAAGGGTGTTATTTGTAACGTTTTGCCGGTCGAGGACATGCCCTACATGGCTGACGGTACCCCGATCGACGTTATCCTCAACCCGCTGGGCGTTCCTTCGCGTATGAACGTCGGCCAGCTGCTCGAGTGCCACCTTGGCTGGGCTGCTGCGTGCGGTTGGGATACCGAGCAGGCCGACTCCGACAAGTACGTCCCCGGTCCGTTCTTCACCGCGACGCCCGTCTTCGACGGCGCCAAGGAGGACGAGATCGCCGAGGTCATCCGTCGTGCCAACAAGAACATGCTCAACAAGGCCACCGCTGCCTTTGGCGATCACATGCGCCCCGAGTTCGTCACCCAGCTTGACGAGCGCGGCAAGACCCGTCTGTTCGACGGCCGCACCGGCGAGGAGTTCCGCGAGCCCATTACCGTGGGTACGTCCTACATCCTCAAGCTCGGCCACATGGTCGACGACAAGATCCACGCCCGTTCGACCGGCCCTTACAGTCTGGTTACCCAGCAGCCTCTGGGCGGCAAGGCTCAGTTCGGCGGCCAGCGCTTCGGCGAGATGGAAGTTTGGGCACTGTACGCTTACGGTGCTTCCAACGTCCTGCAGGAGATCCTGACCGTCAAGTCCGACGATACTGTGGGCCGCGTCAAGACCTACGAGTCCATCGTCAAGGGCGAGAACGTTCCGGTCCCGGGTATCCCCGAGTCCTTCAAGGTTCTCGTCAAGGAGATCCGCTCCCTCGCACTGGACATCGAGCCCATGCACGATGCCGACGAGGACGCCTCCGCCCCTGTGACCGCCGAGGAGACCTCCGCTCTCGACGACCTGGCTGCGCTCGCCGGCGTTGACGCCGACGTCGAGGCCGAGGATGCCGAGACCGCCGAGGCGCCCGAGGCTGTCGCCGCCACGACCACTGATAAGGAGTAGTTGACTGTGGCAGATTTCGAAGCTACTGATTTTGACTCGGTAAAGATCTCCCTTGCCTCCGCCGACCAGATCCGTTCCTGGTCGCACGGTGAGGTCAAGAAGCCGGAGACCATTAATTACCGTACCCTCAAGCCCGAGAAGGACGGCCTGTTCTGCGAGAAGATCTTCGGTCCCGCCAAGGACTGGGAGTGCTCCTGCGGCAAGTACAAGGGCATCCGCTTTAAGGGCATCGTCTGCGAGCGCTGCGGCGTCGAGGTCACCTCGGCCAAGGTGCGTCGCGACCGCATGGGCCACATCGAGCTCGCCGCTCCCGTGTCCCACATCTGGTACTTCAAGAGCCCCACGAGCTTCCCGATGAGCCGTATGCTCGACATCAAGTCCAAGGACCTCGAGAAGGTTCTGTACTTTGCCAGCTACATCATCACCGAGGTCGACTACGAGGCTCGCGAGGCCGACGCTGACGACCTGCGCGAGGAGCTCGCCGCCGATCTGGAAGAGATCGATGCCGAGTGCGCCCGCCAGATCGAGTCCCTCAAGGAGCAGGGCAACCCCGAGAACTTCGACGAGTTCTCCGACGAGGAGCCGCTGACCCCCGAGGAGATCGCCTCTGGCATCGTCGACATCGAGGAAGAGTGCAAGGACGAGAAGCAGCTCCGCACGGACGCCTTCAACGCCTTCATGAAGCTTACCGAGCGCGACCTCATCTCCGATGAGCCGCTGTTCCGCGAGATGACCCGTTACTACTCCATGTACTTCAAGGGTGGTATGGGTGCCGAGGCCGTCCGCGACCTGCTCGCTGCCATCGACCTCCCCTCCGAGGCCGAGAAGCTCAAGGCCATCATCGCCGACGAGGATTCCCAGAAGCAGAAGCGCGAGAAGGCCGTTAAGCGCCTCGAGGTCGTTGACGCCTTCCTGAAGGGCGGCAACAGCCCCGCGAACATGATTCTGGATGTCATTCCGGTCATTCCGCCCGATCTGCGCCCGATGGTCCAGCTCGACGGCGGCCGCTTCGCCGCGTCCGACCTCAACGACCTGTATCGTCGCGTGATCAACCGTAACAACCGACTCAAGCGCCTGCTCGACCTGGACGCCCCTGCGATCATCGTGAACAACGAGAAGCGCATGCTCCAGGAGTCCGTGGACGCCCTGTTCGACAACGGCCGTCGTGGTCGCCCGGTCTCTGGCCGTGGCGGTCGCCCGCTCAAGTCGCTCGCTGAGGCCCTCAAGGGCAAGCAGGGTCGTTTCCGTCAGAACCTGCTGGGCAAGCGTGTCGACTACTCCGGCCGTTCGGTAATCGTTACCGACCCCAAGCTGCTGCTGCACCAGTGCGGTCTGCCCAAGACCATGGCGCTGGAGCTCTTCAAGCCCTTCGTCATGAAGCGCCTGGTCGAGCTTGGCAAGGTCGAGAACATCAAGGGCGCCAAGCGCGCTATCGACCGCGGTGCCACCTTTGTGTGGGACATCCTCGAAGAGGTCATCGACGGTCGCGTCGTGCTGCTCAACCGTGCACCGACCCTGCACCGTCTGTCCATCCAGGCCTTTGAGCCGGTGCTGGTCGAGGGCAAGGCTATCCACCTGCACCCGCTGGTCTGCTCGCCCTTCAACGCCGACTTCGACGGCGACCAGATGTCTGTCCACGTGCCGCTGTCCAGCCAGGCTCAGGCCGAGGCTCGCGTGCTCATGCTCTCTGCGAACAACCTGCGCTCGCCGGCATCCGGCAAGCCGGTTAACATCCCTTCGCAGGACATGATCATTGGTGTGTACTACCTCACCCAGGTCCGCGAGGGTCTGCCGGGCGAGAACCACGTGTTCGCCAGCTTCGACGACGCGCTGCACGCCTATGACTGCCGTTCCGAGGTCGACATGCAGGCCAAGATCCAGGTTCGCGTGTCCGCTGCCGATGCCAACGTCATCAACGAGGACGGCACCCGTATCTTCCGCGTCAAGAACGGCAAGAACGAGTTCGTCGACTACGACGTTACCGGCAACAAGACCGCGCGCTTCGAGACCTCTATCGGCCGCATCATCTTCAACCGCCAGTGCCTGCCCGAAGACTATGAGTTCATGAACTACAAGATGGTCAAGGGCGATGTGGCCAAGCTGGTTGCCGACTGCTGCGATCGTTACCCCGAGGCCAAGGTCGGCCCGATCCTCGACGCCATCAAGTACTCCGGCTTCCACTACGCTACCCGCGCCGGCCTCACCATCTCGGTGTGGGACGCTCTCATCCCTGCCGAGAAGCAGGAGCTGCTCGATCGCGCCCAGGCCAACGTCGACCAGATCAACGAGTACTTCGAGGAGGGCTTCATCAACGAGACGGAGCGCCACATCGAAGTCGTTAACGAGTGGACCGCTTGTACCGACAAGGTTGCAGCGCTCATGCTCGACTTGTTCGACGAGGAGAACCCGCTCTATATGATGGCCGACTCCGGCGCCCGTGGTTCTAAGACCCAGCTGCGTCAGCTCGGCGGCATGCGTGGCCTGATGGCAGACATGTCCGGCGAGACGATCGACCTTCCCATTAAGGCGAACTTCCGCGAGGGCCTGCTGCCGCTCGAGTACTTCATTTCGACCTACGGCGCCCGTAAGGGCCTGGTCGATACCGCATCCCACACCTCGGACTCTGGTTACCTGACCCGTCGTCTGGTCGACGTGGCCCAGGACGTCATCGTCCGCGAGGAGGACTGCGGTACGCACGAGGGCGTCACCTACAACCTCATCATCCCCGGCACCACCGACCTCAACACCGACCTCGTCGGCCGTTGCTTCATTGAGGACGTCGTGGCTCCCGATGGCACCGTGCTCTTTGAGCAGGACGGCTACATCGAGAAGGTCGCCGACATCCAGAAGATGGTCGATGCGGGTCTCAAGAAGGTCAAGCTTCGCGCGCTGCTCACCTGCCGCTCCAAGTACGGCGTGTGCCAGAAGTGCTACGGCTGGGATCTTTCCACCCGTCGTCCGGTCGCCATCGGTACCGCGGTCGGCATTATTGCCGCCCAGTCCATCGGCGAGCCCGGTACGCAGCTTACGATGCGTACCATTCACTCCGGCGGCGTCGCTGGCGTCGACGATATTACGCAGGGTCTGCCTACGGTCAGCCGTATGTTCGATATCGTCGGCAACGTCAACGAGAAGATCCTGGGTCGCGAGGCCGAGCTGGCTCCGTACTCCGGCCACCTCTCGATTAAGCCCGAGAAGTCCGAGTACGTGCTGACGCTTACCGACTCCGAGGATCACACCCGTGTCCTCGACGAGCGTCGCGTTCCCGCATCGGTGCGCTTTATGCCCGAGATCGAGGACGGCTGCGAGGTTCGCGCCGGCGACCAGATCACCAAGGGCTTCGTCAACTTCCGCAACCTGCGCAAGCTGACCGACATTGAGTCGACGATGCACACCTTCGTCGAGAGCGTCAAGGACGTCTACACTAGCCAGGGCGTCGACCTGAACGACAAGCACATCGAGGTGCTCGCACGTCAGATGCTGCGTCGCGTTCAGATCACCAACCCCGGCGACTCCAAGTACCTGCTTGGTCAGTACGTCGACCGCTACGAGTTCGCCGACGAGGTCGAGCGCGTTGCCCGTCTGGGCGGTCAGGCTCCCGTGGCCGAGCCCGTCATCCTGGGTACGCTCAAGGTCGCGTCCAACATCGACTCCTGGCTGTCGAGCGCTTCGTTCATCCGTACCGCTGGCGTCCTTACCGAGGCTGCCATTGAGGGCAAGGTCGATCACCTGCTCGACCTTAAGTCCAACGTCATCGTCGGTAAGAAGATTCCGGCCGGTACCGGCCTCAAGCCGTACGCCAACGCCAAGCTGACGTATCGCACGGCCGACGGCTACGTGGACATCGACGGCCCGGCTTCGCCCAACGCCAAGTCGCTGCCCGAGTGGGCTCCGGTGGAGCTCAAGGACCTGGACGAGCAGCTCCCGCAGCAGCTCGACTGGGCCGGCTACGACGAGTTCGGTGGTGCTGACGGTTCGTTCACCCGCAACGGCCACACCATCTCCGCCGAGAAGGCTCGCCTGTACCTGTTCGACGACCTGGGCGTGTCGCAGCGCTGGACCAACAAGTTCAGCGAGGTCGGCATCGAGACGGTCGGCGACCTGGTCGGCAAGTCCGAGGAGGATCTGCTGCGCATCGATGGTATCGGTGCTAAGGCGATCGAGGAGCTCCGTGACGGCCTCGAGGCCCACGACCTGCTCTACATCCTCGAGAACAACGACGACGTTGCCGACGAGGAAGACCTCTCGCAGCTGCTGCAGATGGTCTTTAGCCCCGACGGTCCGGACGATATCCTGCTGGGTACCTCCGCTCCGACGCATCACGCCGACGCCGACGAGGAGCTCCTGGGCGCCCCGATCGACGACAAGAAGGCTCCCGCCAACGGTGCCATCAACGAGGACATGGCTTCCCTCGACGAGCTGCTTAACCAGCTCGTGGACACTGACGACGCCGAAGAGGCCAAGGACAACGACGAGGAGTAATTTCCTAGTACGTTAACCGCCCTTCCAAAGACCCGTTTCCCAATGAACTGCCTCCCATTTCTTGGACATGAGAAATGGGAGGCTTTCTTTATGCGCGTTGATTTGAGGGTGAAGCATGATATCGAGGCCAGGAAGGCGGCCATAGGGCTCTTCGAGCTCGGGCACGGGTATAAATCTGCCGC
>DXLW01000027.1:0-11437 GCA_019414505.1 Collinsella sp.
CCAGGTGCCGCCGCAGCCGATGAAGAAGATGTTGGAATAGCCCTGCTCGCAGACCTTGTCCACGGCGGCCTCAATCTGAGGACGGAGAGCGAGGGCATCGCTCACAACCTTCTCGTAACGAGGCTCATCGAAATTGAACATCCCTTACTCCTAACTCACTTAGATGAACCCTTCATTCATCCCATAACGTTATAATACTTTATATAACTAACTATGCAAGTATTATTTTGGTTCTGTTCTTTCATCAAGCCCCTTAAAACATCAATCGGCGTTGTTGGGCACAGCATGCAAGTTCAATGAACGATTCAATATGCATCGTCTCTAGTTAAATGACGTCTTATGCAAATACCTTTAATCCGCTTGGGGCCGACGAATCTTTTGACTGTCCGCAGAAACTTTCCCGGAATTCCCTATGGATAGACGCACCGGCAATCGCTTCGTTATCTGGCTTATTGCGCATTGCCGGGGCGTCTGGGAGAAAGCGCAATCTACCGCGTGGTCAACTAGCGTTTCATCGGAATCGACCGCATCCGCGCCAAATACTAAATCGCAATCGTTGAAACTCGTCCGATCATATGGCGGCAATTTCTCGCCTTAAAAATGAGTACGAAATAAGGGGCAGCTGTTTGCAACTTGCTTTATTCGTAAGTGTTTTTACTGAAAAAACAATCACCAACCAAACAGCACCATTAATTGTTTGGCTCTTTGCTGTACAGCCATCTTTCGTATACGTCTCTCGTCTATCTCTCATCTCACGGTTGGAGACGAAAGGTGTGCGGGAGTGGATAATTGGACGGCATTTGGACCCGCGACGGATTATTTCATCCGAAAATCCACGCTCGTGCGGCGGGCACGCGGGGCCTATGCCCAATCCGCTGGCATCGTCTTCAGTTCGCCGCAGAGCCGCGGCCCCATATGGGTATACTCTCGAGGATTCGACTCGATTCGCCCCCGCTGGGGCGTCAAAGGAGACTGCATATGCCCACTACCTCAACCGACCCGCGCGCCGCTGCCGCCGCGCTGCTGGTGCCCGGCACCACCTGCCACGGCTTTGCCGTCGAGCGCCGCGAGACCGTGCCCGAGCTCGACTCGGACGCCTACGTGCTGCGCCACACCGCCTCGGGCGCTCGCCTGCTGTACCTGGCATGCGACGACGAAAACAAGGCCTTTGCCATTGGCTTTAAGACGCCGCCGGCCGATTCCACCGGCGTGTTCCATATTCTTGAGCACTCGGTGCTGTGCGGATCGGCCAAGTTTCCCGTCAAGGAGCCGTTCGTGGACCTGATCAAGAGCTCCATGCAGACGTTCCTCAACGCCATGACCTACCCCGACAAGACCATCTACCCCGTTGCCACCACCAACGAGCAAGATCTGTACAACCTGATGGACGTGTACCTGGACGCGGTGTTCAACCCGGCCATCTATACCAAGCCCACCATTTTTGAGCAGGAGGGCTGGCACTACGAACTGGACCTGCCGGAGGGCGACGGCGACAGCAGCGCCGCGAGCCTGCACGAGGGCACGCTGCGTTATAACGGCGTGGTGTTCAACGAGATGAAGGGCGCGCTGTCCGACCCCATGAGCGTGCTGGATGACGCCGTCAACGCCGCGCTCTATCCCGACACCGCCTATGCGCACGAGAGCGGCGGCGACCCGCGCGCGATTCCCGCGCTCACCTACGAGCAGTTCCTGGACACGCACGCGCGACACTACAATCCCTCCAACTCCTACATCACGCTCTACGGCGACCTGGACGTGGACCGCGCACTGGCCTTTTTGGACGAGCGCTATCTGTCGCAGCCGAGTGCCGCGAGCCGCCGCATGGACGCTGCCGTCGCCGCCGGCGAGGACCCGTCCACGCTGGCGCCCAATCCGCTGGGCGTGCAGGCGCCCGTGACCTGCGAGTACAAGCGCGTCGAGATGGCTACCACGCCCGAGAACGCCCTGGTGGGCCTGGGCCTGGTGCTGGGCAGCGCACTCGACCGCAAGCGCACGATCGCGGCGGATATCCTGTTCGAGGCGCTGCTGGGCTCCAACGAAGCGCCGGTTAAGAAGGCCATTCTGGCCGCCGGCCTGGGCGGCAACGTGGTGAGCTACACCGCGGCCGAAAGCCTGCAGCCCTACGAGCTCATCATGCTGCAAAACGCGCAGCCCGGCGTGGCGCGCGAGCTGCGCCGCGTGTTCCAGGACGCCTGCCGCGACCTATGCGAGCATGGCGTTCCGCGCGAGCGCCTGGAAGCCATCATCAGCAGCAACGAATACGACCTGCGCCAGCGCGACTACGGTATCGCCGACGGCGTGGCCATTGCGTGCGACGCGCTGAGCACGTGGCTCTACGATGACGACGCCGCGACGCTGGCGCTCAAGTACGGCCCGGTGTACGAGGAGCTGCGCAGCGAGCTGGACGGCAGCTATTTTGAAGACCTGCTGCGCGAGCTGGTGCTGGAAAACAATCACATGGCACTGGTCGAGCTGGTGCCGGTGGACGCCGCCGAGGGTTCGGAGGGTGCCGAGGCCGCCGAGCTGGCAGCCAAGCGCGATGCCATGACCGATGCCGAGCTGGCCGACGTGGTCGAGCGCACGGCCGCGCTGCGTACCGCGCAGGAGGCAGAAGACACGCCCGAGGCCAAGGCCACGCTGCCGCGCCTGCGCGTGTCCGACATTGGCGAGGCGCGCCCCGAGCCGCCGCTGGTCGTGGACACCACTGCGCCCATCCCCTGCCTGCGCCACGGCATCCCCACCAACCGCCTGGCCTACGCCATGCAGTATTTCGACCTGAGCTGCGTCGCGTTTGAGGACCTGCCCTATGTGACGCTGCTCTGCCGCCTGCTCAAACAGCTGCCCACGAGCGAGCACTCGGCCGAGGAGCTCGACAACTTGCTCGCCGGCAAGCTGGGCTTTTTGAGCTTTACGACCGAGGTCATGACCCAGCCCGACGTGGATGGCGTGCGCCCCTATCTGCTGGTGAGCGCCGGAGCCCTGTCCGAGAAGATCGATGCACTGGCGAGCCTGCCGCGCGAGGTGTGGTCGAGCACGCTTTTGCTCGATGCCGATGCCGACCGCGTGCGCGACGTGCTCACGCAGATTCGCATTGGGCTTGAGCAGAGCTTTATCAACAACGGCCACTCGGCGGCGCTCGGTCGTGCGATGAGCTACAGCTCACCTTCGGCCGTGGTGCGCGAGCAGCTTTCGGGCGTGGACTTCTACCTGTTCCTGCGCGATCTGCTCGAGCACTTTGACGAGCGACTGGACGACCTGCGTGCCAAGCTTGCCGCGCTGACAGACCGCATCTTTGTGGCCGATGGCTGCATGGCGAGCTTTACCGGCAGCGACGAGGACTTTGACGCGTACTGGGATGCTGCGGGCGACCTGGGGCTTGGCGCGGGCGACGGCGCCGATGCCGGCCGCGACGCGCTCGTGGTGCCGGCGCCGCGCGACCGCCACGAGGCGTTCGTCATCCCCAGCGACATCTGCTTTGCGGCAAGTGCGTGCGACCCGCGTCGCTTGGGGCTCGACGTGACGGGCGCCTGGGCGGTTGCCGCCAACGCACTCTCCTACGACTACCTGTGGAACGAGATCCGCGTGAAAGGCGGTGCGTACGGCTGCGGATTCCGCGCGGCCGGCGAGCGTCAGACGGCGTTCTACACCTACCGTGACCCGGCAATCGATCCTTCGATTGAGCGCGTGGCGCGCGCAGGCAAATGGCTCGGCAGCTTTGAGCCCGACGAGGCCGCCTTTGAGGGCTTTATCGTGAGCTGCGTAAGCGGCATGGACGCACCGGTGAAACCGTACGCGCTCACCAAGCGCCGCAACACGACCTACCTGGCCGGGCTCAATCCGCATGCGCGCGAGGAGCGTCGCGCCCAGATGCTCGCCGCCACGCCCGGTGAGCTACGCTCGCTCGGAACCGACGTGACGCGCATTGCGGCTGCCTCGCCCACCTGCGTCTTTGGCGGCCGCGACGTCATCGCCAAGAGCAACGCCGGCTTTAACGTCATCGACCTGCTGGGCTAACGCACAAAGGTAGATTTTTGGGACATGCCCGGAAATCTACCTTTTTCTGCGGCTTGGGCGAGGCGGCGCAGCCCACCGCGGCGGTTTGTCTCGATCTGTAACATCTAGACGGCAATATCGGCTCCAGATGTTACAGATCGAGACGTTCCCGAACGGCACCAGCTCTTTGTCTCAATCTGTAACATCTAAGTCCAATTTTGCCGAGTTACTGTTACAGATCGAGACAAACCGCCGCAGACGCCCATCACAGCACAGACCACCACGAAGGTGCATGTGTCCCCTTCGTGGTTGTTTTTGCTGTTTGCCCAGATAAAACCTGCCAAAATAAACCTGTCCCTTTTTGGTTGGTTTGCTAGAGGAGGTTGGGATGGACAAGGCTGAGTTGCGGCGGACGGCGATTGCCCGGCGCGATGCGATTGATTTGGATGTGCGGGCGGCAAAGTCTGCCGTTATCTGTGCGCGGCTTGCTGAGCTGTTGGATCGCTTGGATGCCGCGGCGCCGCACACCGTTGCCATCTATGCCGCGATGGGCTCCGAGGTCGACCCAGCCGCGTTTGCCGCTGCGGCCGCCGCGCGCGGCTGGCGCGTAGCCTATCCGTGCATGCTCTCGGCAATTGATGCCGCAGCTTGTGGCCAGCGCATGTGCATGCGGGCAGTTGCCGCCGACGATGCGTCCGCGGCTCCGTTTATCGCCCACCCCACACGGGCTTTCGCGGCCATGAACATCGACAGCGGCCGCTTCCCTATCGTGCCTGCCGAAGCTCTCGACATGATCGTCGTGCCGCTCGTAGCATTCGACCGCGCCGGCACGCGCCTAGGCTACGGCGGCGGCTGCTATGACCGCTACCTGCCCATGCTCTCGCCCGTATGTCAAATCGTCGGCATCGCCTTTGACGAACAACGCATCAACCACGTCCCCACCGATGCCCACGACCTGCCGCTACCCAACATCATCAGCGCCTAACCGCCGTCACATCAGCCACGGCCACATTCGCAGCCTAGTGCTCCTCGCCGGCGCGGGCCAGGTCGTAGGGCGTGGTCTGGTAGACGTAGTAGTTGAGCCAGTTGGTGTAGAACAGCTGAGCCTGGCTGCGCCAGACGTTGCGCGGCTCGGCGGTGGGGTCGTCATTCGGGAAGTAATGCGCCGGCACCTCCGGGTTGAGTCCGCGCTTCACGTCGCGCTCGTACTCCAAGCGCAACGTGTCGGTATCGTACTCGGGATGGCCAAAGACAAAGAAGCGACGGCTGTCGGTCGACTTGACGATGTACAGGCCCACCTCGTCGGACACGGCCACGACCTCAAGCTGCGGCTCGGCCTCCACGTCCTCGCGGCGCACATCGGTGTTGCGCGAATGCACGGCATAGAAACGGTCGTCGAAGCCGCGGACCAGCGGGCTTTGCGGCTTCACCAGATAATGCTCGAACACACCGCTCGCCTTTGCCGGCAGGTCGTACTTCTGGATACCGTAATGATGGTACAGACCGGCCTGCGCGCCCCAACAAATGTGCAGCGTAGAGTGCACGTGCGTGGTGGACCAATCCATGATCTGGCAGAGCTCGGGCCAGTAGTCGACCTCTTCGAACGGCATCTGCTCCACCGGCGCGCCCGTGATGATCAGGCCGTCGTAGTGGATGTCGCGGATGTCGTCGAACGTGCGGTAGAACGTCTCCAGGTGGCCGGCGCTCACGTGCGTGGCCTCGTGTGTCTTGGTGCGCAGCAGGTCCACCTCCACCTGCAGCGGCGTGTTGGAGAGCTTGCGCATGATCTGCGTCTCGGTGGCAATCTTGGTGGGCATGAGGTTGAGGATGAGCACGCGCAGCGGACGGATGTCCTGGTGCAGCGCGCGGTACTCGGTCATGACAAAGATGTTCTCGCTCTCGAGCTGCGCGGCGGCAGGGAGGGCGTCGGGGATGCGAATGGGCATGGATGCTCCTTACGAGTCAGTTGCAGCTATGGTACAACGACCGGCGCCATCCGCGCGAGCACATCGCCCAGCGATACCGTCAGCGGCCCAAATCGCTCCAAAAGTAGAGATTAAGGCATGCCCAAAAATCTATGGCGCTTTAGCCTAGCAAAGTGGCAACAGGACGCTACAATGGTTCGACGCGAAAAACTCGGCCGAAAGGATACATATATGTACCAGACGCGTAAGATCGGTGTGGTCGGCCAGGGCCACGTAGGAGCACATGTCGCCAACAGTCTGCTCATGCAGGGCATTGCCGATGAGCTGTACCTGTGCGATATCAACGAGGCCAAGGTGACGTCCGAGGTCCAGGACCTGCGCGACTCCCTTTCGTTTGTCCCGTACAACACCAAGATCGTCAACTGCTACGACCACTACGAGGAGCTTGCCTGCTGCGACGTCATCGTCAACGCCGCCGGCAAGGTCGCGCTGGCCGCCGGCAACCGCGACGGCGAGCTGTTCTTTACCACCGACGCCGCCCGCACCTTTGCCAATCGCATCGTCGACGCCGGCTTTGACGGCATCTTCGTGAGCATCTCCAACCCCTGCGACGTCGTGTGCACCGAGCTGTGGCATCTGACCGGCTACGATCCCAAGAAGATCATCGGCTCGGGCTGCGGCCTGGACTCCGCCCGCCTGCGCACCGAGATCTCCAAGAAGGTCGGCGTGAGCCCCAAGTCCATCGACGCCTACATGATCGGCGAGCACGGCTTTAGCCAGCTGGCTGCCTTTAAGGCCGCAACCATCGCCGGCAAGAGCCTCAACGAGCTTCAGGCCGAGAACCCCGACAAGTACGCCTTCAACCACATGGAGGTCGAGGAGCTCGCGCGCAAGGGCGGCTATGTGACCTACCAGGGCAAGCAGTGCACCGAGTACGCCGTCGCCAACTCCGCCGCGCGCGTCTGCGCCGCCGTGCTGCACAACGAGCACGCCGTGCTTTCGGCCTCTACGCTTATGACCGGCCAGTATGGCGAGGAGGGCATCTTTACCTCCCTGCCGTGCTTGATCGGTGCCGAGGGCGTCGAGGAAGTCTACACACTGGACCTCTCCGAGCACGAGCTCGAGGGCTTCCACAAGAGCTGCCAGCACATCCGCGACAACATCGCCCAGCTCGACTGGTGGGACGCCGAGGCCTACGACGCCAAGTAAGCCGCTGGCTGCCGCAACCTTGCGAATCTATGCGCGATACTAAGCGGGCCGCGCCGGAAACCCACCGGCGCGGCCCGCTTTTTACGCACGCTGTTCGCTTGCGAATCGAAGGTGAATGCTTTTCCCGTTACCTAGTACTGCTCGATGCCCATGTAGCGACGAATCTCGGGGCTGTGGTCGAACACCTTGCCGCGGGCGGCGCGCAGCTCGCAGCTCATGTTGTAGAAGAAGATCGGCTCCAGGTACGAACGCACGCTGGCAGGCACTTCACCCACGCCGTACTCGAGCGCATCGAGCACCATGACTGTATCGGTGTGCGTGTTGAGGAACGCAAGAGCGCGCTCCTCCATGGGGCGGCACTCGCCCGATCCGAGCTGCACGAAGTAGAACACGCCGGGCTCGGTGGCTTCGAACGGGCCATGGAAGTACTCGCCGGAGTGGATGTAGCAGCAGTGCTGCCACTGCATCTCCATGAGCGAGCAAATCGCCATGGCATAGGTCTGGCTAAAGTTGGGGCCGGAGCCCAGGATATAGAAGAACTTGTGCTGCTGGCAGAGCTCGGCAAAACGGGCACCCAGCTCGGCGTTGACCTTCTCGCGCGCGGCGGGCAGCAGCGCGTCCATCTGCTTAAGACCCTCGTACATGTCGGCGAGTGCCTCGTAGCCTTCCTGCTGGTCGAGCAGCTCGGCGGCGATCAGAGCGCCGATACCCTGAGGCACCTCGGCCTGCGGCACGCCCTCGCCCCAGGGGTAGACCCAGGTGGTCCACTTGCCGTTGTCGATCTTGGAGCCCTCGCAGTCGGTGAGGGCAACGACCTCGGCACCGGCCGCCAGCGCCATCTCGCAGCCGTCGACGACCTCTTGCGTGTTGCCGCTGTGGCTGCAGGCAATAACGAGCGACTTCGGCCCTAGGCTCTTGGGGGCCATCAGGCAAAACTCGCGTGCCGTGTAGACCGTCGAGGTAAACGTGGTGGCCTCGCGCTTGAGCAGCTCGTTGGCCGGCATCAGGTCAATCATCGAACCGCCACAAGCAATCCAAAAGACATTCTCAATCTTACCCTTGCGCTCGATGATTTCCTGAACCAGATCATGTGCGTTCATCCTGATGTTCCTCCTTGTGGGGCGGCTTTGAGCGACGGCGGCTCGTACCTGCTGTCGTTCTATGTTGTCCTATTTATAACACGTGTAACAAAGCCCGTGAAGTCATCTCGGCAAATTTGTTCTATGTTGTTCTATCTATGGACGTTAGATGTCGAAGACGTAGCGCGAGCCCACGATCTTTTGGCGTCCGAGCAGCAAGGGTCGCTCGTCCTCATCGGTAAAGTACGCCTCCATATAAAAGAGCGGCTCGCCGACCGGCACCTCCAACAGCGGGGCCGCCTGAGCATCGGCAAGCGCAATCTCCACGGTGCAAGGGTCGGACTTGAGCGGTGCGCGGCCCGAATGCTCGGCAACGAGCGCAAAGATGGAATTGTCCGTGAGGTCCTTATCGGCAAGTGTCTGCAGATAGGGATGGTCAGCCAGCACAAAGGCGTTGTTCTCGAGCATGACGGGGATGCCGTCGCCCGTGCGCACGCGCTCGACCACGATAAGCTCGCAGCCGGGCTCTACGCCAAAGAATGCCGCGTCCTCGCGCGTCGCCGCAACCACCGTGCGCGATACCAGGCGCGCACCCGGCACCATGTCGTTGGCAGCGCAACCCTCGGAAAAGCTCTGAACGTCACCCTTCTGGACAATCTTGCGCTTGAGCTTGGGCGCGCACACGAACGTGCCCCTCCCCTGCTGGCGGTTGAGATACCCCGCGCGCGACAGCTCCTCGATGGCGCGGCGCACGGTGATGCGTCCCACGCCGTAGTACTTCGCGAGCTCCATCTCGGAAGGAATGCGCGAGCCGGATGCGTACACGCCACGCGCGATCTCGCCCTTTAGGTCGTCCATAACCTGCTGGTACAGCGGCACAGCGGACACCTCAGTGCGCTCGGTTTTATCATCGGATGCCATCGTTATGCTCCATTCCGTGCATGCTCGGACTCAAACTCTTCAATCGCCGCCATAAACTGCTCGCCAAAGGCGTCGGCCTTTTTCTCGCCGATGCCGTTGACCTGGATAAGCTCGTCGCGCGTCTGTGGGCGTAGGCGGCACAGGCCGCGCAGGGCCTTGTCGGAAAAGACCATGTACGGCGCCATCTCCAGCTCGGTCGAAATATCCTTGCGCAGGGCACGCAGGCGCTCGAACAGCTCGGCATCGTCACCCACGCGCGGGCGCTGATCCAGCTCGGCCTCCTCGCGCAGCAGATCGACGGCGCGGCGGGCGCGGGCCGAGGCCTTGCGCTTGGACGCGCGACGCTTAACGGTAAAGGCAAACGTCTCGTCCTCGACCTCACCAGCGCGCGGGCCAAGCCCCACGACCGGGTACTGCCCCTGCGAGGTGGCCAAATAACCGCGGCCGCACAGCTGGCCGATGATGTCCTTGATGCGCCCGACCGATTCGCTCGACAGCTCACCGTAGCCGCGGTCCTCGTCCAGATGCATCTGGCGAATGCGCTCGGTGTTGCCGCCGTGGAGCACATCGGCGATGAGCGACTTGCCAAAGCGCATGGGACGCGTGGCCACGTAGCGCACGGCGGCGCGGGCCATATCGGTGACGTCCTCGACCTCGAACTGCGTGAGGCAGTTGCTGCAGTTGCCGCAGCTCTCGACGTCGTCCGTGGCGGTGCCGCCCGTACTGGCCGCGGCATGCTCGGCCGCGGCCTCGTCGCCAAAGTAGCGCAGCATGTATTCGCGCAGGCAGCCGGTGGTATTGCAGTAGCCCTCCATCTGGCTGAGCAGACGATATCGATTCTGGAGCGCCCACGCGCGCTGCTCGTCGTCGAGCGCCTCATCGGCAGCATCGCCGCGGTCGATCAGAAAGCGGCGCATGCGAAAATCGTTGCCGTTCCACAGCAAGTAGCAGCTGGCCGGGTCGCCATCGCGGCCGGCGCGGCCCGCCTCCTGGTAGTAGGCCTCGATGCTCTCGGGCACGTTGTTGTGGATCACGTAGCGCACGTTGGGCTTGTCGATGCCCATGCCAAAGGCGTTGGTGGCAACCATCACCTGGATATCGTCGTCGATAAAGGCGCGCTGGCTTTGGCGGCGGGCGTCGTTGCCCATGCCGGCATGGTAGCGGCCAACGCGAATGCCGCCGGGGCCCAGCGCGTCGGCAAGCTCGCCTGCCAGCGCATCGACCGTCTTGCGGGTCGAGCAATACACGATGCCGCTCTCGCTCGAATGCGCGATCACGTAGTCACGCACCCACGCGGCCTTGGCCTTGTCGCCCATCTCCTCGCAGCCAAAGTAGAGGTTCTTGCGATCGAAGCCCGTCACCACCGTCGCGGGGTTTTGCAGGCCGAGCATCTGCTGAATATCCGCGCGCACGCGCTCGGTCGCCGTAGCGGTAAACGCCGCCACGATGGGGCGCTGCGGCAGGGAATCGATGAACTCACGAATCTGCAGATAGGCGGGGCGGAAATCCTGGCCCCATTGGCTCACGCAGTGGGCCTCGTCAATGGCCACGAGCGGCACGCCAATGCCGCCGTCCGCCGCGGCCTCCCGCGCAAATGCCAAAAAACGCGGCTCGAGCAGGCGCTCGGGCGCCACGTACATAAGCTGGTAGCGGCCCTCACGCGCCCGCTTGAGCACAGTGTTTTGCTGGGCCGGAGTAAGGCTGGAGTTGAGATAGCTGGGCCGCGCACCAGCCGCGAGCAACGCACGGGTCTGGTCCTCCATAAGCGACAGCAACGGACTCACCACAAAGGTGATGCCGGGCAGCATGAGCGCGGGCACCTGGTAGCAAATGGACTTGCCGGCGCCCGTGGGCATAACACCCAGCGCATCGCGACCGGCAAGAATCGCATCGACCATGCGGTCCTGCCCCGGGCGAAACGAGGTGTAGCCAAAATAGGCGCCGAGCGTGTCGAGCGCCATCTGCTGCATGCTATCGGTCATGGTTTCCTAACGTCCAAGTCATCTGCCGCCGATTATACGCCGCCACGCGGACAGCAGCACACGGCCGCCGCCCAGACTAGTCGTTTAAGAACTCCCCCCAACGGCTAAGGAGTGTCCCCAGGTGCCGGCAGAAAAGGAACGTCCCCAAGTGCCGCATCTGGGCCATGGCAACGCCGATGTTTTGGCAACGACAGACACTATGACCCAATCCGAGGGCACTAAAAAGATAGGAGCCCCCGCTCGTGACCGCGGGTCGGGGCTGCGACAATGATGTTGAAGTGCCATAGGCGCAGCCGCGCCGCAACGAGGTTGGGAGGCTCCCATGCCA
>DXLW01000028.1:0-106791 GCA_019414505.1 Collinsella sp.
GAACAGGAGTCGCTCGAGCTCGTCGGGCGGCAGGTTGAGGAGCTCGTCGCCGGGACGGTGCAGGCAGACCTTCCTGAGCTTGCCGATCTCGGAAGGCACGTGCAGACCTTTCGTCATGGCCTCCTACCTTTCTTTCGGGCCTTTCGGCCGAATCTCTCAGCGCCCTTCCATAGCGGACGCTGCTTGCTGACAGCTCTAGTTATATCCAAATTCCACCCGCAATTCCACCTCGCCCCCGAACGGTCAACAAAGTGCGATGAACGGTATATCGCATGAGATTCCCCCATGATGTACTCCGGCGTTCTAAAGTAACTTTTCTAAGGTAAACGCTCTTTTTTCCTAAAAACTATTTGCAATTGCATCTCTAAACTTTTGATTCAGAATTGCATAGCTAAATCGGTTTTATGTATATAAATGATGTTTGTTTACGTTTCCGCCTGCATTCAATGATATTCAGCTATCCATCATTCTTATTCACACTTACGTACCAGTTGAGTGAGGATATAGACCGCTTGCAGACGAGCAGGGCGTCAGTCCTATGACTTGTCAGCGTAAGAAGTAGGTAAAGATACCGTTCGCACAATACGTCCGTGCCACAAGTCGACTAAATTGAGACAATAGTGAATAGGGTTAGGCTACCGTCCCCTGCGGGGACTGAACGGACAGATGCATATGCCGAGCAAAATCGAAAAAAAGCAAGCCGCCGCAAAGCTGCGCAAACCGCCTCGCGACTTCTCGTACACGCAGAACCGAGAGCTCAGCTGGCTACGCTTTGACAACCGTGTGCTTGACGAAGCCTTCGATGAGACCGTTCCGCTGTTCGAGCGTCTAAAGTTCGTGTCGATTTTCGAGTCTAACCTCGACGAGTTTCTCATGGTGCGCGTGGGCGGCCTGTCCGATCTGGCAGAGCTCAAAAAGCAACCTGTCGACAACAAGAGCAATATGACCGCCTCCGAACAGGTCGATGCTGTCATGGCCGAAATGCCCGGGCTCCTTACCCGTTGGGAGTCCATCTTTAAGAGCATCGAGGGCAAGCTCGACACCTTGGGCGTTCACCGCGCCCGCATCGATTCGCTTACGCCCGAGGAGCGCACCTTTGTAACCCGCTACTTCCAGGCCTACGTGTCGCCGGTCATCTCGCCGCTGGTCATCGATCCTCGCCACCCCTTCCCCAACCTACGCAATGGCGCGCTCTATCTGGCCTGTGGTCTGGACGGCGCCACCGACGAGGAGAGCCTGCTGGGCCTTATCGAGATTCCCACCTCGATGAACCGCGTGGTCGAGATCCCCTCGCCCACCGGCACCTACTCCTACATCTTGCTCGAGGACGTCATCCTCGCCTGCCTGGACAGCTGCTTTGGCTCCTATAAGCCGCTGGATCGTGCGCTGATCCGCGTCACCCGCAACGCCGACATCGATCCGGACGGCGAGGGCGTCGAAGAGGAAGAGGACTACCGCCAGCACATGAAGCGCATCCTCAAGAAGCGCCTGCGTCTGCAGCCGGTAGTGCTCGCGGTCTCGGGGTCGCTCGAGAAGGCAACGCTCAAGACCATCCGCAAGGCGCTCGAGCTTTCGCGCCGCTCTGTCTTTACCTGCGATATCCCGCTCGACCTGGGCTACGTCTTTGGCATTGAGGGCAAGATTCCCGAGCACCTGCGCAACGAGCTGCTCTTTACGCCGTTTAAGCCGCAGCCCAATCCCACCATCGACATGACCCGCTCCATCCGCGAGCAGGTGCTGCAGCACGACAAGCTGCTCTTCTACCCTTACGAGGCCATGAACCCGTTCTTGGACCTGGTGCACGAAGCAGCCTACGACCCGGAGTGCATCTCGTTGCGCATCACGCTCTACCGCGTGGCCAAGCAGAGCCGCCTATGCGAGTCGCTGATCGATGCTGCCGAGAACGGCAAAGAGGTCACGGTGCTCATGGAGCTCCGCGCACGCTTTGACGAGCAGAACAACATCGAGTGGGCCGAGCGCCTGGAAGAGGCCGGCTGCACCGTCATCTATGGTTCCGAGGGCTTTAAATGCCACTCAAAGATCTGCCAGCTCACCTATCGCGAGGGCATGGCGCTAACGCGCCTCACACTTTTGGGCACCGGCAACTTTAACGAGAAGACGGCCAAACTCTACAGCGACTTTATGCTCATGACAGCCCATCCCGGCATCGGCGAGGACGCCAACCTGTTCTTCCGCAACCTGTCGCTGGGCAACCTGCGCGGCGACTACCGCTTCCTGGGTGTGGCGCCCGTCGGACTGAAACCGCTCATCATGCGCGGGCTTGACCGCGAGATCCAGCGCGCCCTTGCCGGCGAGCCCGCCCGCGTGTTCTTTAAGCTCAACTCGCTGACCGACCGCGAGGTTATCGACAAGATCGCCGAGGCATCGTGTGCCGGCGTGCGCGTAGACATGATCATCCGAGGCATCTCGTGCCTCAAGCCCGGTGTTCCGGGCAAGACCGAGAACGTGCATGTCCGCTCCATCGTCGGACGCTTTTTGGAGCACGCGCGCGTCTATGCTTTCGGCGTGGACTCGGACATGATTTACCTGAGCTCGGCAGACATGATGACGCGCAACACCGAGCACCGCGTGGAGATTGCCTTCCCCGTGCTCGACCCCACCTGCCGCGCCCTGGTGCACGAGTACATGGGCATGCAGCTGCGCGACAACGTGAAGGCCCGCAGCCTCACGAGCGACGGCACCTGGGTCCCCGTGGAGCGTGCAGAGGGTGAGAAACCCTTCAACTCACAGGAAGCCCTGCTGGAGCGCGCCTATCGCAACGCCGAGGCCGCGCCCGAGCCCGTCATTGAGGCGGAACCTGCCTCCGAGGCCGAGCCGCAGCCAGTAGCACCCAAGGTCCAAGAGGTCCAGGCGACCGTCATTGAGCCCGAGCCTGCACCTGCACCTCAGCCCGATCCGCAGGTCACCAAGCCCGCACCCGAGACGAGCGCCCGTCGCGATAAGCCCGCTGGCAAGACCAAGGCCATCGAGCGCCATCGCCCCGGCCGCGTGCGCATGGGCCTGGGTCTGATCGGCCTGGGTCTTAAGACGCTCATTACCGGCAAGACGAAATAGTCGTTTGTAGAAGCAGTTTGTAGAAGCGCCCCGCATTTGAGGAAAGCCTCGGATGCGGGGCGCTTTTCCCTGCTACCATGGTGCGAACAACAACGCGAATGACAGGCAGGAATATGAAGCTCACTATAGAATCGATGACCTACGGCGCCGCCGGGCTGGCGCACGCCGACAACGGCAAGGCCGTCTTTGTGCAGGGCGCCGTGGCAGGCGACACCGTCGAGGCCGAGGTCGTACAGGACGGCAAGTCGTTCATGCGTGCCCGCACCACCGAGATTCTGGAGCCAAGCCCCGATCGCATTCAGCCTCCCTGCCCCTTCGTGGGCATCTGCGGCGGCTGCTCGTGGGGCAATCTCTCACGCACGGCACAGCTCGCCGCCAAGGAGCAAAACCTGCGCTCCACGCTCGAGCGCATCGGCAAGTTCGCGCCTGAGCAGGTCGATGAGTTGGTACAGCCCATCTGCCACACCAAGGACGACTGGGGCTACCGCAATAAAATCGAGCTCGAACCGACCGTCGTCAACGGTCGCGTGCGCCTTGGCATGCATGGTGTCGACCCCAGCAAAATCGTGACCGTCGATACGTGCCCGCTGTTCGATAAGCGCTTCCCGAAGGCGCTCAAATCGGTCGTCGGCGCACTCAACTATCTAAGCGGCAGCCATGACTTGGGGCTCGAACGCATGGGCATTCGCGCATCGCGCCGCACCAAGGCACTCGAGGTCGCACTCTGGACGCCCACAGGCTCTTTTCCGCGCTCGCAGGTCTCCCGCGTGCTGGCGGACGCCGCTCATCCCACGAGCATCGTGCGCGTGATGAGCAAGGGCGAAAAGAAGGCCCGCCGTGTCTCCAAGGTCGAAATGCTCGCCGGAGAGGGCTCATGGACCGAGAATATCGCCGAGGGTCAGATGCGCTTGTCTGCCCCGTCTTTTTTCCAGGTCAACACCAAGGGTGCCGAGATTTTGATCGAGCTTGTCATGGAAGCGCTCGACCCGCAGGAAGACGAGCTTGCCGTGGACCTGTACTGCGGTGCCGGCACCTTTACCCTGCCGCTCGCCCGCCGCTGCGACTTTGTCGCTGCCGTCGAGGCCTACGGCCCCGCCGTGCGCGACCTGCGCCGCAACCTCGAGATCAACAAGCTCGATAACGTCGACGTCATCGGCGGCGACGCGGTGCGCGAGTTCCCCGACCAGGATGCCGACGTCTTGGTGGTCGACCCGCCGCGTGCGGGCCTCGCCCCCGAAGCCATCGACCTTATCGCCAGCACGAGCGCTCGCGATGTCGCCTACGTGAGCTGCGATCCGGCCACCCTGGCGCGCGACCTCAAGCGCTTTGTCGAGGAAGGCACCTTCTCCCCCGTAAAGATCACGCCAGTCGACCTGTTCCCACAAACCTTCCACTGCGAAACCGTCGTCCACCTCAAGCGCAACTAGCCGCTTAATCATTGCTCAGAAAAATCATTGGGAAATCGAGCGTGGCAAGCGGAGGTCTTCGGGGTATAAGACGGCTAATTGTATGCTGCCTATGAAAGGAACCCTCATGCCCAGCGTTGCCGTTCTCGCCGCCGATGGCTTTGAAACTATTGAATGCTTGACCATGGTCGATGTCATGCGTCGCGGCGGCGTGCGTGCCACGCTCGTCTCGATTATGCCCACGCGTGAGGTCGTAAGCTCGCTGCAGATCCCCGTGACCTGCGATGTGCTCTTTGATGAGATCAACTTTGACGAGTACGACTGCGTCGTGCTGCCCGGCGGCCTGCCCGGTGCCACCAACCTGCGCGCCGATCAGCGTGTCTGCGACGTGGTCTGCGAGTTCGCCGCGACCAAGCACGTCGCCGCCATCTGCGCCGCCCCGTTTATCCTGGGCGAGCTCGACCTGCTCGAGGGGCGCCACGCCACGTGCTTCCCTGGCTTTGAGAAAAGCTTCCCCGAAGGCGCCTATACCGGCGAGAAGGTCACGCAAGACGGCAACATCATCACTGCCAGCGGCATGGCACAGTCACTCCCCTTTGCATTGGAGCTGCTGCGCACGCTCGCCGGCGACAAGGCCGTCGAGAAGGTCGCCGAGGGCATCCAACTATGATTTTGGCTTCCCAATCGCCGCGCCGCATAGAGCTGATGCGCGAGGCAGGCTACAACATTCGCGTGATTCCCGCGGATATCGACGAAACGCCCTTTGATGGCGAACCCCCGCTCACGCTTGTCGAGCGCTTGGCACGCGCCAAGGCGGCTGCCGTTGCTGCCGAGTATGCCGAGCCCAATGAGCTGACGGTCGCGGCCGACACCATCGTCACCTTCGACGGCAAGATTTTGGGCAAGCCGGCAACCGAGGACGAGGCGCGCACCATGCTCCGTGAGCTTTCGGGCCGCACGCACCAGGTCGCAACCGGCGTCTGCATCGTTAAGGCAGGCGATACGGCCGCCCCGCATGCCGCCGAGAGCCTGTCCTTTGTCGATGTGACCGACGTGACGTTCTACGAGCTCACCGACGAGCAGATCGAGCGCTACGTCGCCTCGGGTGAGCCCATGGACAAGGCCGGCGCCTACGGCATTCAGGGCACAGGCGGACGCATGCTCGTGCACGATATTTCGGGCGACTTCTATAACGTGGTGGGCCTACCCATCGCCCGCGTCGCGCGCGCGATTCAAAAACTCTCGTAATTGCATCTGGCGCTGGGTATTCCCCAGCGCCTACAATTTTGGCGTACCGTACGGATCCCGACCGGGCACAAGGCGCGGCGGAAAACCGATAGGAGTTAAACATGGACACACTGCTCGAGGCCATTGACGTCTGCGATGTCGATGGCTTTTGCTATGGCAACTACACGGACGAGGAGGCCGGCACCGGTTGCACCGTAATCGTGGCACCCGAGGGCGCCACCGGCGGCGTTGACGTTCGCGGCGGTGCTCCCGCTTCGCGCGAGACCGACCTGCTACGACCCGAGAACACCGTCGACAAGGTCCACGCCGTCTGCCTTTCGGGCGGATCGGCCTTTGGCCTCGAGGCCGCAAGCGGCGTCGCTCGCGAGCTTGAGAGCCGCGGCATCGGCCTTCCCGTCGGCCCCACGCAGGTACCTATCGTGTGCTCCAGCTGTATCTTCGACCTTGCCTTTGGCGACCCCACCGTGCGCCCCGACATTGAGGCCGGCATCGCCGCCGTGCGCGAAGCACTCGACCACACCCCCACCAAGCTCGAACAGGGCAACGTAGGCGCCGGCACCGGCGCCACTGTAGGTAAGCTCATGGGGCCTGCCACCTGCATGAAGGCCGGCCTTGGAGCTGCTGCCGTGGCGCTCGGCCCCATCAAGGTGGGCGCCGTGGTCTCAGTCAACGCCTGCGGCAACGTTGTCGACCCCTTCACCGGCGAGTGGGTCGCCGGCATGCGCGCCGCAGCCGATAGCGACCAGATCGTCGACATGGAACTCGCAGCCTTTGCCGCCGCCGGATCCATGCAGATGCCGCTCGACCGCACCAACACCACCATCAGCTGCATCATCACCAACGTGGAACTCACTAAGGCACAAGCCACCAAGGTCTCCCAGATGGCCGCAGACGCCTACGCACACGCCATCCGCCCCACACACACCACCAACGACGGCGACACCATCTACACCCTCGCCAGCGGCAAACTGGGCGCCCAGGCAAGCGCCGCCGTTCCCCTAGACCTGCTGGGCATGCTCGCCGTAAGGGCCCTACAGACCGCCATCGTAAACGGAGCCAAAACCGCCAAAACCTCCCACGGAATCCCAGGTGCTGCGAAGTAATCTCACTCGACCGCCCGCCTCCGACCGACTACCAACTAATATTTTTTCAGCCCAGGCCCCTGTGTACCGCGCGTCGAAGATCTTCAAATTCAAATAACCTGACAATCGATTCTTATAGCAGAGGCCCCTTGGCCTTTAGTTTGATACAAGTTCCGCACGAGCCGGAAAGCACTAAATGTGCTTTCCGTGCGAGCAGGACTGTTCGCAGTAGCAAACTAAAGGCCAAGGGGCCCAGTCAACCTATCAGCAGCGATTACTCGGCAGCTAGTTGAATTTGAAGATCTTTGAGGCAAGACGGTATAGGCCGAGTGTGGTTTTGTCTCCGGCCCGTCCGCGCAGATTGGTGAAGAACCCGACCACGCCGTAGCGGGCACGACGATACATGCGCTCGTCGTAGGCCTTCAAATCATTCCACAGCGTCTTTAGGCGCTCGTCGGCGCAATCTTCCTCGGAAAGCTTGGTGAGCACCGAGCAGATCGCCATCATCATAGTGAAATAGCCCATCATGTACGAGCGCAGACGCGACGACTCAACATCGCTGTACAGGTGGTACGACTCCATCATGATGCGCGTCACACGGAACTGCTGGTCCAGACGCTTGACCATCGTGGCCTCGTTGACACTCTGGCCCTCGCGACCGATAAAGTAGCGATAGAGGTCGATGTCGGCGTAGTACATGGTCTTGCAACGCGGCAGCGGCACGTAGGCGTAGATGTTGTCCACATAGAACGTGTGCGGCGGCATGGGAAGGTTGGACTCGCGCAGCACATCCGTGCGATAGCACAGGCTGTGCATAAGTAGGTTCTGGTCCAGGCGGAAATGACCGATCTGATCCCAGGAAAAGATCTTCTTGCGCGGCAGGGCAAATTTGTAGCCAATAGCGGTATGCGTGCCCTCGTAAACCTTCTCGTACACGTAGTTCGAGATAAACAGGTCAACGCGCTGGTCGCGCTCCTCAAAGCCACGCAGAATCGACAGCATGGTCGAAAGGGCAGCGCCGTCAAGCCAGTCGTCCGAATCAACAACCTTGTAGTAGGTGCCCTGTGCCTCGCGCAGACCCGAAAGGACGGCAATACCGTGGCCGCCGTTCTCCTGGTGTACCGCGCGAATGATACCGGGATAACGCGCCTCCCACTCGTCGGCCTTGGCGGCCGTCTCGTCCTTGGAGCCGTCGTCCACCACGATAATCTCGATATCGGTGGCGTAATTGCTCCCCTCCAAGATGGAGGTGATGCAATGGTCCATGTCCTTGGCGGCGTTATACGAGGGAATACCGAATGTTATGACTTTATGCATGGCAGGCGATAATCTCATCCGAAAGATCGAGGGCGGAATTGGTCACAGCGTCCATATCGTAGTAACGATACTCGGCCAGACGACCCACCGGGTGGAAGTTCGTCAGGTTCTGGACGCGCTCAAGATAGCGCTCATAGAGCTCACGGTTCTCGGGCTCAAGAATGGCGTAGTACGGTGTCTCGCCCGAGCCGGGCGTATAGGCCTTGGAGTACTCCTTCATGATGGTGGTCTTGCCGGGCAGGACCTGACCGGTCATGTTCTTGAACTCGGTGATACGCGTGTAGTCCTCGCTCGTGGTGTAGTTGACGGTGCCCACGGGCTGGAACTGGTCCATATCGAGCGTCTCGAACTTCATATCGAGCGTGCGGTACGGCAACGCACCCAAGTCGAGGTTGAACAGCTCGTCGAGTGGACCGGTATAGACAATCTCGCCACCATAGACCTTGCCGTCGATCTTGACGGTGGTCTCGTCGATCTCAAAGAGATTGCGGGCGTCCACGTCGCAGAACACGTCGATCAGGTCGTGGTCGAGCATGTGCTCAAAGAGCGCCGTGTAGCCCTCCTGCGGCATGCCCTGGAAGGGGGCTTGCGGGAAGTAGCGGTCATCATCGCCCACAAAGACGGGAACGCGGCCGGTGATCGAGGGATCGATCTGATCGGGCGTCTGGCCCCACTGCTTCATGGTGTAATGCAAAAAGACGTTCTCGTAGACGTAATCGGCGACCTCGGCCAAGTCGGGGTCGTTCTTCTTACGCAGCTCCATAATGGGCACCTTGACATCCTTGCCAAAGGTCTCCACGAGCTTCTGATACAGCTCCTCGCCGCGCTCGTCACCAAAGGCGAGCTTGAGACTCGCATGGTTGAAGGGCACGGGCATAAGGGTACCGTTGATGTTGGCGAGCACCTTGTGCTGATAATCCGTCCACTTGGTAAAGCGCGACAGGAAATTGTGCACGCGCTCGTTAAAGGTGTGATAGATATGCGGACCGTACTCGTGGATCAGGATTCCGGCCTCGTCAGTGCAGTCATAGGCATTGCCCGCAATGTGGCTACGGCGCTCCAAAACGGCAACACGATAGCCGATGGTCTCGGCGAGACGGCGGGCACAAACGGCACCGGCATATCCAGCACCGACGACAATCATGTCGTACGCGCCGGCGTTAAAGCCTTCAGGCAGGCCTGAGGTAATCTGCATCGATACTCCTTGTCAAAAGCCACGGGCTCGTTAGCTGGGCTTTTCTCGAACATTCTTCGAGACACATTTATCAGAGCGATTATAGCGCTAATGCGTCCTATAATGAGCTTGCCACACAAGGAAAGCTCAAGCACCGCGGCGAACATTAACGTAAGGTAAACCCGCTAGCAGCGGGTTTATTCGTGAACAGCCGGGCGCCTGGAGCTTAGCGAAACGCTTGTAAGGAGTAACATGAGCGATTTCCTAAACCGTATGAAGTCTGCCGCCAAGGCCGACCTTAAGACGATCGTCCTGCCCGAGGGCGAGGATCCGCGCACTATCGTCGCGGCCACCAAAATCATCGAGGAGGGCCTGGCAAAGATCGTCATCCTGGGCAACCCCGACGAGATCAACGTTCCCGGCGCTACCGTCATCGACCCGCGCAATGCCGAGAAGCACGAGGAGTACGCGCAGAAGTTTGCCGAGCTCCGCGCCAAGAAGGGCGTTACCATCGAGCAGGCTCGCGCCCAGGTGATGGACGCCACCTACTTTGGCACCATGATGGTCAAGATGGGCGACGCCGACGGCCTGGTCTCCGGCGCCTGCCACTCCACCGCCGACACCCTGCGCCCCGCGCTTCAGATCCTCAAGACCGCCCCGGGCACCAAGCTGGTCTCGGCCTTCTTCGTGATGTGCACCGACACCCCGCAGTTCGGCACCGACGGCACGCTGATCTTCGCCGACTGCGGCCTCAACATCAACCCGTCCTCCGACGAGCTCTCCGAGATCGCCATCGCCTCCGCTCACTCCTGGTCCACCTTCATGGGCAATGTTGAGCCGCACGTGGCCATGCTCTCCTACTCCACCATGGGCTCCGCCGGTGGCGAGGTCGCCAAGAAGGTCCAGGAGGCCGTGAAGTTCTGCAAGGAGAAGGCTCCCGAGCTCGCCATCGACGGCGACCTGCAGCTCGACGCCGCCATCGTCCCCACCGTCGCCCAGCTCAAGGCTCCCGGCTCCTCCGTCGCCGGTAAGGCCAACGTGCTCGTGTTCCCCGACCTCGAGGCCGGCAACATCGGCTACAAGCTGGTCCAGCGCTTCGCCGGCGCCGACGCTTACGGCCCCATCCTGCAGGGCATCGCCAAGCCGGTCAACGACCTGTCGCGTGGCTGCTCTGCCGATGACATCGTGGGTGTCGTAGCCATCACCGCCGTCCAGGCTCAGATGGCTGAGTAGCGGACATATCCCCTCGGGACCCTACAGGGTAAAGCTCTGAAAACGTCCTCGGACATGCATGAAACCCCCGCTGCGCACTTCGTGCGGCGGGGGTTTCATGCGTCCTGCGGAATATTTTCAGAGCTTTACCCTGTAGGGTCCCTGCCGCCACGTAGCAATCAGGGAATCCAGGGTGGACGGCTGCTTGGCTACGAGCTGGGGCTGAAAATCTGAATGGATGGGTGCCGTTGCTGGGAGCGCAGGCGTTGCTGATGATGATCACTTTGGAGATTGAAAGGCCGGTGGGCTTCGGCGGTTGTTGTGCCGGAAACTACATCCCAGTTTGGAGGCGGATTGTGGGATGTGGCTTCCGCTTGGGGCCTGTTTGGGAAACTTTGGGACGGAATTTTGCTTTATTGTGGGTCGCACTTTCCGCAACATGCCTCAACTGGAAAGCGTGTCCCAGAATTTGTGCTCGAAATGGGACAAAGTTTCCGCCGCCCGCCTGCTAGCAAAAAGGCCTCCGGAGCCGTTGCTCTGGAGGCCTTTCGTTTACTTGCAAATGCGCGCGTTAGTTGTTCTTGGTCAGGCGCTCGACGTCGTGGGCGATCATGTATTCCTCGTCGGTGGGGATGACCATGACCGTGACGGCGGAACCGGCGGCGCTGATGACCTGCGGGCCGTTGCCCACGGCCTCGCGGTTCTTGTTATTGTCGATGCGCACGCCCAGCCACTCAAAGCAGTCGCAGAAAGCCTTGCGAATCGACCAGTCGTTCTCGCCGATGCCGGCGGTAAAGGTGATGGTATCCACGCCCGCCATGGAGGCGATCATGGAGCCGGCCTGCTGCATAGCCTTGTAGGCAAACATATCGAAGGCGAGCAGGCAGCGCTCATCTCCCTCGGAGGCGCGCGTGCGGATGTCGCGGGCGTCGTTGGAGATGCCCGAAATGGCAAGCAGGCCGGACTGCTTGTTCATCATGTCGTCGACTTCCTGGTAGCTGTAGCCGCCCTCGCGCTGCAGGTAGCACACGGTGGCCGGGTCAATGGAACCACAACGGGTGCCCATCATCAGGCCGTCAAGCGGCGTGAGGCCCATCGTGGTATCGCGGCACACGCCGTCCTCAATGGCGGCAAGCGAAGCACCGTTGCCCAGATGGCACGAAAGCAGACGGTGGCAGCGCGAGCCCAGGATCTCCTTGGCCATCATCCACTCGTAGCGGTGGCTCGTACCGTGTGCGCCGTACTTGCGCACGTGGTACTTGTCGCACACGTCCTTGGGCAGCGCGTAGGTGTAGGCGACCTCGGGCATGGTCATGTGGAACGAGGTGTCGAAGACGGCCACGTTGGGCAGCTCAGGATACTTCTCGCGGCAATATTCGATTGCCGCGGCCTCGCCGTAATTGTGCAGCGGAGCGAGCGGGGCCACCTCAAGGATCTTAGCCATGACCTCATCGTCGACGACCGCGGAATCATCGAAGTGCCAGCCGCCCTGAACGATACGATGGCCAATGCCATCAATCGTAAAGTCGGTCTTCTCGAGCTCCTCGAGCACGCGAGCGATAGCAGAGCGATGATCGGGGAAAGGGACCTCCTCGGTCTGCTTGGCGCCACCGTTCTCGGAGTGGCCAAAGATGCCCATGTCCGAACCGATACGTTCGCAGTTGCCCTTGGCGAAAACCTCGCGGGTATCGGTATCCAAAAGCTGATATTTAAGGCTTGAGCTGCCGGCGTTGACAACAAGTACGTTCATGAGACTCCTTTGCAGTGCAATACGGTCGACGCAGATCCCTTAAGGCGGCCGCATGTTAATAAGAAGTTATCACAACTTAATAAATAACTATCAGGCATATCGCCCAACGAGCGCAAAAGAGGGGCTGAACGGCACTTGGTCGTCCAGCCCCTCCCCTCTTGCAATTACTTGCCGTTGACGATGCGCTCGACGTCGGAAGCGATCATGAACTCCTCGTCCGTGGGGATGACAAAGATCTTGACCTTGGAATCCTTGGCAGACAGGCACCAAGCGCCGTCGCCACGCAGGGCGTTACGGGCATGGTCCATCTTGACGCCCATAAAGGCCAGACGGTCGGCAACGCCGGCGCGAACGGCCGGAGCGTGCTCACCGATGCCGGCGGTGAAGACCAGCGTGTCCATGCCGCACATGGAAGTGGCCATCTCGGCAGCCTTGGCGGCAATCTTGTAGACGAACATGTCGAAGGCGAGCTGAGCCTCGGGGTCGCCAGCGGCGGCGAGCTCCTCGACGTTGCGGCAGTCGTTGGTCTTGCCACCGGTCACAGCCAAAAGACCGGACTTCTTGTTCATCATCTCGTCGACCTCGTCGAAGGTGTAGCCACCCTCGCGCTGCAGGTAGCACACGGTAGCCGGGTCAATGGAGCCGCAGCGGGTGCCCATCATGACGCCGTCGAGCGGGGTGAGGCCCATGGTGGTATCCATGCACTTGCCGTCCTCGATGGCGCACAGGGAGGCACCAGAGCCGATGTGGCACACGACGACCTTGCGGGCCTCGCCGTTGGTCATCTCGGCGACCTTCTTGGAGATGTAGCGATAGCTGGTGCCGTGGGCGCCGTACTTACGGATGTGCAGCTTGTCGCAAACATCCTTGGGAAGGGCGTAGGTCTTGGCAACCTCGGGCATGTTGAAGTGAAAAGCGGTGTCGTAGACCGTAACGTTGGGCAGATCGGGATACTGCTCCAGGCAGTACTCGATAACGTTGGCCTCGGGGTTGTTGTGCAGCGGCGCCAGCGGAGCGACCTCGCGGATCTTGGCGAGGACGTCCTCGTCGACGAGGGAGGAATCGCCGAAGTACCAGCCGCCCTGAACGATACGGTGACCAATGCCCTCGATCTTGACGCCGTTGGCCTCGAGGTCCTTCAGAACGACCTCGATGGCGACCTTGTGGTCGGGGAACTCGATGTTCTCGGTCACCTTCTTGGAACCGTTGGCAGCGTGGGTGAAGGTACCGCCGGTAAAGCAGACGCGCTCGCAGGAGCCCTTTGCGGACACCTTGTGGGACTTGGTATCGATGACCTGATACTTAAGGGTCGAAGATCCTGCGTTGACGACCAGAACGTTCATGTGTCTCCCTACTAACAGGCGGTGTGGCGCCGCCAGGTTACATACGCTTCAATAATAAACCCAAACGCCCTCGCGCTCGGGTTTATTGCGTTGATATATAAGTTATCGGTGCCTAAATACTCATGGCCTTTGACTTGTAAGACGAAATAGCGCGGGGATATACACCAAAGAAGAAATCCCGAGCGCAACAAGCAATACGACTCGAATGCCCGCGATGCTGCTCAACGCAGCATTGAACAGATAGAAAAGGATGGCACCCACCGCCACCATCTGGCTTTGAACCGAAATCAGTGAACAGCGCATCGAAGAATCGGCAGCATTTTGAAAAATTGAGTATTTAATTGGAGCAAATAACGAGTAGGCGACCGTCTGCAACACATAGAACACGTGCAGCAAATGGACCGGAGTAAAGGGAATCAAAAATAGAGCAGTCAGGGAAAGGCGCACGATGCCGCAAATACGCGCAAAACGGCCCTTGTCGACATGAGCAATCACACTGGGCACAATAAGCCCCATGGAGGCCGAGGCAAGGAGCTGGACAGCAATGATCGCACCCGAAGCGACGGCATTCATTCCGCGACCCGCAAGCAACAGTGAGAAAAAGTCTTCCAGGGCGACAAAAGCAAATGCTTGAGAACAGTCCATGATGAACGCTGAACGAAGAATGCCGTTACACGCAATAGCGGCACCGATCATCTTCGGGCTAATTCCACGCTCAGGTGTCCCCGCAGTGCCCCCTCTTCGCATCTCAGGAATGCAGACAACGACAACCAACGTCAACACCATTGCGATGATATCTGCCGAAAGACCAATGAGATATGCACCGACAGACGAAATGAAACCGCCCACGCAAGCGGAGATGGCAAAAGAGGCATAGAAAACAAATCGCTCAACGACATTAAGTCTTACGAGCTGGTCCTGAGAGACGCTGTCAATGTAAATCGCTTCTATGGATCCGCTCATACATGCAACGGCAAAACCTTTGAGAGCAAACGCGCCGATTAAAAGCAGAGGAGAACGGACGAGAAGCAGGGCGACATAGTATCCAAGCATCCCCACGACGCCAACGAGACCACTTGTCTTTCGTCCAAACCTATCGGCAATATAGCCAGTGGGAACTTCAAGGATGAACTTGCTCACTTGATATGCAACCATCATGCTGGAAATCGCTACCATCGAAAGCCCGACGAACTCAAGGTAGACGGTTAGAAAATACAAGATGGTGCTGAAGTTCGACAGGAAAACGAACATCATATAAAGCAAAACCGTACGATTTTTCATGTTCCGCCCTCCAAGAGCCAATAACCCAAGCCGAAATCTTGGAAAAGCATGAGGGCAAAGCCGTCAGTCATGTGTTACAAGACGTCAACATTCACTTGACGCCACGAGGCCAAATGGCCTCACGAAGCGAGATGACGCAATAGGTGAAGAAAAACCGTCTGGTGTCGATCGGTCCAGGCATTTTGTCGATAGCAAAAGTAGATGGGCAAGGCTACGTCATGCGAGCCTTCAATGGAACACTCGCTCACTTCCAGTCCATCTGATGCGAGAGAAGAGCCAGAAAAGCTCAATATCAATCCCCCGGCTTGAAGAAACTCAGCCTGCGCTCTGTTTCCGTATTCGACGTCGCGGAAGCGGAAATTAACCAGCTGAGCTTCGGGGCATTGATTGATCGCATTGAGACAGGGCGACAAATTAATGGGAACAGCTAACCTGCCGCCCAGTAACTCACGAACGGTCATAGCACCCACAGATTGATGACCCGCTGGGCACGAAAGAACCTTGAGCTCCTTTTCACCCAAGTATTTCGAAGAAAGGACACTGTCCCTTGGTTCCTCAAATGAGATGGCCGCATCCGAAATGCCAAGCACAAGTGATTCAAAGCATGTAGCCGTTGGCTGATGCCAAACATCAAGGTGAATCTGAGGGTGCGAGCTTTCAAACGAGTCGTACCAGTTTTCGGAAAAAAGACGCCCCCGCCCGTGAAGACAGGGGACGTAAAGACGAAAGTGGCCGTCGGGCGAAACGCCACCGTTCCCCGATTGGGTGTACTTTTTGAGATCGTCGACTTGTGCCAGGATCACGCGTGCACGACGCGCAAATTCTCTGCCCGCCGGAGACAAAACAGCCTCCCCCGCCGATCGATTGAGCAAAACGATCTGATACTCAGACTCCAGTTTCTTAATTGCCGACGAGACAGCCTGTGGGCTCACGTGAACGGCGCGAGCCGCTTTGCGCACGCCGCCGTAGTTCGCTACCGCTTGAAGGTATTCGAGTTGAGAAAACTGCATAGGTTACTCCAAAGGCAGCCAAGGCGACGGGCCGTGCGTCCTCAGATGAGGTTCTCGCCCAGGTTCTTGCCGCCGAGGACGTGCATGTGGAAGTGCATGACGGTCTGGCCGGCGTTGACGCCCTTGTTGGAGATGACGCGGAAACCGTCCTCCAAGCCCTTGACCTTGGCGACCTCCTGGATGGCGTGGGCCATGGCGCCCATGGTCTCGGCGGGCACGTTATCGGCGATGTCACTGTAGTGCTTCTTGGGGATCACGAGCGTGTGGACCGGCGCCTGGGGGTTGAGGTCGTCGAAGGCGATGACCTGGTCGTCCTCATAGACAACGGTCGAGGGGATCTCGTGGTTGGCAATTTTGCAGAAGATGCAATCGCACATGTTTGGTTCCTTTCTCACAGACCAAGGTAATTATATTTGGTCGGGATGGCTAGAACGAGAGGTTGTCGTCCGTGTTGGCGGCTTCGCCGTCGGCGAGCACGTCGTTGCCGTCAACATCCTTCAGGAGCACCGAGACCTTCTGCTCGGCATCGGACAGACGGGTGCGCAGGCTCTTGAGGAGCTCGACGCCGCGGGTATAGCTCTCGAGCGACTCCTCGAGCTCCATATCACCCGACTCCAAGCTGCGGATGATGAGCTCCAGCTCCTGCGAGGCCTGCTTGTACGTAAGCTGCTCGACCGGGGTCTTCTCTGCCATATCTGTTTCCTTTCCTAAAGGTTTATCGCTATGAAACGCGGCCTACTCGACCGTATCGACCGTTGCCGCAACGTTACCGTCTGCCATGCGCACGCGGATGGCGTCGCCGGGCTTAAAGGTCTTGGCGCTCGTGGCCACACCATCATCGCTGTACGCGATGGAATAGCCGCGAGCAAGCACCTTGAGCGGTGACAGGGCATCGAGTGAGGCTGCCGCACGGCCCAGGTCGGACGCGGGCTTGTTGAGCATCGTGCGCCCCTGATGCTCCAGGCGGGAACTCGCAAGCGTGAGCGCATGGCGCTTGCCATCGAGCCCCGAGGTGCTTGCGATCAAGCGCTCGGGCAGACGCTCGAAGTTGGAACGGAAGGCCCCGACCGAACGCGTTATGGCGCCGGACAGACGATCGGCCGTCAGGGCAAGCTCGGACTCGCGACGCTCAACCATAAACGTTGGATCATTAAGGCACGGGCGGCACGCGGCTGCATCGAGCGCGTCGCCCAAACGAGCCGTATAGGTGTCCCAGGCACGACGACCGCGTTGGTCGAGCATTTCCAGATCGACCTGGGCCGACCCGATCATCGATGCCATCGCGGCACCCAGGCGCTGATGGCGCGCCTCGAGCACATCGGCCAACTCCGTCATAGCCGGCGCCACCGATTCGGCCGCCGCCGTGGGCGTGGAGGCGCGGCGGTCGCTCACCATATCGCAGATCGAGGTATCGGGCTCATGGCCAATGCCGGTCACCACGGGCACAGGACAAGCCGCCACCGCGCGGGCAAGCTCCTCGTCATTAAAGGTCATAAGGTCCTCAAAGGAGCCGCCGCCGCGCACCAACAAAATACAGTCGGGCGCCGGCGTAATGGAAGCGGCGCGGCGCAAGCCCTCTATGAGCTCTGTCGGAGCACCCTCGCCTTGAACCTTGGCGCCCACGCAGACGAGCTCGACGAGCGGGTTGCGACGACGCAACGTGCGCTTGACGTCGTCGATTACGGCACCCGAAAGCGAGGTGACGACCGCCACGCGGGAGCAGAACACCGGGATGCGGCGCTTGCGCGCTTCGTCCATCAGGCCCTCGCGGCGTAGCTTTTCGGCCAGCTGCGCCACTTGTTGACGCAGCAGACCCTCCCCCGCCAGCGAAAACGAGCGGGCGACGAAGCTCATGCGACCCGTAGGCTTGTAGAGATTGAAGCTGCCCTTAAAGCTTACCTGCATGCCGTCGCGCAAGTCGAAGGTGCGCTTAAGGTAGGCGCCCTTCCAGATGATGCAGTCGACGGCGGCCGAGTCGTCTTTAATCTGGAAGTAACAGTGGCCGCTTCGGGCGTTGGGACCACGGAAACCCGTGACCTCGCCCAAAACGCTCAGTTGCGGAATGGCATCGAGCGCGCCGGCGGCGATTTCTACCGCCTGGCTCACGCTGAGTTCTTTGCGCTCCTGCTCGTCCGATCCGTCGAACTCGGCGGAAACGCTATTGCCGGTCAGATTCCAGCCTGCCACGCAGCCCCCTTTCGTCATCGTGCACATGGGCTCCGGCCCTGCGCAAATTTAAGTCCAACACATAGTACAGCGCCGCGGGGACACGAATCCCCGCGGCGCCCAGCGACCCAATTTGTTATCGGTTGGAGTTTCTGTTGTAGCGAGCCATAAGATAGAGCAGCTGAATAATCGAGGTGAGCGCAGCGGCAACATAGGTAAGCGCGGCGGCCGTCAGTACCTTCTTGGCACCGTTGACCTGCTTGGAACTCATACCCGACTGCTCGATGTACGCCACGGCGCGTCGGCTGGCGTCAATCTCGACAGGCAGCGTAACGAGTTGGAACAGTACACTAAACGAGAAGAAGATCAACGCGAGGGATGTGAGCCCGGCAATGTTCATAAACAGACCCAAGAGCAACACGATGGTCCAGGTGTTCTGGGTAAAGTTGACGACCGGCACGAGGGCGGTACGTACTTTCATCATGGCATAGCCGCTTTGACGCTGGGCGGCATGGGCCGCCTCGTGGCAGGCGACGGCAACGCTTGCGACCGAACCGCCCGAACGGTTGGCATCCGACAGATACAGGTTGTTATCCTGCGGGTTGTAATGGTCGGTGAGCTCACCGGCAACACCCTTGATACCCACGGCATTGCAACCGTTGGCGTCAAGCATGCGGCGAGCAACCGTGGCGCCCGTGTCGCCGTCCGAGCGAACCTTGGACCAGGTCTTGTACGTCGAATTGATATAGCTCTGCGCAGCAAGGCCAAGCACCGTGCAGACAAGAACAACCAGCAGGTACAGCGGGTCGATGCCAAAGCCGTATCCATAGTAATAAGGCATGCGAATTCCTCCGAGTCGAGTTACACGTTGGAGGCATTTTACCCATTCAAGCGGCTAGGCTTCCCTACAGCAATTCGATTTTTCCGTCCTTCACGGTGAGTCCCATGTTGCCCGAGAGCAAATCGTCCAGGCGCGAGCCAACGAGCTCAAAGCGCCAGCCTTCGCGCAGGGGGCTCTGCTCGGGGTGCTCAATATAGTCGGCCAGGTCATCGCGCGAGGCAATGACCGAGGTCGCCACGCCCGAGCGCTCGGCAACTAGGCGAATGAGCGCATACATCAGGTCCGTCACGCTCTCCAACTCCGGCGAAATCTGACGGTGCCCGCGCACCATGAGCGGCAGGCGATCGTGCGGGCAGCTCGCGCCGCGCTTGATGGCCATGAGCGCACCGTCCACGTCGCGCTCCCCCAACTGATCGGTACCGCGAATGCTACGGAACTCCTCAACGCGCACGGGATTGCGCTTAACGAGCGCAAGTAGCGTGTCGTCGGACATGACCCACTTACGCGGGATGTTACGGCGCTCGGCGCGGTCCTCGCGCCAGGCGGCGAGCTCGCGCGCGATGCCCAACTGGTGACGGCTGCACGAATTGATGCGTTTGACCTTGCGGAACGCCTCGTGGCGATCGGCGCGATAGTGCGACTCGTCAGCCAGCGGGCGCAGCTCGTCGAGCACCCAGTCCACACGGCCCAGCTCGCGCAGGCGGCTCATCATCTCGGTATAGGCGACGATCAGGTACTTGACGTCATCGATCGCATACTCAATCTGCTTATCGGTCAGCGGGCGGCGCGACCAGTCGGTCAGCGACTCGGTCTTGGTCAGCGATACGCCGCAGAACGTCTGAACAAGCGCGCCATACGAAATCTGCTGGCGCTCGCCCAAAAAGGCGGCGGCCACTTGCGTATCGAAAATCGGTCGTGGCAGCACGCCCACGGTATGGAGCATGACCTCCATATCCTGCGAGCAGGCGTGGAAGACCTTGATCACACTCTCGTCGGCCATAAGCTCGGCCAGCGGCGATAGGTCGTCGATTACCAGGGGATCGACCGCGACGCTCTCGGCAGGGGTGGCAATCTGAACCAAGCACAGACGCGGATGGAACGTGCGCTCGCGCAAAAACTCGGTATCGACGGCAATCGCGTCGAACTCACAGGCGCGCTGGCAAAAGTCGAGTAGAGCCTGATGTGTGGAAATGTACATATCAACCCATCGAATAAGGTTAGGCCCGAAAAACACGGGTAGGATATCGGCATTGCCTTACAACTATACTCGGTTAGTCACAGAACGGGAACGTAAGTATGCGCTGCCTTATCATCCACAACCCGGCATCGGGCCCCAGCTCAGATGAAATCTACGCATTCACGCACGCCCTCGCGCAGGGCGGCGACGAGGTCGTGATGCGCTTTATCGGCGATGGCATGGAACCCGAGGACGCCGTGGCAGACGTGCGCGAGTTTGATCGCGTGGTCGTTTCGGGCGGCGACGGCACCGTCTCCAACGTGCTCGACCAGATGCGCGGGTGTGGTGTCCCCACGCTCGTCTTCCCCTCCGGCACAGCCTGTCTATTCTTTAACAACATCGGTAATGCCCCCGAGGCAGCGGCGCTCGCCAAGGCCTGCCGTGCCGGTCGCACGGTCAAAGTCGACATGGGTGAGCTCTTTTGGCTCGACGAGAACGGCAACGAGAAGCGCCACGGCTTCATCATCATCGCCGGCTCGGGCTTCGACGCCGAGATCATGATGAAGGCCGCCCCCACCAAAAACGACATCGGCGAGATCGCTTACTTCCTCTCCGCGCTCGCCACGCCCAATCCCACGGTGGCGCACTTTACGATTGAGCATGACGGCATTGTCGAGGAGCTCGACGGCATCTGCTGCATGGCCGGCAACACCTCGGTCATCCAAAACGACATCAACCTGTTCCCCGACTGCCGTATGAACGATGGCATGGTCGACATTGCGGTCATCGAACCCGTGCGCACTGTGCAGCTGCTGCCTACCGTGATCACCGCTGCGCTTGACCCCGCCGGCAAGGTACTCGGCCGCCCGCAGTTCAAGATCATCCAGACCAAGGAAGCCAAGATCACCTGCACCCCGTCGCTGGGCATGCAGTTCGATGGCGAGATTATCTCCAGCAATTCGGGCGTCTTTGGAGCCCGCGCGCTTCCGCAATGCCTCGACCTCATCGTCGACGAATTCTCCCCGCTCGGAAAATAGGAGGACCCTATGAACGACAATCCCCTGCTCGGCTTTATCATCATCGTTTTGGCCATGCTCGTCGGCTATGCGATCAACGTGATCCACCGCCGGAAGAAGTAATTCCACATTGGTATGATATTCATCCAATTATCGTCTCCCCTGCTGTTTATGCATTTGCCAAACAGCGGGGGATTTTCTTTGCGCCCCGTGCAAGGCGCTTTATTCAGATAATGTAATTGCAGGACGTCTTTATTAAAGTAAAGCTACAAACCGAGTATAATTAACCACTCATCGCATATTTCATTACGCTTATCGAGTAAGTTTCTTTCATAGATGAATATTGTTTCCAGTTCGTTACGCTAATGAGGTGTCTTTATTGGCTGAAGCTCTCTGGCAACGGAGAGCTTTCGCACGCTGGGAGGGAAAATGAGGAAAACTCACCCCGTCAACGCGCTCAAAAAGCTTGGCATAGGCCTCGCCTTTGGAGCTGCAACCATCATGTCCATGCCGACGTCTGCGCTCGCCTGCACGCAGATCTACATGGGCGGCAAGCTCACGGCGGACGGCAACACGTACTACGGCCGCGCCGAGGACTTTGGCAAGCGCTATCTTAAGCACTACGGCATCGAACCTGCCCACGAACCTGGCTTTAAGTACAGCTCGATTGAATCTGCTTTTGAATACACTTCGAACAAGCCTACCTATCGCTACAGCTATGTACGCGACCACCCCTCCAACTGGATGGGTCGCACCGACGCCTACTCCGAGGCCGGCATCAACGAGAAGGGCGTCTCCTGCTCCGCCACGCTAAGCACCTCCTATAACGAGGAGGCCGCTGCAGCAGACCTCATCGATGAGGAAGTGGGTCTGGGCGAGTACAGTTACGGCAGCATCATCCTGGGCGAGAGCGCCACGGCCCGCGAGGGCGTCGAGCTCCTCGGCAGCCTGATCGATGATCAAGGCGTCTGCACCAACGACCAGATCATCATCGCCGACAACAACGAGACCTGGCTGTTCGCCACACTTTCCGCCCATCAGTGGATCGCCATGAAGCTCGCTGACGACGTCGCGTCGCTCAACCCTAATATCGGGAGCCTCAACTACGATGTCGACCTCAATGACACCGAGAATTGCCTCCACTCTGAAAAGATCCAATCCATGCCCGAAGAAAAGGGTTTCGCCAAATACTCCGCTGACGGCAAATTCGATGTCGCCCAAACGTATGGCGAAAGCCTCGCCGATTCCGGCGTAAACCAGTGGTCCCGCTATGTGCAAGGCCGCGATTATTTTGGTAGTCAGCTGACCGAAGGCACAGATTACGACATTATCACAGTAAAGGAGAAAGGAAAACCTGACCAAAAGGGAGCCATGGTCAGCGAAATCCAGCCCCTGTTCTTCAAGCCTGGCAAGTCTGGCTGGAGCACTTTCGAGTTGATTCGCGCCTTCGGCAACCGCGGCGAGAACGTCCCTGGCCTCAACGCGAACACTGATGGTGTTTATTGCATCGGCAGCGAGCGCAACACCGAGATCAACCTCTTCCAGATTCGTCGCGGGTATGACCCCGAAGTCGCTACCATCCAGTGGGAAATGCTCTCCCGCGCCGCGTACTCCGTCGCCATCCCGTTGTACTCCGCTCTGATAACTGAGGTCAGCCCGTACTTCAGCGATCAGACCGTCTCCTTCGATCACTGCAAACAGACTGACGTCGCGTACAACGAGGAGCCCGAGAACTCAATCAACTACGTCCTCATGGACATCAGCTCGCTCTGCTTCGAGAACCCTGACACCCTTGGTGTCAGCGTCCGTGCCTACCTCGATGCGCTCCAGAACGAGCTTATCGAGCAGAACAAGGAAGTTGACGCCGCCATGCTGGCCGAGACGACCACCGAGGGCCGCACTGCCCTGGCCAACAAGGCCGGCAAGGCTGCTACCGAGAACACCTACAAGAAGTGCAAGGCACTGCTCCAGGAGATGCGCACCTATCAGAAGGCCGAAAACTTCGACCAGCCCTTTACCCCAAGCGACCTGAACACCGAGACCAACGGCCTCAAGGTGTCCATCACCTACGCCAAGGATGCTCTTGCCACCGATCCGGTCACCCCGGATCAGCCCGGCACTCCTGAGCAGCCTGGCACTCCCGAGCAGCCCCCTAAGCCCGAGCAGCCCGCTAAGCCCGAGCAGCCGGCCGCCAAGCCTGAGAAGCCTGGCAAGTCCGACACCACGACCACGGTAACCACTAACAAGACGAACACCAAGGGCGGCCTGCCCACCACTGGCGATCGTTTTGATGGCCGCATGGTGGCCGCATTCGCCATCGCTGGCGTTGCCGTCATCTCCGCGGGCGGTTACTTCCTCTACCGTCGCAATAAGGAGTAACGTCTTAGCTGAGCGGGCAAGGCAGCAATGGCAGCCTCGCCCGCTCAGCCCACTCTTTTGACCGGCGGGAAACCCGCCTGAAATCTTTTCAAAAAAGATTTCCCCGCACACACTTTGCTGTGCTATAGTGCAGCGCAACAGCAACTAGGTGCGACCGCGCCACGGCATCACGAAAGGAGCCACCAACATGAAGAACACGACGAAGTCTCTCAACAACTGGTGGTGGCGTGATGCGAATACGATCGGTCGACAGTGAGTCCCTCACGCCTGTTTTTGCTCTCTAGGTGATTGGAAGGCCTCCGGTTTCGACCGGGGGCCTTTTTCTATCTCGAGCCCGATCGCATTCGCATCACGCGCCTCCGCTTTTCTCTTGCACTCCCATTCCGAAAGGATTTTCACCATGTCTCAGAACACCACCGCCACCCAGCCCCGCACCGTCCAGACCGCCGACCGCGGCAAACTCGATGTCCGCGCCCTCGTCCTGCTCGCCATCCTGCTCGCCGCCGGCTTCATCCTCAACTTCACCGTCGGCAAGGCCATCTCGGGCATCTCGGGCGGCATGATCAGCCCCGAGTTCATCATCTCGGCCTTCTGCCTCACCATTCTGGTCATTCGCCCCAACATCGGTCAGGCGCTCGTCATTGGCCTCATCTCGGCTGCCGTGATCCAGATCACCACTACTTCGCCGTTCGTCGATTTTGCGGCCGAGGGCATCGCCGCCATGCTCATGGCCGGCATCGTCAACGCCGCCGGCAAGAACGGTCAGGTCAAGCCCGCCATCGCCATTGTCGTAACCTTCCTGACCACCTTTGTCTCCGGCGTCATCTTCATGGTGATCAAGATGGCCATGCTCGGCGTGGTAGGCGAGCTCGCCGCCGCCATGTTGCCCGTCGTCGCCATGACCGCCGTCTTTAACGCCATTCTGGTCGGCGCCCTCTATCTGCCCATCCAGAAGGCCCTGAAGCTCAACTAACCCACAGTGCCCCATCGGTAAAGACTGTCCCAAACGGCTAGCTTTTGGGGACGTTCTTAAACGACTAGTCATTAAAGAACGTCCCCAATGACTATGAAAGGTATCCATGGAAACGATCATCAACGTCGACGATGTCTCGTTCTCCTATGGCACGCAGACCGAGCAGGCGCTCAGCCACATCTCGCTCAGCGTGAACAAGGGAGATTTCATCGGCATCATCGGGCCCTCGGGCGCCGGCAAGTCCACGCTTGCCGCCTGCCTGTCAGGTGCCGTGCCCCACCACTACACCGGCGCGTTCTTTGGGTCCGTCATGGTTGACGGCCATGACACCTGCGAGGTCTCGCTGACCGACGTGTCACAGATCGTCGGCAGCGTGCTGCAGGATATCGACACGCAGATGGTCGCCTCGGTCGTCGAGAACGAGATGCTCTTTGGCCTCGAGAACTTTGGCGTTCCCCACGACCAGATCGAGCAGCGCGTGAGCGAAACGCTCGAGACCGTCGGCATCAGCGACCTGCGCGACCGCGAGATCGCCACGCTCTCGGGCGGACAGAAGCAAAAGGTAGCCATCGCCGCCATCCTCGCCATGCGCCCGCACGTCTTGGTTCTCGACGAGCCCACCGCGGCACTCGACCCCGCCAGCTCCACGTTGGTCTTCGAGACGCTGCGTGAGGCAAACCGCGCACTTGGAATCACCATCGTCGTCGTTGAGCAAAAGGTCGCCCTGCTCTCGGAGTACTGCAACCGCGTGCTCGTGCTCAACCATGGCGAAATCGCGCTGCAGGGCGAGCCACACGAGGTCTTCGCGCATACCGACGAGCTCCGTGCCATCGGCGTCGACTGCCCTCGCGTCACGCGTATCTTCAATAGCCTCGAGGCCGATGGCCTGGTAAGCGGTACCCCCTGCTTGGATGTCGATGAGGCTGAGCGCCTGATTTCGGGCATCGTCGACCCCGCACGCGCGGCTATCGAAGCCCAGGCGCCCGCCGGTTCCCCGCATGCACCGTCGTTGCGCCCTCATGCCAAGGACGCCGAACCCGTACTCACCTTCGACCATGTTGAGTTTGCCTATCCCAATGGCGGAGCCGCCGTACACGACCTTAGCCTGACGCTCTATCCTGGCGAGCTCGTGGGCATCGTCGGCCAAAACGGCGCCGGCAAGACCACACTCACCAAACTGCTCACAGGCCTGCTTAAGCCCGCCTCGGGCAGCGTGCGCGTCACGGGACTGGATACCGCAGCCGTTCCCACGAGCCGCATCGCTCGCGAGGTCGCGACCCTCTTCCAAAACCCCGACCGCCAGATTTGCAAGGACACCGTACTCGACGAGGTCGCCTTTGGCTTGGAACTGGGCGGCATGGACCGCGCCGAGGCGCTGCGTCGCGCCCAGCTGGTCATCGACCGCTTTGGTCTGCCCGCCGACGAGGCACCGTTCTCCCTTTCGCGCGGTCAGCGACAAATGGTGGCGCTTGCCTCCGTCGTAGTGGTTGAGCCCAAGATCGTCGTGCTCGACGAGCCCACGAGCGGCCTTGATTACCGCGAGTGCATGACCGTCATGGAAACGGTGCGCACCATGGCCGAGCGCGGTTGCGCCGTTATCATGGTCTGCCACGATATGGAAGTCGTCTCGGATTTTGCCGAGCGCATTGTGGTAATGGCCGACGGTCGCATCCTCGACCGCGGCCGCACGCACGAGCTATTCTCGAACATCGATCTCATGCGGCGTGCCTACGTGGAGCCTCCCCAGGTTATTGAACTCTCGCGCCGTCTGGCATCTTCCGTCTCGCCCGCTTTTGCGCAGGTGAGCGAGGTCACCGATGTCGTTCGAATTACCAAGGAGATGGTCCACCGTGGTTAACGTCATCGACTACATGCCGGGCGATACACTGCTGCATCGCCTGAACCCCGTCGTCAAACTGGGCCTCGCCGCCGCCATCATCGTCGGCATCTTCTTGTCCGACACCTACGTGGCGCTGCTGGGCTTTTTGGCACTCACCCTTGCGCTAGGTGCCTATGCCGGCGTCGTCGACCGTCTGTTCTCGCTGCTCAAGTTGCTGATTCCGCTCGCGCTTATCATGCTGGTGCTCCAGCTGGCCTTTATGCGCGATGGCAACGTGGTGTGGGGCTTTGTCACCGACACGGGCCTCATCACAGGATCGAAGGCCTGCCTGCGCCTGCTGGGTGTGGCGTTACCACTCATCCTCATGCTCATGGTGACCAAGCTCAACGACCTTGCCAACGCCTGCGTCGAGGTGCTGCACGTGCCGTATCGCTATGCCTTCACCTTTACCACGGCGCTGCGCTTTGTTCCGGTGTTTGGTCAGGAGATGAACGCCATCATGGAGGCGCAGACCGCACGCGGCGTCGAGTACGACACCAAGAACCCCATCAAGAAGCTTAAGCTCATGCTGCAACTGTGCGTGCCACTGCTCATCTCGAGCGTGGGCAAGACCGATGCCACAGCCTTGGCAGCAGAACAGCGCGGCTTCTATCTGCGTACGCGCGCCAGCTCGTACAAGCGCTACCCCATCAAGGGCCTGGACATCGCCGTGCTCATCGTCAGCATCGCCCTCATCGCCATCGGCTTCCTGTTCTAGTTCACCACCGACAGCAACAGCCCAACGCAAAAGGCCTCGGCTCGCACCAAACGAGCCGAGGCCTTTACTGTTTCACCAGATAAAACCTACCAAAATTAACCTGTCCCTTTTTGGCGGGTCGGAAGCTAGAGGCGGTAGGGAGCGCCGCTACGGATGATGGATTCGCGCACCAGGACGTCCATGGCGTCAAGGGTAATCTCGGGCATCTCTCGGTACTTTTGCAGCACCGAGAGCTCGGTGCAGGCCAGAATGACGCGGTCGCAGCCGCTACGGGCGAACTCCCACATCACGCGGTCGAACTTATCCATATCGGGCTCACGTCCGGCCTTCACATCATCGTAGATAAGCGACATCACATCGTTCTGACGTTTCTCGCTGGGATAGACAACCTCAACACCCGCAGCCTTACATTCGCGGCCGTAGACGCCCGCGCCCACGGTGCCATCGGTTCCCATGATGCCGATCTTATGCACCGGCTCGGCCGGCATACTCAGGTTGGGGTCGAACTCGCACTCCCCCATCACCGCACCGGCCAGAGCATAGCGCACCGACTCACGCGGCATGTGGATAATCGGCACCTTCGTAAACGACTGGATCTGGTCGTAGAAGTAGTGCGACGTGTTGCAGGGAATGGCAATGTGCGCACAGCCCAGCGACTCGAGTGCCTGGGCACACTCTTTCATGGTCGCCAGCAGCTTGGCATGCTCGCCGGTCTTAATGGCCAACGTGCGGTCGGGCATGGTCGACTTGGAGAGCACCACCATGTCGATATGTTCCTGATCGCAGGCAGCAGCCGTATGACGCACCACTTGGTCGTAGTAATACGACGTGGCCTCGGCGCCCATGCCGCCGATAACTCCCAGCTTTTCCATCGCCGCCTCCTTGGTGACGCTTGCGCAATTGCGCGTATCATACCCGCGCCCGCCCGATGCAAACCGGACGGGCGCCGCGCTCATCTACTTGTAATACGTCTTGAACAGCTTAAAGTGGCGCAGCTTGGTGTGCCACATGCGCAGCCAGCGGTTAAAGACAAAGTCGCCCTTCATAAACGAAGGGTCGGCGCCCTTGCCTTCCTTGTCCAGGCGATGCACCTTAGCGCGCAGCTCGGGATCCTTGACGTACTTGTCGACGACGCCCATGGGGACGACCATCCACAGGGCCTCGTCCTGAGCCGTCACAAACTCCGGCTCAAACGGACGGTTGAACACATACTCGTCCACCACATACTTGGCAACGTTAAAGCCGCTGTTGGTAACGTAGTAGTTGCTGCGGCCCTGGCGCGTGTTGAAATCGAAGAACTTAAACGAGCCGTCGCGCTCGTCGTACTTAACGTCAAAGTTGGAATAGCCCACAAAGTGAAGGTCCTCGAGCAGCTTGCGCACGCCGCCCATGAGCTCGTCGTTGGGCTCGGTAATGATACAGGCATGGTTGCCGACACCGTGGGGCTGATGCTCCTCGAGCAGCACATGGCCCAGGCACATCATGCGCACCTTGCCGTTGCGGTCGGAATAGCTGGTGAGCACGCGCATGTACTCGTCGTTGCCGGGCACGCGATCCTGCAAGATCAGATCGTCGGTGTAGCCGCTGGCATACGAATCGCGAATAACCTGTTCCAGCTCGGCGCGGTCGGCAATATCATAGGCCTTCTTTTGGCCCTCGAACTCGTGCTGCCACCACATGATGCCGTCAGAAGGCTTCAGAATCATCGGGTAAGGAAAATCGATCTGGTCGAGCACTTCGGCAGGCGCCTCACCCTGGGCATTGAGCATCGCCTTGGTAAAGGTAAACGTGTGCGGATAGGGCACGCCATGCTTCTCGCACAGCTCGTAGAAGATCTCCTTCTTCTGGCACTGCTCGAGCATGCTGTAGGGCGCGTAGGGAGCGACGATGTTATCCGCCAGCTCATGGGCATCCTTGGCCTGAGCCACGAGGGCAACATAGTTATCGCCACAGCCCACAAGGACAATCGTCTTGTCGGCATGCGCTTGGGCAATGCCGTTGACGGTTTTGAGCATCACGGGCATGGTATCGATATCCACGTTGGGCGTGTAGTCGATAATCTGGCTGCGGTACGCAGGGCCCGTCTGGTACTTGCCAAAGACCAGACTCTTGACCTGGTACTCCTCGTAGAAGGCGCGCGCCACCGAGTAGGCGTTGATGTCGCCACCGAGCAGCACGGGGATGAACTCGCGCTCTGTAAACTGCAATGCCATGGAAACTTCCTATCATGAACTGCCCACACAACGGGCGGTCTTTGCGCAACTGATTTATTCTAGCGTGCCAAGCCGCCGGCGCCCAAAGCTCCACCGTATCTATGGCAATCGACGTAATCGTCCAGCACGAAGGCCAGCACGAAGACGGCGCTCACCGTTGTATGACAATGGGCAATGAACCTACCATTGTTGTAGGATTCAGTGTATTGACATCCTCGAGCGAAAGGCGCGCACGTGCCCCAAGACCATCCGACCGATAATCCCATCCTCAATGCCGCGAAGCACGAGCTGGCGGAACGCGCACAAACGGCAGCTCCCCTGTGCACGGCAAACGACGCCTACAACGGACCCGCCCGCATCGTCTCGATCAACACGTCGGCACGCAAGGGCACGCGTAAGTCACCCGTCGCCGACGGGCACGACACCGTTATAGAGCAATTTGGCCTCGCCTCTGATGCGCACGCCGGGCATTGGCACCGCCAGGTTTCCTTTTTAGCTGCAGAGTCTATCCAGACGGCGCAGGCGCGCGGGCTCGATGTGCACGAGGGCGACTTTGGCGAGAACTTCACAACCCGGGGCATCAACCTGCTCTCGCTCCCATTGGGCACACAGCTCAAGCTTGGCAGCGAGGTGCTTGTCGAAATCAGCCAAATCGGAAAGGTCTGCCACACACGCTGTGCCATCTACTATCTCGCCGGCGACTGCATCTTTCCCCACGAGGGCGTTTTTGGCGTGGTACTAAAGGGCGGAGAGGTCTACGCCGGCGACGATATCCAGGTAATCAAACTCGGCGACGGCACCTGTTCGTTCACCCCCGCCGAGGCCCTCGAAGAGATTGAGAAGGCTCGCCAGAAGGGCACGCTGTAGTTATAAAACCCCCACGTTGAGATGGCTTTTACAGCCCAAAACTCCTCTCAAACAGAGCTCTGTAACGTTAAAGTTGAACTCTATGGTTTCTCAACAATTCATCATAACTGCAGGTCAAAGCCAAAGCCTCAAGTTCAACTTGACCCTTTGGGACCTTTAAGGTTCAAGTTGAGGTCGAAAGCAGTAGTAGAATACCGTTCGAACCATAACCTACGATTGATTGCAGAGGGACTGGATGCAGCATTCGAATCATCGCACCGCAGCGCTCATTGCGTCGAAGCCGGCTCGTATCATCACGAGCGCCGCGCTCGCCGTTGCGCTGACGGCCACGCCGATGCTCTCCCCCGTTGCGGCGTATGCCGCCTCGCAGGCAACGCAGGACCAGCTTTCCGCAGCCCAGCAGAAGATCGAAGCCGCCACGAGCGCCTACAACGACGCCCGCACCAAACTCGATGACCTGCAAAAGCAGATTGACTCCAATGAGGCAAGCATCGAGGAAATCGAGGCCAAGCTTCCCGAGCAGCAGGCCAAGGCAAGCTCCGCCATGCGCGATCTGTACAAGTATCAGAAGGGCACCAATCCCATCGTGAGCTTCCTGGTCAACGCACAGAGCCTGGGTGAGTTCATCACGACCTGCAAATACACCAACCAGATCACGAGCTCGAGCGTCGACGAGATCGAAGAGCTCAATAACATGCAAACCGAACTCGAACAGAACAAGGCTGAGCTCCAGCAGGCCAAGTCTCAGCTTGAGGCAGAGCAGAAAAACGCCGAGGATGCGCTGGCGCAGGCCCAGCAGCTCCGCAGCGAGGCACAGGCAAAAGCCGAGCAGGAAAATGCCGCCGAGCTTGCCAAGCTTGAGGCCGATAAGGCCGCTGCCGCCGAGAAGCTCTCGGGCGAGGGCGTGAGCGGCAGCAATTCCAGCAGCCAGGCCACCAACACCAACACCACCATCGACACCACGGTAAACAACGCCAATACCGGTAGTTCCGATTACGATTCGTTCATTAATGAGTGGACAGGCCGCATCGACAATTATCTCGCCGGCTCCCCCATGGCAGGCCAGGGCTACAACTTTGCCGTCGCCGCTTGGAATACCGGTGTCGACCCCCGTTGGTCCCCCGCTATCGCCTGCATCGAGAGCACCAAGGGTGCTTATTGCGCCAATTCCTACAACGCCTGGGGCTGGAGTGCACGTGGCGGCGGTTGGCGCAGCTTTGGCAGCTGGAGCGAGGGCATCTCCGCTCACGTTGCCTATCTGGGCGCCAACTACGGCTCCACCCTTACCCCGGCAGCGGCCAAAAAGTACTGCCCGCCCACGTGGCAGGACTGGTACAACAAAGTCGCCGCCCAGATGAACCGCATCTAAGTGCAACTGCAAAGGGCCCCAATGGGGCCCTTTTCTTTTAGGTGGCGGAAGTATCGACGACGCCGGTCGCATTGGCAACCGCGACTATGACGATCATGCATAGGAGCAGCACACCCAATGCCTTGAGCCAGAGTTTCGCGAGTTTCTTGCCGCGATAGCTGTCGAGCAATGCGAATCGCCGACGAAGACGGCGCTTATCGAGCAGCGCAAAATGCATAAGCACCATAAGGCCATCGACAAAGAAAAAATACTCGATTATGAGAAGCCACGTCGGGTAGCTTTGGTTTGCTCCGGTGGGGTGAAAGACGGCAAAGTGACTTCCGGCAAAGAACACAAGCAGCGAGAAGCAGACGAGCGTATTCCAAATGCGCCCCAGAGACTCCGGAATGCGAGAGAGCAGACCGCATGCAGCGGAGGCGGCAGGCCCAGGAAGCCCCGTGGGGTTCTGGAGCCCTTGGGGCGTCAACACCGTCTCCGAGGCCGGAGTACGGACAGGCGCAGGCGCAGAAGGCCGCACGGGGCGACTCAGATCGTATGCCGCGCGCATCGCCCGTCCCAACGCTTCCGCACTCGCAAAACGCTTGGCCGGGTCGAGCGCCATCGACATGCAGATGACATCGGCAAGTGGAGTGGGAATGCCGCGCGCCTCGCATTGCTCGCGCATGTCGAGCCCTGGTTTAGGGTCGACTCCCGTCAAGCAGAAGAACAACAGAGCGCCAAGTGCGTAGACGTCGCTGCGCACACTCGTCTGCCCAAACCCATACTGTTCGGGCGGCGCATAGGGTCGCGTGCCAAACTTGACGGTGTCGGCATCGGCGCCATCGCGCCATACGCGCGCGATCCCCAAGTCGATAATCACCAGCGATGAAAACGTCAGGCCCTCATCGAGCGTACAGCTCGCACCCGTCACGATGATATTCGACGGCTTGAGGTCGCGATGGATCACCGGCGCCGACGTCTCCCCCGCCATTGCAAAACCGGCGTGGAGCTCGCCCACGGCGTCGCAAAGGACAGGATACAATTCACGCGCATAATCGGGGGTGGCTCCCAGACGGTCCACCAGCGCCCCGAGCGTCTCCCCTTCGATGTATTCCATAACCACGTTGAGCTCGTCGCCCACACGACGACAATCGACGATTCTGGGCAGGTGCTCAAAACGCCTGCCTGCCCGCTGAACGGCAAACAGACGCTCGTATGCCCCGCCGATTTGAGCCGAAGCATCGATGCGTTTACGGACAAAGGGGCCGAGCGAGCCACCGCCGGTTCCTTCAAAGTACACGAGCTCGGTTGTTTCAACGGTCGAGCGCTTAAGTACACGCTCCACGCGATAGCTGTCGTCGCAATCGAGCGACGCCAGGTGCTCGGCAAGCGCTGCGGTCAGCTCGTCATCGGAATATGTTGGGGTCTGAGTATCCATAGCCTCCATCATAGCGCAGGGCGCAGACACCCCATGACATCCGCGCCCCGTTCGTTTGCATCGTTGTTCGGCAGCTCCGCCGGCTCAGATATCAGCCGCTAACTCACCGTCTCCTCGCCAAAGCGATACAGCTCCTCGTTGACCTTTTGGAGGCTGCACCCGCGATCGATGCAAAAGATGATAATCGCATCGCGGCGGTCCTTGCAGTTAAGGACGCTTACCCCGGCAGCCGTCAGCGCACGGTTAGTCTCTTTGAGCGTCAGCGCCATCGCAAAGGCAATCTGCAGCACCTTATTGCGGCTCGGATGCCGCGCACCGGTAAAAATCTGATAGCCAAAGGTCTCATTGAGATCGGCCATACGAACCACGCGCGAGCGCTCCAAGCCCTTTTCCTGCAGTAGCTGCTTCAGGTAGTTCGAAAGCGACGGGGCGGCAAAGTCGTGTTCTTTGATATAGCCATCGATGTTTGGCGCGTCGAGAAGCTCATTGAGTAACTCGTCAGTCAGCTTTTTATCGGGCATACGACTTCACCTCCCCCAGTGCATACAACATGCTAGAAACCGCTTACGTCCGAACGCTCCCAACTGGCGACCTGATCGGGAGACACCGTGCCCAGCGCCTCGAACTTCCAGGAGCCGCCCGCCTTCAGATGATTGGTGTTTGCAAGAGCCGTTCCAACCTGGTTGCCATCAGCATCATACAGAACATACTCAATCTGAATGTAGCTCTTTTCCTTGTCCGTGTTATTGGTCAGCGTCCCCGTGATCTTATAGGCAAACTGATTGGAAGTGTCTTCAGCCTCGTCAGCGATGGTATACGGTTCTTGCGGTTCTTTTTGCTCCTCAGCCTGCTGTGTCGTCTCGGCAGGTTTTGCCGAATCGCTCGCAGGCGAATCGGTTGAGTTGCCGCCCATAGAGCCCACGGCACCGACAATAACCAGCACCACGATGACGCCTAGGACAATCTTACCGATCGGCTTCTTTCCCTCTTTTGCCATTATTCATCCTTCCTACGATCCGGCTACCGTGCCGGCACACAGCACATCGTAGGAAGGATTAAACTTGAATTCATTAGCTGAGAGCTAAGGTTGCGGTAAACGGCCAATGCAGTTATCCAAACGCCGAGCAAACGCACTTTGCGCGACCGTCTGCCGGCAGCGCATCAACCCACCGTGACGGATTCCCCGGTAAAGGCACTGACCATCAACAGGACAAAGAACACCAGGTAGCTGACACTCAGCGGGTACGCAATGACCAGGAATACAACCCAGCCGACATTTGTTTTACCGCCGGCACGGCGTTGCTCGCGATTGCGGCAGAGCCAAATCGTCACGCCGATGGCAGCGATAAACAGTACGAGTGCCGCCGCAGCCAGCCCAGCAAGCGCAAACATCACGCCAATGCTCACAGCAATAACCGGAAGCAACAACAAGCCGCATCCACACCCACCGGGACTATAAACGGCAGACTGTCGGCGTCGTTCCATCGTCACTCCATCACAAGCAATCGTTTATAGACATCGAGGCCTTTGAGTAGGATTTCCTCGTCAAAGAGCATGCTATCGGTATGCAGAGCGCTTGTGGCATAGGCGGGGCAGCCATCCGAATCACTCGGGTTTTCTTGTCCCTCTGGCATACCCGTGCCCAGCAAGAAGAACACGCCCGGCAGATGGCGCTGATAGAACGCGAAATCCTCGGCGATTAGCAGCGGCTCGTCCACGAGCTGCAATTCGGGCAGAGCGGGCGCGATTCGGGCAAACAACTCAGGATCGTTATCGACCGGTGGATAGCCCTCGGCAAAATCGAGATCGTACGTGCAGCCCGTTGCGGTGCACGCCTCGTCGAGCACACGGCGCACGCCCTCGCGCGCACGGTCGAACATGGCGTCCGTAAACACACGCAAGCTACCGGCAACATGGGCCTCCCCCGCCACCGCGTTGCAAACCGTACCGGCCTGCAGCAGACCAAACTTACCGATACAGGGCTCGTCGGAGCCCAGCTCGTCCATCAGTTCGCGCTCGGCAACCAAGAACTTGGCAGCCGCCAGCGCCGCATCGTGCGACTCCTCGACCGGAACGCCATAGGTCTTAGCGATATGGATGCTCGCCCCGTGAATATGGATATGTGTCTCACTCGAACGCGCCAGCAACGGACCGGGGCAGCTCGCCAACGTGCCGGCGGGCAGATCGGGCCACACGTGGAAGCCAAAGATGCGATCCGCCCCGTAGCGCTCGAACACGCCGCTCTCGCATACCGTCTTGGCACCACCGGTCGTTTCCTCGGCCGGCTGGAACACAAAGAGAACGTTGCGCCTCATGGCGCCCGGTTGCTCGCGAATCGTACGGTCGACATACGTCGCGGCGGCAAGTGCCATGGCCATGTGTCCGTCATGTCCGCAAGCGTGCATCTTGCCGGGATGGGTCGAGGCAAAGGCCGCTCCCGTCGCCTCCGCGATGGGCAGCGCATCCATATCAGCGCGAATCGCCGTGGCATGCGCGGCATCAACGCCGGCGTCGAAGAAAGCGCAGACGCAGCTGGGGCACGGATGGGTCACTTCGCAGGTGAGCGGTGCCAGCACGCCCTCGATATAGGCGATAGTCTGCGGAAGATCGAAATCGAGCTCCGGAATGCGATGGAGATCGCGACGATAGTGACGGAGTTCTTGGAGCTCGGTCATAGGGAATCCCTTCGTGAGGCACATCTGTTGCAACTTATTGTGATACAGGATTGTGGCACACATGTTTCCAGCATATTGCTGCATTTTTTAAACGTTATATACGAATACTCTTGTTTGGTAAAGTGCAACGTGGTAGGGTCGTTACCACTTGATAGAGGCGCGGGCACGAAGAACCGCGGGCGAGCCGGCAGGCTTTGACCCCGTGGGGAGGCGAAACCCGCCGAACTGGGCTTTTCGGGCACGAACAACCTGGTGGGCCTGTGGGAAATACCCACAGGACTGTCTGCAGCAATGCGGGAGCGCTATCCGGACATTGGGTCCACGCTATGCGGATTCGATGCGCAGATGGCGCCGTCTGGATAGCGAGGTTTACGGGACATGGCATTGACCCCCAACGAGGCATATGCGGCCAAGCAGCCGTTTGTGGACAAGGAGACGCTCGAGCATATCGTCGAGCAGTTCCCCACGCCGTTTCATCTATACGACGAGGCGGGCATCCGCCGCAACATGCAAGAGGTGCGCGACGCCTTTGCATGGAACCCGGGCTTTAAGGAATACTTTGCCGTCAAGGCCAATCCCAACCCGGTGCTCATCTCCATTCTCAACGAATACGGCTGCGGCTGCGATTGCTCGAGCTATACCGAGCTCATGATCGCCCGCTCGCTGGGTATCACGGGACACGACATCATGTTCTCGTCCAACGATACGCCGGCTGCCGACTTTGAGCTCGCCGACAAGCTGGGTGCCATCGTCAACTTTGACGACATCAGCCACATCGAGTTCTTTGAGCGTGTTGCGGGGCCCATCCCCAAGACGGTCAGCTGCCGCTTTAATCCGGGCGGTCTGTTCCAGCTTTCCAACGGCATCATGGATAACCCCGGCGACTCCAAGTACGGCATGACCACCGAGCAGCTCTTCGAGGCGTTCCGCATGCTCAAGGCCAAGGGCGCCGAGGACTTTGGCATCCACGCATTCCTTGCCAGCAACACCGTCACCAACGACTACTACCCCAAACTCGCGCGCATCCTCTTTGAGCTTGCCGTGCGCTTGGAGCGCGAGACCGGCGCACATGTCGCCTTCATCAATCTGTCCGGCGGCGTCGGCATCCCCTATCTGCCCGAGCAGCAGGCCAACGACATTCACGCCATCGGCGAGGGGGTGCACGCGGCATACGACGAGATCCTGGTTCCTGCCGGCATGGGCGATGTGGCCATCTGCACCGAGATGGGCCGCTTTATGATGGGCCCCTACGGCTGCCTGGTCACCAAGGCCATCCACGAGAAGCAGATCTACAAGAACTATATCGGCGTGGACGCCAGTGCCGTCGACCTCATTCGTCCCGCCATGTATGGCGCTTACCACCACATCACAGTGATGGGTCAGCCGAACGGTCCTGATAAAACCGCAGCCCCCGTCGCAAACATGTACGACATCACGGGCAATCTGTGCGAGAACAATGACAAGTTCGCCATCGACCGCGAGCTGCCGCATATCGACATGGGCGACCTGCTTGTGATCCACGATACCGGCGCGCATGGCTACTCCATGGGCTACAACTACAATGGACGCCTGCGCTCCGCTGAGGTCCTGTTGCGCCCCGATGGCTCGGCCGACCTCATCCGCCGCGCCGAGCGCCCGGGCGATTACTTTGCCACGCTCGACGTGCTGCCGAGCGGCCGAGAGCTGCTGGCCAAGTCGCGCGCCGAAAGTGCCCGCCGTCGCGCCCAAGACGAGCGCCTGGCAGTCGCCGCCCAATGGAACAAACGCATCCAGATCGCGGACGCGAAGGAGAAGAACATGGACATCCGCAATCTCGAGGGCTCAATCGTCGCCCTCGTCACGCCGTTTAAAAAGGATGGCAGTGTCGACTTTGACGCACTCGAGCGCCTTATCGATTTCCACCTGCAAAACGGCACCGACGCCATCCTCACCCTGGGCACCACCGGCGAGAGCGCCACGATGACCGACGACGAGGACAACTCCGTCGTCGCCGCCGTGGTCAAGCATGTTGCAGGACGCGTCCCCGTCATTGCCGGCTCGGGCTCCAACTCCACGCAGACCATGCTCACCAAGTCGCTTACTTACCAGGGCCTGGGCGCCGACGGTCTGCTGCTCATCACCCCCTACTACAACAAGTCCAATGAAGAGGGTATCTATCAGCACTTTAAGACCGTCGCCGATGCCGTGGACATCCCCTGCATCCTGTACAACATCCCCGGCCGCTGCGGCTGCGGTATCAGCGAGCGCAACGTAGAGCGCCTGGCCGCGCACCCCAACATCATGGGTATTAAGGAGGCCTCGGGCAACGTCGCCTACGCGGCCAAGATCGCCCACCTGCTGTCAGACGACTTCCGCATGTACTCGGGCGAGGACGCGCTTACCGTACCGCTCATGAGCCTGGGTGCTTCGGGCACCATCAGCGTGTGGGCCGATGTGCAGCCGCAGCTCGTACATGACATGTGCCGCGCTTATCTGGACGGCGACGTAGCGCGCGCCCGCGATATACAGATTGCCGGCCAGCCGCTCATCAATGCCCTCTTTAGTGAGGTCAACCCCATCCCCGTCAAAGAGGCGCTCGCCCAGATGGGTATGATCGAGGCAAACTACCGCATGCCGCTGTGCCCCATGGCAGACGACACGCGCTCTGCACTTACCGATGCTCTGAAGGGGGCTGGTCTGCTTGATTAAGACCGTCATTATGGGAACGGGCCGCATGGGCTCGCTCATCCGCACCACCGCCGAGGGCGTTGTCGACGCCGCCGGTCAACCCGTTTTTGATATCGTGGCCCAGATTGGCTTCGATTTGAGCAAGCTCGAGAACGCACCGGCTGCCGATGTGATTATCGACTTCTCGAACGTCGTGACCTTCGATGCCGTCGTCGCCTATGTCGAGCGCACGGGCGCGGCATTGGTCTCAGGCACCACAGGCTACACCCCCGAGCAGATGGACCGTCTGCGTGAGCTGGGCCAGAACACCCGCGTTATGCACTCGGGCAATTACTCCATCGGCATCGCAGCCCTGCGTCATCTAGTGGCCCAGGCCACGCGCGAGTTGCCCGGCTTTGACTGCGAAATCGTCGAGACGCACCATAACCAAAAGGTCGACGCCCCCAGCGGTACCGCCAAGCTGCTGCTCGACGCCGTAGTCGAGGCCGAGCCCGAGACAGGCTACCACCCCGTCTACGGACGCGAGGGCATGTGCGGCGCACGCGATCCCAAGGAGATCGGCATGCACTCGCTGCGCGGTGGCACTGTCGCCGGCGTCCACGAAGTGAGTTTCTTTGGCCAGGACGAGGAGGTCACGCTCACCCACCGCGCCACGAGCCGTCAGATCTTCGTCAACGGCGCCCTGGCCGCCGCCCAGAAGCTCGTCACCCGCGAACCCGGCTTCTATACGTTCGACCAGGTCATGTTTGCCTAACCAGGTATCAACCGAATCCGCCCAAAGGAGAGATAGCAAATGAGTAACGCAGCCGAGATGGATGCACAGGAGATTATCGACTACATCGCCACCGCGCCCAAAAAGACGCCCGTCAAGTTGTACGTGCGCGAGAAGCCGGGCATGAAGGTTGCTTGGGGCGACGCACATGTCTACGGCGGTCGTCGCGGCAAGACCGTCTTTGGCGACTGGGATGAGCTTAAGGCCATCCTGGACGCCAACGCTGATTCCATCGATTACTACGACGTGGAGAACGATTGCCGCAACTCCGCCGTGCCCATGCTCGACCTTAAGGGCATCAACGCCCGCATCGAGCCGGGCGCGATCATCCGCGACCGCGTCGAGATTGGCGACCGTGCCGTCATCATGATGGGCGCCATCATCAACATCGGCTCCGTTATCGGCGAGGGTTCCATGATCGATATGGGCGCCGTGCTAGGCGGCCGCGCCACCGTGGGCAAGAACTGCCACATCGGCGCTGGAACCGTGTTGGCAGGCGTCGTTGAGCCCGCAAGCGCCACGCCCGTCATCATCGAAGACGACGTCATGATCGGCGCCAACGCCGTGGTCCTGGAGGGCGTACGCGTGGGCAAGGGCGCTGTTGTTGCCGCCGGCGCCGTGTGCGTCGAGGATGTCCCCGCCGGTGCCGTCGTGGCCGGTGTCCCCGCCCGCGTCATCAAGATGCGCGACGAGAAGACCGACAGCAAGACCGGCCTGGAAGAGGGCCTGCGCCAACTGTAGGGTTACGCGGTTTTACCAAACCGCGTAACGGCTCGACGCTCCACCTTTGGTTCCGTCGTTCTAACGAACGACGGACCGGTCGACGCTGCAAACGCCCCTAAGCGGCAATCTGACGTTCAATCGTCGGGCATGACCAGAAGATCAATGCCCTCCTCTTTCACGTCACCTTGCTCGCTCGGGGGCATTTTCGCTGACTTATGCTCAACCAGTAGCGTAATTAAGCCCCAAGTAAAAAGGCCGAAGCCCTCATCCGAGGCTTCGGCCTTTATTTTTTGCAGCGTCCAAGCGCAGTTTATCGATTCTCAATTGACCCGATGTTTTTTAGCTCGATGGAGATGAGGCCGTTGGGCTCGTTGACGAACTCGATATACTCGGGGTTCGAACCCATCTCGGCCGGGAAGCTGATCTCGATGCCCGTGTCGGTACGAATCTTGTGATTGCGCACCGCCGCGCGTTCGACCTGCTTGCGCTCCACGGGCACACGCTCAGGCATCTTCTCCTCGGTCAATGCCGCGCGCACGCTCTCCTTGATAACCGGTTCGTCCTCAAAGACCTCATCGACGATATCCCAAGGCGGCAGCTCCTCGTCATCCTCAACCTTCTCGGCAACGGCGGCTTTGACCTTAGCGAGCGCTACAGCCGTGTTGGCGCCGTGCTCTTCAGCGACCTCCTCGACCACGCGCGTCACCGTGTCGATGACCTCCTTACCAGAAACGCCCGTGTCACATTGCAGCAGGCCATCGGGAATGAGCATGCGATCCTCGCCGGCAATCTTGCGTTTCTTATCCACATAGCCGATCTCCATGGTGCTTGCACGCACGATTGCATAGCTCGGCACCTTTTGCGAAGGGTTCGGCAGAATGGCATAGTGGCGCGCGATGTCGTTACGCACCTCGCCCTCTTCGCGACCCACCTCGTGCATGAATGCCTGCTTGGAGCCCAGCAGCATCACGGCAAACCAGCGGGCATCCTCATCGTCGTCAAAGTCCGCCACAAGCACGTCGGTGGACTCGGCTTTCTCAGCCTTGGTGAGTTCGGAAGAGATAAACTCCGCAATCTGCTGCGACAGGTCCACGAACTCGCGCTCGCCAAAGAAATAGCCCTTGAGCTCGCCGCCAAACGCAGAGTTCTCGGCAAACGTGGCGCGTTTATTGTCGGCCGAGGTACGTGCGCGGCGCAGATGCGTGGTCACGAAGTTGCGCACGGTACGGCTCTCGATATCGAGCTCGCGCTGGCTCATGACGTTGACGGCAGAGTCAAAGTCCAGGATATGCAGAATCGCGTGATTGATTTTCATATACGGCATTCCGTTCTAGATCGATTTCGGCACGAACCAGTATAGCGGTCGAGCCCGCCCCGGGCGCATCGAAGATTGATGCATCGGGGACAGGTTGCTTTGCGCCAATGGTTAGCGCAGGAGCTCGGACTGCCAGGCCTCGAGCTGTTCTGCCAAACTCTTGCCGGCAGCGGGCACGTCGATCTGGGGTCGTTTGGGCAACAGTGCGCATTTAAGGATCGCCACGATGGTCTGCGAGATAAAGCGTCGCGTATCTTTGTCAAAGCCTTGCGCAGCCTGGAGCATCACGGGCAGACTCTCACGCAGATTTCCTGCGATATCCGCAAACCGTTCGGCGTCCGTAGCCTCAAACACGGAGAACAACGCATCTACAAAACGCTCGCGCTCGCTAGGCGACACTGTAAGCAGCATCTCGCGAATGGAGCCATCAACGTATCGAGCACCGGCGGACAGGCGCTCACAGTATACGAAGTCGCAACCATCAACCACCCAGCTAAAGGGATTGTGCTGCAGCAGGCTGAACTCGGTGCTCTCAACGATGGCATAGTCCTCTTGTGTCTCGAACATCATGCCGAAGATCGACGACCGAGGTAGCGTCTTGTCGATTCGACCGGAAAGATCGGCAAAGGCGTTGCCGTTCAGAAACTCCTCGACGAACCCTGGACCATCATGGGAATACGCCCGTTCGATTCGCTCACGGGCGACATCGGAGCACATCGCCGCACCGTACACCGCAAGGTTTCCACCCTTGGAATGACCTCCGCACAAAAGCGGCCCGTCGATCGCATCCGCCGCCCCGTCCACATAACGCGCCGCGGATTCCTGGGCCGGCACAGGGCACCGGAACGCCATGTTAAAGTCCTCTTTCCAGCCCACAATCGTGCTGTCGGTCCCCCGGAAGGAAAGATAGCTAAACCCCGCCGGAAACCGGAACGCCATGGCTGCAAACTGCTCCGTCGCCACCACATCGCTCACGGCACGATAGCCGCAAACGTGCACGCCGCGGTATCTGGGATTTGCTGCCACGGCCTCCAACAAGGCCCTGCTCCCCTCTGGATCCCACAAGTCGTCAATCATGTCCCGATAGCACTCGGCACGCAGCAGCTCGCGTACGTCTAGGCCCTGCCAGTTCGTCAGCTCCGCCATATCACCCGGCAAACGCAAATAGGACAACCACGCAAAGACCAGGCTGTCCACCGCGCAGAACGGCCGCTCCTCAAACGGATCAAACGCCGTCTGAGCATAGGTCAAAAAATTAGGCGAATCCGACATGGCCCTCCCATCAACTATGGTGTATTGGGGGTGCATTGGGGTCAGGTTACTTTGCACCAAAAGGCGCCCGGGCCGTGTGGACCCGGACGCCTTCATTGTAGCTTTTCGCTCTAGCGAGCTTGATTTAGCAGGAGAAATCGACGCTGTCGATGATGTCCTTGAGGGCCTTGGCGGAGACGGTGAGCTCATGCTGCTCGTCATCGTTCAGCGGCACGGGGACGCGGCAGACAACGCCGTCGCGGCCAACGACGGTCGGCATGGAGATGGCAAGATCGGACAGGCCATACTCGCCCACCATGAGCGAGGAGACAGGCAGAACGGTCTGCTCATCGCGCATAACGGCGGTGCAGATGCGCTTGACGGCCATGGCGACGCCATAGTAGGTGGCGTGCTTCTTCTCGATGATGGTGTAGGCGGAGTTCTTGACGTCCTCAGCGATGCGCTTCTCGGCAGCCTCATGCTCCAGGTGGCCGTGAAGCTCACAGAAGGTGTTCAGCGGAACGCCGGCAACCTGAGCGCTGGACCAAGCGACAAACTCGGAGTCACCGTGCTCGCCCATGACATAGGCCTGGACATCGCGCGGGTCAACCTCGACGTGGGCACCAAGCATCTGCTGCAGGCGGCCGGTGTCGAGCACGGTGCCGGAACCGATGACGTGGCCCTCGGGCAGGCCGGACATCTTGATGGCGGCGTAGGTCAGAACATCGACCGGGTTGGAGACGATTAGCAGAATGCCGTCGAAGCCGGACTTCTTAATCTCGGGAATAATGGACTTGAAGATGCTGACGTTCTTGTTGACCAGGTCCAGGCGGGTCTCACCGGGCTTCTGGGCAGCGCCAGCAGTGACGACGATCATGGCGGCGTCGGCGACATCGGAATAATCGCCGGCGTAGATCTTCATCGGCTCGGCAAACGTCATGCCGTGCGCGATATCCAGGGCCTCACCCTCGGCACGGTTCTTGTCCACGTCGATGAGGACCATCTCGGAGAACAGACCACTCTGCATCAGTGCGAACGCCGAAGACGAACCGACGAAACCGCAGCCGACAATAGCGACCTTCTTCTCGTTAACCATTAGAAACTCCCATCTCTCTCCACAAACAAGCCGCCCGGGAACGACCCGAGCGGCTTGCCGTAATCCCAATACATCCAATCGGGACTTTGATTATGCTCCTATTCGCAGCCAAAAATCGACCGTTTACCGAAATTGTTTGCAGAATTCGTAAAATAACTGCACGAAATCGGTTTCGAGCTATTGACGAGTCGAAATAGGTCTCTAATACAGGCCCGCCTCGCGAATGGCCTCGACAGCCAAAGCGATCTGGTCGGGCGGTAAGACCAGTGCCATACGCACGTGCCCCTCGCCCGAAGGGCCAAAGCTCGCGCCCGGCGTCACCACAACGCCGGCCTTCTCCATAAGCTCCTCGCAAAACGCCATAGAATCGGTGCGACCACCGGGAAGCTTGGCCCACACAAACATAGAGCCATGCGCATTGGGACGCTCCCAGCCCAGGCCCTCAAGACCGTCGCACAGGGCATCGCGGCGCTCCTGGTACTTCAGACGCTGCGCCTCGACCTCATCGCGCGGACCGTTCAAGCAGGCGATAGCAGCCTTCTGGATCGGGAAGAACATACCGAAGTCGATCTGGCCGCGCAGCTTGGCAAAGGCCGAGACCACATCCTCGCGACCGACCAAAAAGCCGATGCGGGCACCGGTGACGTTAAACGACTTAGAGAGCGAGAAGAACTCCACGCCCACCTCAAGCGCACCGGGATACTGCAAGAAGCTGCCGCCGGGCTCGCCGTCAAACACGATGTCGGAGTACGCGTTGTCATGAACGATCAACAGATCATGCTCGCGGGCAAAGGCGATAATCTCCTCGTAGACCTCGGGCGTGCCCACCGAGCCGACCGGGTTCGCGGGCAGCGACACGATCATATACTTGGCACGATCGGCCACCTCGGGATCGATACCCGCCACATAGGGCAGGTAATTATGCTCGGCAACCAGCGGATAGTATTCGAGCTTGGCATCGGCGATCTTGGCACCCGCCTCAAAGACCGGGTAGCACGGATCGGGAACCAGAATGGTGTCACCCGGATCGAGCAGGGCCAGGCCCAAATGGCCCACGCCCTCCTGTGTGCCGTTGCACGACTGCACCATAGACGGTGTGATGCCCGAAACGCCAAAGCGGCGCTCGTAGTAATCGCACACGGCTTGCTTAAGCTCGGGCAGATCGCGCAGGGCATACTTCCACATCTCGGGGTCCTGGGCGGCCTGGATCAGCGCCTCGACCACGTGGTCGTACGGCTTAAAGTCGGGTGTGCCCACGCTCATGTTGTAAATGGTCTTGCCCTGGGCCTTAAGCGCAAGAAGCTTGTTGTTGAGCGAGGCAAAAACCTCCGCGCCAAAGCGGTCGAGACGCTGCGATGCCTGCATGGTGCCACCTTTCGATATAAAAACGCGGCGCCCCGACAAGAGCGCCGCGCGATACGGGCCATCAGATTGCAAAAGTGTAACGCTTACAACCCCCGTATTGGTTCAATTTAGCCAACCTTAGTCAACTGGATTGAGCGCGTCGATCTGCGCAAGCCACAGACGCGAGCTAGCGTCACTCGGCATACGCCAATCGCCGCGCGGGCTGAGCGTCACCGAGCCCACCTTGGGACCATCGGGCAGGCAGCTGCGCTTAAACTGCTGGGCAAAGAAGCGACGGTAGAACGTACGTAGCCACGTGTGGACGGTCTTGGCGTCGTAGACGCCCTCGAAGCTCTTGAGCGCCATGCGGTAGATCTTGCCCGGCTCAAAGCCAAAACGCAGCAGGTAGTAGAGGAAGTAGTCGTGCAACTCGTACGGGCCCACCAAATCCTCGGTCTTCTGCGCAATCTCGCCGTCGCCCGTGGGCGGCAGAAGCTCGGGGGACACCGGCGTATCGAGGATATCGAGCAAGACCTCGGCAATGCGCTCGCCAAAGACATCGGCGGCATAGCGTACCAGATGGCGCACAAGCGTCTTGGGCACGCTCGCGTTGACGGCGTACATGCTCATGTGGTCGCCGTTATAGGTAGCCCAGCCGAGCGCCAGCTCCGACAGGTCGCCCGTGCCAATGACAAAACCGCCAGCCTGGTTGGCCAGATCCATCAGAATCTGCGTACGCTCGCGCGCCTGGCTGTTCTCGTAGGTCACGTCCTGCACGGCCGGATCATGCTCAATGTCCTTGAAGTGCTGCTCCACAGCCGCATGGATCGAAACCTCGCGGAAGCTCACACCCAGGTCGCGAGCGAGCGACTCGGCATTCGACTTGGTGCGATGCGTCGTGCCGAAGCCGGGCATGGACACGGCTGTGATACCAGTGCGCGGCAGCCCCAGTGCATCGAAGGCACGCACGGTCACAAGCAGCGCTAGCGTGGAGTCCAAGCCGCCCGAAAGGCCGATAACCGCAGCCTTGGTACCCGTGTGGGCAAGGCGGGTCTTGAGGCCCGCAGTCTGCAGATCGAGGATCGTCTCGCAGCGCTCGGCCAAGTCGCCGTGGTCGGCCGGCACAAAGGGCGCGCGCGGGAAAACGCGGTCGATATCGCAGGCATCGCGCAGGACAGGTTCTTCGGCCAGCACGCCCTCAAACGAAAACTCAACGGTCGTGGCCTCCGGCGTATCGTCCGCGCGCGTCCACGTCGTCGAGCGACGGCGCTCGGCAACCAGACGATCAAGATCGACATCGGCGACGGCCATATCGCAGGTAAGCAGTTTGGTCGCGGCGAGCTTCGAACCGTTTTCGTAGACGAGGTTCTCGCCTGCAAAGACCATGTCGGTCGTGGACTCGCCCTCGCTCGCGTCCGCGTAGGCATAGACGCAGTACAGGCGCGCACTCTGATTGGAGATAAGGCTGCGGCGGTAATCTGCCTTACCGATAATCTCGTCCGAGGCCGACGGGTTGAGAATCACCGTCGCACCGTCAAGCGCCATCTCGGTCGAAGGGGGCGCCGGCACCCACAGGTCCTCACAGACCTCAACGCCCAACACCAGGTCCTCGGCGCCCTCGTCACAGCAACGGTAGACAAGCCCTGAACCCAGCGGGACCGGACCCTGACCGGCAAATTCAACCCACACGGGATCCGCAGGCGCCGGAGCAAACCAACGGCGCTCATAGAACTCGCCATAGTTGGGCAGATACTTCTTGGCCGTGAGGCCCAAAAGCTCGCCCGCGCAGCACACGGCGGCGCAGTTGTAGATATTCTCGGCAACTGCAACGGGAAGACCAATGGTAAAGACAATCGGCAACTCACGAGTCTCGTCGAGGATATGCACCAGAGCAGCCTCGCAGGCATGCAGCAGCGTGCGGTTATGGAACAGGTCGGCCGCGGTATAGCCGGTCAGGTTAAGCTCGGGCAGCACCAGCGCGCGAACGCCGCGCTCGGTAGCCTCGCGAACAGCCGCCAGCGCAACCTCGGCATTGCCCTCGACATCGGCCACGCGAATCCGCGGCGAGGCCGCCGCCACACGCAAAAAGCCATCAGACTGAGAAAGGTGAAGATTCATAAGAATGCTCCCGTGCGTAGACGCCATTCACAACAATTAGCAAGTCCTATTGTAGTTCAACCGCCGGGTGTAACCGCATCCCACCAACTTGGTGAGCAATTGATGAGTTGATGGTATCTGTTAAATGTCACGTACGATTCACATCTGGTGGGTACCCTGATGGCTACACGAAACGAAGCAGATTTACACCGGGAGGACCCCGTATGACAACCAAGTACACCGACGCGCCGCGCACGCGTGTCATGACGCCGGCATCGCTCAACAACGGCGTACACGAGAACCATTCCATTGGACAGACCATGGCCATCGCGCCCAAAAAGGGCCTGTTCGACGACATTTCCATTCCCCAGATCATCGCCGGCGCCGCAGCTGCCGCCACGAGCGTGGCGCTTGCTTCAAAGATCGGCATTGCCGGCTCGGTGATTGGTGCCGCTGTGAGCTCAGTCATCACTGTTGTGTCCTCGCAGGTCTATCGCCACTTTATCTCCGCCAGCGCCGAAGCAATCAAGGGCACGCACGCCGACGTCGACTACCCCGCCGGCGCCTATGAGCCCGTTGAGCCCAATGTCGAGGAGCACCTAGGTGGCGCCGCGACCACGCAGGAGATGCGCCAGGTTGCGGGACGCGCGACCACGGCGCGCGTCGCCCCCAACAGCCTGCGCGCCAAAGCGGCGGCAGAGCGCAGCCAGACACAAAAGAAGGTCATCGTCTTCTCGATCGCCATCGCCATCGTCGCGGTCATCGCCTGCGCCGGCGCCATCCTTATCACCACTGCCGGTGAGGGTCTGGGCGAGCGTCCCGAGCCAATCCTGTCGTCGCGCACGACCGAGAGCGATGCAAATGGCAACACTCAGCCGCAGGATCAGCAGGCACAGACGGACGACACGCAAGACAGTCCTACCTCTGCCAATTCGTCCTCGAACACCCAAAACCAATCGCAGGGCACCGATTCCTCTACGGCCAACAGTGGCACGCCGTCCAGCACGACCGACTCAAGCCAAACAACTGACGGTTCGCAGCCGAGCACGGGCGGCCAGACGAGTGACACCACGTCGGGAACGGGCTCAGCAGACAGTAGCAACACCAACAGCTCGAGCGGAACCGCGTCCGGCACGGCATCTGACAACTCGAGCCAAGGCACGGCATCGGGCAACTAAGCACATTTGCCTCTCATAGATAACCGACCTGTACAACGGGCGCGAATCGACAACGGTTCGCGCCCGTTTGCCTTGGGCGCCGCCATGGCGAACGCTATGCGATGGTAAGATGCTTTACATGTGTAAAGAGGAGATTTGCCATGAGCAAGACAATAGTTAGGCCCACGCTATCGCTGGGCAACCACATCTATCTGTATCGCCTGCTGCGCGACGCGATTGGGTGCGGCAAGCAAACGTTTATGACACAGGTCGAGGAGGTGCTCGCCGCCGGCGACATGACCGCTTATGACCTGGGCTTTGAGTCCACGCGTGAGCTGCTCGAGGAGCTCGACGACTGCATTAAGCTGACCGTCTTTAAAGGCGGCCGCCTGTATGCCACGGTCATCGCCAACGAGGCCTGGGATGCTGCGCTTGCCAAGGGCGAGGACAAGCCCAAGACCGCCAAGGGCGCCAAGCAGTCCTACAAAAAGAAAAAGCGCGGTGAGAAGGACCTCAAGGCCGTGCGCCCCAAGCACGTTAAGCGTCCCGAGCCCGAAGCCATGGTTGAAGCCGCGCCGGAGCCCGAGCCCGAGGCAGAGATCGAAGTCGCTATTGAGGTAACAGCAGAAGCCGAAACCGAAATCGCCGCCACGACCGATTCCGAAGTCATATCCGAGCAGGAAGCCACTGTGGAGCTCAACGAAGCGCCCAAGTCGACAACCGAAGAAGCCGCTGACCAACCCGAGCCGTCTGCGTTCCAAAACAGCGATGTCTTTGGCGACGAGGCCGAGGACGATCAGTCCGACGAGCCCGCAGATCAAGACGCTACCGAGTCGGCGCCGGAGCCCGAGACGCCGCAGCCCGCCATCTCGCTCACGGTCGTCTATGACCCCGAGAATGCCAATGCCGGCATCACCACCATGGCATCCACGCCCATCGAGGCAAAGTCGAGCGTCGAGAACGAGAACGCGACGCAGGTTGAGCTCGACACCGCGACCGCAAACGCACCCGCTATCGTCGAGCCCGCAGATTCCGCGGCGATGCCGAAAGCGGACACCGAATCAGTACTCGGCACCGAACCCGCGCCCGTCATCGAGGTGACGCCCGTCAATGAGCAGGCCTCCGCACCGGCGATGGCACCGGCCCCCGCACCCGCAGCACCGACCATCCCCGAGGACTTCCCCATCGATTTCGCAACCGAGGTCTTCTGCCCCGGCCCGCTTCTGCACCAGCTGTCGACCTATCTCCCCTACGGCGCCGATACCCTCGGCATTGTCGGCGAGTACTACTGGATCGCCCGCGAGCGCGGTACCATCGAGGCCGCGCGAAACCGCGCAAGCTTCCCCCTGCGCTACACGCAGGCCGGCGAGCGCCGCGAGGTTGCCGTGCGCATCCGCCGCAACACCACCGGCGGTCTCGGAGCCGCCTGGACCATCGATAAAGTCGAAGAACCCGAGCAGTAACGACAAACGGCTCAAATCCAAATCAGGATTTGAGCCGTTTTTATTTGTTGATGTTGCGTAACCAACAGCGAGCGGGCCGCAAGTGCCCCAGGTTGCCGTGAAAGAGGAGCGACGCGTACTTCGGTACGCGAGCGACGGCTTGAACGGCAAGATGGGGTGCTTGCGATCCGCGCAGCGTCGAGCAGTTACGCGGTTTGGAAAACCGCGTAACGATCTAATCGCGCGTCAGCTTGCGATGAATGCGATGCGGCTGGGCTGCGTCCTCGCCCAGGCGCTCGATACGGTTGGCCTGATAGGCCTCGAAATTGCCCTCGAACCAATACCAGTTGCCCGGATTCTCGTCGGTGCCCTCCCACGCCAGAATGTGCGTGGCGACGCGGTCCAGGAACATACGATCGTGGCTAATGACCACCGAGCAGCCCGGGAACTCGAGCAGCGCCGCTTCGAGCGAAGACAGCGTCTCGACGTCGAGGTCGTTCGTGGGCTCGTCGAGGAGCAGCAGGTTGCCGCCCTGCTTGAGCGTAAGCGCCAAGTTCAGACGGTTGCGCTCGCCGCCGGAGAGCACGCCAGCGCGCTTCTGCTGGTCCTGGCCCTTAAAGCCAAAGCTCGCCACATAAGCGCGGCTCGGAACCTCGGTCTCGCCGACCATCATGTGGTCCAGGCCGTCCGAGACGACCTCCCATAGGTTCTTATCGGGGTCGATGCCGGAACGGTTCTGGTCGACATAGGAGATCTTGACGGTCTCGCCCACCTCGAGCTCGCCCGAAGTCAGCGGCTCCAGACCCACAATCGTCTTGAACAGCGTGGTCTTACCCACGCCGTTGGGGCCGATGACGCCCACGATGCCGTTGCGCGGCAGGGTGAACGAAAGGTCATCGATGAGCACGCGACCGTCGAACTCCTTGTGCAGGTGATGGGCCTCGAGTACCTTGTTGCCCAGACGCGGTCCAACGGGGATGCGGATGTCGGTCCAGTCGAGCTTCTGGCTTGCGCGGGCCTCGGCCTCCATCTCCTCGTAGCGAGCCAGACGGGCCTTGTTCTTGGCCTGGCGGGCCTTGGGCGAGCTGCGCACCCACTCGAGCTCGGCCTCCATGCGCTTGGCGAGCTTGGCGTCGCGGTTACCCTGAGCCTCGATACGCGCGGCCTTGGTCTCCAGATACGTTGAGTAGTTGCCCTTGTAGGGATAAAGGTGGCCACGGTCGACCTCGCAGATCCACTCGGCAACGTTATCCAGGAAGTAGCGATCGTGTGTGACGGCAAGCACCGCGCCCTGGTAGTTGTGCAGGAAGTGCTCGAGCCACAGGATCGACTCGGCGTCCAGGTGGTTCGTGGGCTCGTCGAGCAGCAGCAGGTCGGGAGCCTCGAGCAGCAGCTTGCACAGGGCCACACGGCGGCGCTCGCCGCCGGAAAGCACGTTGACCGGCATGTCGGAATCGGGCAGCTGCAGGGCGTCCATGGCCTGGCCGAGCTTGGAATCGATATCCCAGCCGTCGGCGGCGTCGATCTCGTCCTGGAGCTTTCCCATCTCGGCCATGAGGGCGTCCATGTCACAGTCCGGGTCGCACATCTCCTCGCCGATCTTGTTGAAGCGATCGACCTTGGCGATCATATCGCCAAACGCCATGCGCACATTCTCGATGACGGTCTTGTCGTCGTCGAGCGGCGGCTCCTGCTGCAGGATACCCACGGTGTAGCCGGGGGTAAGCCTGGCATCGCCGTTGGAGACCTCCTCGATACCGGCCATGATCTTGAGCAGGGTCGACTTACCCATGCCGTTGGGGCCCACAACGCCGATCTTGGCGCCGGGGTAGAAGCTCAGGGTCACGTCGTCAAGGATCACCTTGTCGCCATGGGCCTTACGAGCCTGATACATCTGGTAGATAAACTCCGCCATATGTCTGTTTTATCCTTTCTACCTGCTGTTTCCCTATTCTTGTTTCGCTTTAGTAGAAACGAAATGAGGAAATCAGCTCTGAAACGTAACGAAAAAGGGGCATGGTTGCCCACACCCCCTAATACTACCTGGGAAAAGTCCCCCTTAACACACTATGAACTGCGTACGCTAGTTTTCCGCAACCTTAACGAGCGGCTCGCTGCGATTTGCGCCACAACAGATACGAGTAGACGTAGACAGCTCCAACCGAACCAAACGCCAGAACCGCAATCACCGCGGCGACGACTTCACTCGAAAGCACGCCGCCTGCCACGCCCATCACAATCAGGCCAATACCCAGCACCATAAAGCAGGCGCCGCCAAAACGCTGCGTACGGCGCCAGTTCTCGGGATCGGCAAGCGCCCAAGGTGTCTTGATACCGAGCGTATAGTTCTGCTTCACACGCGGCAAGTAGTTGCCTACGCCGATGAACAGCAAACCGACAACACCGGAAATCAGCACGTTAACCGAACCGACCGCCGGCACCACGCCCCAGACCGTAAGCTCTCCCAGCCAGCTTATGGCGCACATGAACAAGGTGAAGGCGATTACGAAGCCCTGGTAGAACTTGCCCGAGGTTCGATATGCCTCACCTTTGGGGTCGATGCGCGGCACCACGCAGAACATTGCGAGAAGCGCCAGAGGCAGCACGCCGAGCGCGGAGGCCATCCAGCTAGGACCCCAACCGTCGACGGCGCCGTTCGCGCCCCAGTGCGTGGGAATCTGCGCAGGCAAGCTCGGCATCACCATGAGGTGCGCTACGACATTGGCGACGCACAGAGCGACCAGCGCAATCCACACGCGCGACGATACCCCCGTGGGGTGAATGCCCTTGTTTTCGTTATTCATCCTTATCACCTTCCGTGTTTGTAAAGCCCATAAACCAGCCGATCAAGTCCTGCATGACGGTGGTGTTTAAGCTGTAAACGATGTTTTGGCCATGACGTTCGTCGGTCACCAACCCGGCGTTTTTGAGCGTCGCCAAGTGATGGCTCAATGACGGCTTGCTAATGTCAAAATGCTCGGCAAGCTCCCCGGCCGTGCAATTGCCCTCGCGCAGCAGTTCCAAAATGCGCCGCCGCGTTGGATCGGCAAGCGCTTTAAAACCCTCTCCCGGCATAGGACCTCCTCTCATCATCTCTCATGACGAGCACACTATACTCGATATTTAGATGATTGTCTAACTATCTAATCGCAATGCTTCAAACCACATCAAAGTAAACGCCATCGCAACCTATGGCGATTACCTATAATGGCGATAGCTAAAACACGACCTGCTTCCCCATCGGAGGATGTCTATGACCGAAACCACAGCCGCAACTCCCAACGAGACACGCGACACCAAGCTCGAGATCATCATGGGCCGCGAGGCACTCGATAAGCTCGCCGATGCTACGGTGCTGATGCTCGGCTGCGGAGGTGTGGGGTCCAATTGCTGCGAGGCGCTCGCCCGCGGCGGCATCGGTCATTTTGTCATTCTGGACAAGGACATCGTCGCGCCCAGCAATATCAATCGCCAGGCTATCGCCTTTCACAGCACCATCGGCAAGCGCAAGGTCGATGTTATGGAAGCCATGATCCACGACATCAATCCCGCCGCCACCGTTATCAAACGCACCGAATACCTGCTGAGCGACAACATCGACGAGTTCTTCGCGAGCGTTTTGGAGCAGACGGACGGCAAGCTCGACTACGTCGTCGACGCCATCGACACCATCTCGGCCAAGCTCACCATTGCCAAATATGCTCAGGACCACGACATTCGTTTGGTTAGCTCCATGGGCGGGGCCAACAAGCTCCATCCCGAGTGCCTCCGCTTTGCCGACATCTTCGATACGGTACGTGACCCCATGAGCCGCATTATGCGCAAAGAATGCAAGAAGCGCGGAATCAAGAGCCTGCATGTACTGTTTAGCTGTGAGGAATCGGTTAAGACACAGCCCCGCGACCCTTCCAATATCCACGAGCGTACCGAGCTGGGAACCGCCAGCTTTATGCCGCCAATCATGGGTCAGATGATTGCCGGCGAGGTTATCCGCCAGATCAGCGGCCGCGGCACTGAGCGCGTACGCTCCGATGGCCAACGTCTGGACTAGCGGAGCGCACCGAGATGGAGCCCCGGTTATTTGATGCACACTGCCATCTTGATTTAATGACTCACCCGGACGCCGTTGCCGATGAGGCGACGGCGCTGGGCTTGGGTCTATTTGATTGCGGCGTCGATCCACGCGACTTCGCTAGCGTACATGGGCGAACCCGTCGCCCTCCTACCGTCATCAAGGGCATCGGCCTCCACCCCTGGTGGCTCGCCGATGGCCACTGTGGTTTTGACGAAATCAATCTGCTTTGCGAAGTTGCAGCCCAAGAGCGCTACATCGGCGAGGTGGGACTCGACTTTTCCGCGCGTTTTGCCGGAAGCGAACCGCTTCAAATACAGGCACTTGACCGGCTCTGCGAGGCTCTCGCGCAGCATCCTCTTACCGGGCGTGTGATATCAATTCACGCCGTTCGTTCGGCAGGAACCGTACTGGATATCCTCGAATCGCATGGACTACTCATCCCAAACCCCAGCTCCCCCGTTATCATCTTCCACTGGTTTAGCGGCACCTCGGACGAGCTTGTCCGCGCGCGCGATGCAGGCTGCTATTTTTCCGTCAACGAACGCATGCTCGCGTCTAAACGAGGACGCGAATACGCACGACAGATTCCACTCGATCGTTTACTGCTCGAGACCGATGCGCCAGCCGAGCCAAACACAGAAACAAGCGCACAGTCGCTCATCAGATCGCTCACAAGGACCTCGATGCGCATTGCCTCACTCAAAAACTGTGACGCAAAGCGCATCGAGTCGGTAGTTTTAGCAAATGCGCACTCTGTTTTTGACCTTCGCTAACCCCTGTGGGCAAAAATGCCAAGGGACATGCGAATCGCACAACGCAGTCCCTATTGGTAGGCAGTACAATTCGGCAGCATTACACCAATTCGTGCATGAGATCACGGTTGCGTGCATACAATTCGTCAAAGATATGACGACGCGATGCATATAACTCGTGGGCAGCCATATCGGGCACGATTGTTTGCGCAACGCCAAGGACTTGGGCGAGCTCATCCCATGATGCATAGGCGCCACCTGCGAGAGCTGCCATGATGGCATCACCGAAGCATGCGCCCACCGTAACCTTGGCAACCGAGACCTCGCGCCCGCATACGTCGGCGATAGCCTGCATCCAAACTGGATTCTTGGTTCCACCTCCGACAAGCATAATGCGCCCAATTGGCAGTCCATGCTCTCGCTCGATAATGTCGACATGGGATGCAACGGTATACGCGACGCCTTCCAAGGCGGCGCGAACCATATGGGCTCGCGTATGCCTTCCGGTCAGGCCAAAGAAGACGCCACGCGCCTCGGGATCGTTGAGCGGAGTACGCTCCCCCGCAAAGTACGGCAGACACAGGAGCCCATCGGCACCCGGCGCCACGTCGGCGGCATCATGCGCCATAACCGAATAGGCATCGGGACCACCGTGGCCCTCGGCCTCTACGGCGTCGCGATACAGCTCTTGGCGCAGCCACGATGTGAGTGCGCCCGCCGTATTGGTCCCCGCGCAGATCCCGTAAGTTCCGGGAATGATAAACGTCCCCGGCCACAGGCGGGCATCATCGATCATATGATCAGCTAGGTAGATGAAATACGCCGTACTCCCCAACTGAACCATCATATCGCCGGGACGGAATACACCCGTCGAAATGGCCTCGGCACCAGAGTCGCCCGTTCCCACTAAGACAGGTGTCCCTGCCGCGAGCCCCGTCGCCTCAGCCGCACGCTGCGTAATCACCCCGGCAATATCGGTAGCCGACATCACCTCCGCCATCTGGTCAGGCCGGCAGAAACGAGCACATTCCCGAGCATCAACCTTCCAGGTGTAGCGGTCGTATAGGGGAAGAAAATCCTCCGCTAAATAACGGTCCACCGTAAAACGCCCCGTCAACTTTGCGCACAGAAACGATGACGCCGTCAGGAACTTCGCGGCACGTTCGTGCACCTCGGGCATATTCTCCTTAAACCACAAGATCTTGGGAGCAATATCTGACGAACAGGGATCATGCCCGAAAAGCTCGCGTGCGCGATCTGACCCATATTCGGAAAGGAGCTCGTCAATCTGCGGCTTCGAACGTGCATCGACTCCATACAAAATCGCGGGCGCCAGCGCGTTGCACTCGGTATCGACCGGCACACAGTCGCAACCCAATGCGGAAAGGCCCACGCATCCGATCTGTGCCGCGTTAACCCCCGATCGCGCCACCAGCTCGCGCGACAAGCGGCAAAAATCGCCCCACCAAACTGCCTCCGCATCATGCTGGTACCATCCATCACACGGGTTGTCCGTCTCGTGTCCACAAGAGGCTTGGCAAACGATGTTGCATCGATCATCGATTAAAACGCCTTTAGAGGCGCTTGTCCCAATATCAATACCCAGATAGAGCGCCATAGGTGCCTACTCCCCTCGCGCCGTACGAGCGGCAGCCATAAAACGAGCTACCCGCTCAACATCAACCGGGGCATCCAGCTTTCCGTCGCGCTTTAAGCAGGTGCCGACAAACGCGCCATCGTAGTGAGCAAATACGTCAGCCACGGTATTTTCGCGACAACCGGTGCCACATACCACGGGTACTTCGCCAACACGCTCGCGGACTTCATCGGCAAGCTCGCCCGAAGCGCCACGACCGGCAGCCGAACCGCCGATGACCATTGCATCCGGAAGGCAATTAAAGAGAAGTGAATCGGCAATGTCCGCAGTCGTGCGGTCGTTGAGATAAACCTCCCCCTCGCTCGTGATGAAGTGAAAAAGCTTGAGGTCGTCCAAGCGCAGCGCCGCCTTGCGACGCATGGTGTGAGCGAAATCTCGGTTAATCAGCCCAAGATCACCGGCCCAGGCACCGCAAAAATTGCAGCGTGTGAACTGCGCGTCGACGGCAGCGCACAGCTCGATTGTGGCATCACCATCGTAAATAGCCTCAGCTCCCCAAGGGGTCGACAGATCATGGGATAGAGCCCCGATTACATAGCCCATCGATGCAAGGGTTGAGGGAGAAACGTGCTGCTCATAGGGCATCGAGAGCTCATTGGTAATCAAAATGCCATCGACACCGCCCTGCTGCAACGCCTCGAGATCGCGCTTGGCGGCTTCCACGACCTGCGACACGCTTCCGCCCGGGTAATACAGTGGATCGCCCGGCAGAGGACGCAGGTGCAGCATTCCGATAATCGGCTTTTCGGTCTTGAACATCGAGGTTAGAAACGACATAACGTGCTCCTTCATAGAGTTATTGCAGGGACGTTACTCCCCCAGCACCTCGACGTACACTTTTCGCTTCTGCGGACCGTCAAACTCCGCAAGATAGATGTTCTGGGCACTTCCGCACACGATGTGGCCATCTTGGACGGGAAAGAAGCAACTGTTTCCACAAATCATGCTCTTGATATGCCCACAGGAGTTGTTGCCGGTGGCTCCATAGCTCGGCAGGAAGTGTGCATGCGCATAGGGGGCATCGAGTGGGGCGATGCGATCAAGCGTCTCCATAAGATCCGTCTCCACGCAGGGCAGCCCCTCGTTTACCACGATTCCACAGGTCGTATGCGACAAAATAATCGCTGCCAAGCCATTGGTCACCGAGCTGCGTTCGATAGCAGCGTGCACATCTTCGGTAATATCGATGAACTGGTCCGGAGCAGTCGATAGATAGCTCAATGTCTCGAGCGTCACCATGTTTACTCATCCCCTTCAAGAAAACGCAGGGCATTACCCCAGTAGAGCCTTTCTCGCGCATCATCGCGCATGGGCACGGTATCGAGCGCCCGCTTGAGTTTGAATGCACGGAAGCGCGGCGTATTGCTGGCGAACATCACTTGGTGCGATAGCGCGCGCTCATACCACAGCGGCCCCATATCGACCGTGAAAAGACGCTGCATCATCTCCTCGGGCGAATCGATGTAAGTGATAGAGGTGTCCGTGTAGCAGTTGGGATACTTGAGCAGCATCGCCACGGTCTCGCGTACCCAGGGCCAGCCAAAGTGAGTCAAACTAAAGCGCACATTTGGATGCGTTGCGATTGTGTGCTCAAATGCAAGCGGGTTACTGCGCGAGAGCTCTGCGCCAGGCTCCCAAGACATACCGGCATGGAAAACCACCGGCTTGTTATAGCGCTCGCACAGCTCGTAAAGCGGCTCGGCCACAGCATCATCGGGGGCAAAACCCTGCTTTGCAGGATGCAGGCAAAGCCCCTTTGCCCCCAACTCGGTAAAGGCGCGCTCCAGTTCGTCTGCGGCACCGCTCACCTGCGGGTCTACGCTCGCAAATCCCCACAGACGATCGGGATGCGCGGCAACCAGCATGGCAATCTGGTCATTGGTGCCAAAGTGCCCTCCGCATGCCGTGGTTACATCGAGCGGCATGAGCACGCTCTTCTGCACGTCACAGACATCCATCTCGACTTGAAGCTCATCCCAATCCATGGGACCCATATGCCCCATACCAAATTCTCGTGACCAAAAACCGAATCCATCAGGCTCATCACCCGGCGTACAGATCTCGCCGTAGAGCATAGGATGGACCAACATGTCGATAACCATTTCATACTCCTTTCCAGGCATTTGACCCTAGTACGGCTCAAACGAACCAATCACTCGGGACGACAGCTCAGCGCCCGCCTTCATACACGCCGGAATATCAAGGCCATCGATCACGCCCTTGGTAAACCCGGCAATATACGAGTCGCCGGCACCCACGGTATTAACGACCTTCTCCGCCGGTACGATCCCGCACTCATAGAAGCGCTCACCGTCATAGGCAATGCTCCCCTTCTCGCCAAGCGTGGCAACCGCAACGCGCGGTCCCAATTCCTGCACGTGGCGTACCCAGTCCCGCAGCTCCGGAGTGTCCTCCTCAAACGACATGAACGCGTAGTCTACGTAAGGAAAATGAGTCTCACAGGCATATTCGGGATCCTGGCTGAACACCGAGAAGTCCATTACCACCGTCTTGCCCGCATCATGCCATTCGGGCAGGAGGTCCAAACAATTGCCAAACAGGTCGGTATGAATGATGTCATGCTCTAGGATAAACGCCCGGTCGTCTTCATTCGGACGATATGTCTCCATTACGCCATCGATTGCCTCGAGATGCACGCGATCGACGCCGTCTTTCAATGCCATGAGCATCACCGAGGTGTCGCCATCCTCCACCCGCAGATGAGAGATATCAAACCCCTCAGCGGCCAGCGCCTCTCTCATCTTGTCTCCGTACTCGTCCTTGCCGACAACCGACACGGCGGATACCGAAACGCCCATTCGTGCAAGATGGATACCCCAGTCAATGCCGTTACCAGTCGGATAGAACACGCCGATGTTTTGATAGACGTCCGCGCAGCAAAAACCAGCCGCACACGCTTTAATACCCATGGTCTTCTCCAATGTTCAAAAGGGGACCCACCACATGGCGAGCCCCCTTTTCGCATTCCGCTTATTGTTTTGCATCGGCTGTCCAAGGCCTCATAACCAGACCGCCATACGCTTTCTTAAGCTATTCGACGATCGGCGCTCCATGGCCCCAAGAACCTTCCATGCCGCACACGGTCGAGGCAAACCCGGCAGCAAAGTCGAGCGCGCGCTCGATGGCCTCGGCGCCATCCTCACCGCGCTTGGCGGAATCGAGATAGCACATCAAAAACGAGGTGAGGAACGAGTCGCCCGCCCCCATGGTGTCCTTCATGTCCGTTACCGGTTTAGCCAGCTGGCGGTAATAACGCTCGCCGTCGTAAGCAATGCAGCCCTCGGCGCCCGCCGTAGCCGACACAAAACGCGGACCCAGGCCCTTCACCCATGCCAGACGCTCGCGAATCTCGTCCTCACTCGCGGCATCCGCCGCACTAAAGAAAGCGAAATCGACGTAGGGCGCAATCTGCTCGTAGTACTCGTCGGTGGAGTCGTCCGAAAAGTCAAAAGAGACCGTGACGCCCGCAGCCTTCAGCTTGGGCAGCTCGCGCTCGGTAAAGCAATAGTTGCCCGAATGAACCACATCGAACTGCTTCATGTACGCAAGATCAAAGCGATCGAGGACATAGCGCGCATCGCCACGGATACCGCCCTCGTTGGAGCCAAGGAAGACACGGTCACCGTCAACGACGGTCACGCGAGCCGCTCCGTTCTCGCCAATCATCTGCTCGCACTTGTCAAGCTCGATACCTTCATCCTCGAGGCTTGCAATGACATGCTCGGCAGCGGCGTCATTGCCAAAAATGCCCATGTATGCAGAACGTGCGGCACCGCATTTCTTGGCATAAACGGCGAAGTTAACCGCGTTGCCGCCAGGATACATGGTATGGATATGCTCGTAGCGATCGACGACGTTGTCGCCAAATCCGAGCGCGTTAACGTTAAATGCCATGGCCTTTGCCCCTTCTAGTACTCGACAACACCCATATAGCGACGGAAATCGGGATCGTGATCAAACACCTTGCCGCGTGCAGCACGCAGCTCGCAGTTCATGGCGTAGAACAGCACCGGGTCCAGATAGGCACGGACGCTCGCCGGCACGGCTTCCATACCGTACTCCTTGGCATCGAGCACCATCAGCGTATCGGTATGCGTCTTAAGGAACGCCAGGGCGCGCTCGTCCATAGCACGGCACTCGCTGGAGCCCATCTGCAGGAAGTAAAATACGCCATCCTGAGTAGCCTCGAAGGGGCCATGGAAGTACTCGGCAGAGTGGATGTAGCTGCAGTGCTGCCACTGCATCTCCATAAGAGAGCAGATAGCGAAACCGTAGGTCTGGCTAAAGTTGGGACCGCTGCCCAGAATATAGAAGAACTCGTGCTCCTGGCAAAGCTTGGCAAAGCGATCGCCCAGCTCGGCATTTACCTTCTCGCGTGCCGGGGGAAGAATCTTATCCATCTCGGCAATACCGGCATACATATCGGCAAGATCGGCGTAGCCCTCCTGCTGATCGAGCAGCTCTGCTGCAAGCGACAGCGAAATGCCAGCGGGGACCTCGGCCTGCGGCACGCCCTCGCCCCATGGGTAGACCCACGTGGTCCACTTGCCGGAGTCGATCTTGGATCCAGCGTTGTCGGTCTGGGCAATCACCGTAGCGCCGGCAGCAAGGGCAATCTCGCAGCCCTCGACGACCTCGGGGGTGTTGCCACTGTGGCTACAAGCGATGACCAGGGACTTCTCGCCCAGACGACGCGGACGCATGATATCGAACTCGCGAGCCGTATAGATATACGAAGTGAAGGTGGTTGCCTCGCGCTGCAGAAGCTCATGGGCCGGGATCAAATCGATCATGGAGCCACCGCAAGCAATCCAGTAGACGCTGTCGAACTTGCCCTTCTCGGCAATTGCCTCTTTGATCAGATCGTGTGCGTTCATATCCAGTTCCTTTCTTGTTTGGCCGCAATCAATGACGTTGGCTGCGTGGCCGATAGTTGTTTTAGTCAATCAGATATTTCTCGAATGCGGCCATGTTCTTGGCATCTGCCGCCGCCGGATCATCGTAGTAACGACCGTCCGTGATTTCCTGGCCCAGCATGCCGTCGAAACCATGGGCGTTGAGCGTGGCGACGAAGGCGTCCATATCGTGCTTGCCATCGCCCCACACCAGATGGCCATACGGGTCACCGTCGATAAAGTGCATCTCGTGAATTGCCCCATCACCAAAGGCGGCAAACCAGTCCTCGAGCGTCTCGCCTGCAACGCCCATCGCGGTTGTATCAACCATGGGCTGTAAGTACGGGCTCGCGACCTCGTCAATCATGCGCTTCGCATCGGAAACCGTCGTCACAAGGTTGCTCTCCTCGGGACGCAGACTTTCCATCGTAAGCACCAGACCGTGCTCGCCGGCATACTCCGCCAGAATGGACAAGTGCTCGCGGCTGCGCTTCCAGGCTTCCTCGCGGTCCTCGTCCCAGTCGCCCCAGCCCGAGTTGACGGACATACGGTCGCACCCAAGTACCTCGGCAAGCTCAATGCCGTGCTTAAAGTACGCCAGGCTGCGCTGTTCATGCAGCGGTTTGCGTGCGCAGTACTGCCAAGGATAGACAACGTTCTCGGGGCACAGAGTACGATACCTAAGCCCACGGTCTGCAGCCTTTTTCGCCAGGACCTCAGCCTCAAAGTAGCCCGTGTGGTCGAGCGTCACATGCGGCTCTGCACACCACAGCTCAATGGACTCAAAGCCCAAACGCTGCTGCACATCAAGGAAGTAATCGAGCGACCACATGATGTAGTGGATATTCATGCCCGCAATCTGCTCGCGGCGCAGCGTCGGTTTGGATTCAGACATCTTATGCCTCCTTATTTCGATCGAACACGATTTGTCCGTCCGACATCGTCATATCAACCGCAAGATCGCGTGCGTCGCGATAATCGAGGTCGAACACATCCCGATCGAGCACGCAGATATCGGCAAGCTTGCCAACCTCAAGCGTACCCAGCTCGTCCTCGCGCATCAGATCGTACGCGCCCCCGGCAGTCCAAGCGCGCAAGAGCTCGACAAGCGTCAGCGTGTTGACCTCATTCACGGGCAGTCCGTCGGCGAAGAATCCGCCGCACGCGCTGTAGATTGACTCGCCCAGGCTCGGAATCAGCAGCGGCAAATCCGTGCCGCAGCACACTGTGCATCCGGAATCTTCCATGCCGCGGCGATTCCAGCTGTGCAAAAGTCGCGTCTCGCCAATTTGTCGACGCATCATCGACAGGCAATCCTCGCGCCGGTCCAGCGTCAGAATCTGCGGATAGACCTCGCAAATTCCACCTAACTTGCCAAACTCGACAAGGTCGGTCGGGTCAGAGTTCTCGAGATCGGTAATCGCATGGCGGCGAAGCATCCGTCCATGCTCGTCTCGAGGCAGCGAGGCATAGAGCGCCACGGTGCGACGAACGGCGCCATCGCCCTGGCAATGCAAGGAATATCGGAAGCCGTCAGCATCAATTGCACGCAGCTCGTTCTCAATCAGATCCCACTCTGGCTCCTCGACGACCGTCTTGCCGGCAGCGCCCGCATCGGCCGAGTCCTCATAGGGGTCTATCATCTCGGCAAGCCCCGCCCATACGCCGCGATCGGTCATACGGTTGAAGCCAGAAAAACGAACGAACGGTCCCCGGAAGCGCTCTCGCGCCTCGCGGGCATATGCCAGATTTGCACCGGCGCCCACCGGCTGCGACATCATAGAGACGCGAACCGTCAGCTCACCAGATTCCTCACGGCGAGCCATTTCGTCGGCAAAGCCGTAGTAGTCATCAAACGCCATTTCCTTGATGGCGGTAACGCCACGCTCGTTAAGCATGCTCATGTAGTCCGAATACCCGGCACGCACCTCGGGCAGCGCGAGGAAATCGCTCATCATGCGCCAGATCTTCTCGGCATAGCACGCCTGGGGTGTAAAGCCGTATCGCGCACTGGCGGCAGCATTGAGAACGCAGGTCTCCGCACCCGATGTAAAGCAGACGACGGGGATATCGCCAAAACAATCGTCAAACACAGCTGCCGTATTTGCGTTCTCGGCATCCGATGCCAACGTTTCGGGTAGGTTGTGGCCAAAAACCGCCGCGCAATCCGGATAATCTTCTTTCCACGCACGCAAGAGCGACACAGCCTCTTTGGCATCAGCGATGCCGGACAGATCAGAACCCAACGTCCGCAGCGCCCAACCTGTATAGAAGGTATGCACATCGATCAGGCCAGGCATGACAGTGCGGTCGCCCAGGTCAACTACCTCGTCCGCCTGGGTCAAATACGAAGCTACCTCACACTTGGTGCCAACAGCCTCAATTCGATTGCCACGGACCGCTACGAAACCTTCAAACGGCAGGTCCCCCGTACCGGTAAAGACGCTCTTAGACGTCAGGACCGTCAAACGATCAGACATCACAACCACCTACACCGGAAGCATGCCAGAGATTGCCGTTACAATCACGCCAAAGACGACCATGAAAATGAAGAACTTCCAAATGGTCTTCCACCATTGGCCAAACGAAATCCTAGCCACGGCAAGACCGGCGACCGTCATGCCCGCCACGGGGCTGATGGTGTTGATGGTCTGGTTGGCAAACTGGAGCGCGGTGACGGCCGCCTCGGGATTGAGGCCCATGAGCTCGGTCAGGGGGCCCATAACGGGCATGGTGAGCGCCGCCAGGCCAGAACTCGAGGGAACCAGCAAAGAGAGCAGGCCAAGGACGATATACATAAACGTGGTGTAGACGGCGGCGGGTGCACCGGCAAGCGCGGTAGCGAGCGCCTGGAGGATGGTGTCGATGATCATGCCGCCCTCGGCGATGACCAGAATACCGCGAGCGATACCGATAACGATGGCAGCGTACGCAAAGTCGGCGAGACCCTTAACGAACTCCTCTGCGATCGTCTGCTGGTCAAGGCCGCCCAGGATACCGGCAAGCAAGCCCATGCCAAGGAACACGGCGGAAATCTCATTCATGTACCAGCCCTGGGTAACAAGACCCCAGACGATAATGCCCATACCGCAAGCAAAATCGATAAGCACGAGCTTCTGACGGATAGTGAACTCTTCCTCGATGGAGGCATCGGTCACGGAAAACTCAATACGCTTGAGCTTATCGTCCTCGTACACAATGGACGACTCGGGGTTTTTCTTGACGCGCATGGCGTAGCGCATGGCCCATGCGATACCGACGGCAGTGAAGATGACCCAAGAAACGGCGCGCAGCCACAGTTGCGGATTGCCCTCGATGCCAATGATGCCTTGGGCGATCAAAACATTAAACGGGTCGATGGTCGAAGCACAATATCCCAGGTTAGGACCAAGGAAGCAGATGATGAATGCCGTCATCGAGTCATAACCGATACCCATCATGATGGGAATGAAGATGGCATAGAACGGCAGGGCTTCCTCAGACATGCCAAACGTAGTGCCGCAAATGGACAGCAATGTCATCGTGATGGGAATGATGAGGATGTCCTTGTTCTTGAGCTTTTTAATCACACGGCTCATGCCGGCATTCAAAGCGTTGGTCTTGGTGATGATCGCGAACGATCCGCCAATCAATAAGACGAACGCAACGACGTCGGCAGCCTCTTGGATACCCTTGGTGGGCGCTTGCAGAACCGCGAAGATATCCTGGCCCAGATTGATGGTCTCGCCGGTCTCGGAATCGGTGTAGTTCTTATCGACCTGTTCATAGGTTCCAGCAACGGCGACTTCACGCTCGCCCGCCGCTGTTGAAATCGTCTTGCGCTGATACTGACCAGAGGGAACGATCCAAGTCAGGACCGCAAAGACAACGATCAGCAAGAACATGATCGTATAGACATGCGGTAATTTGAACTTAAAACGTCTGTTTGTCTTCTTCGCCTTCGTATCTGACATAGATACCTCCAAAGAACTCGAGACTGCATCGCATCTCGCTTCAACGTTTGCATAAGGCAAACGTTCTATGACGTCCCATAGATTACCAGCAGCTTTTTCCTTCATCAAGATAATTTCAAACTGGTTGCCGCAACGCGGTTGAACGGTTGTGTTCGCGCCGTGAACGGTATGGAAACGCCCGGTGAGATGATCCACCGGGCGTTTCCATTCGCAATGTCCTAGATGTCAAAAACGTAGCGAGACCCAACGATCCGCTGACGACCGATGATAAACGGCCGCCGCTGCTCATCGAAAAAGAAGGCTTCCATATAAAACAAGGGTTCGCCAACGGGAACTGCCAACAGCCGAGCGACCTCGGGCGACGCGCACGCGATCTCGAGCGTGCACGGGTCGGTAAACGCGGGCGTGCGGCCCGTTCGGTTGCGCACGAACTCAAAAATGGATCGGTTAGATAGAGGTGCCGTTGATAGATAGGCGTTGTCCTCGTAAACGTATATGTTGTTCTCGAGCATGACGGGGACTCCATCGGCAGTACGTACACGCTCAACGCAAATCAAATCAGTTCCAACGGGAACACCAAAGAACTGCGCTTCGGTAGAATCTGCCGGCAGTATCTTTCTCGAAATGACGCACGCCCCCGGCTCCATTCCGTTAACGCGGCATGCGTCCGAAAAACTCTGGACGTCATCCTTCTGGCGAATCTTGCGCTTAAGCTTGGGGGCATTGACAAACGTGCCTTTCCCCTGCCGCTTCGTTAGATAGCCCTGCTGGACGAGCTCCTCAATAGCGCGTCGCACGGTAACGCGGCCAACTTTATAGTTCTCAGCCAATTCGAATTCGTTGGGTATCCGCGCGCCCGCCTTGTAGGCACCGGAATTGATTTCGTTTTTAATGATATCGATAACCTGTTGGTACAGCGGTATCGCTGCTTTACCGTCAGTTAGTCCTTCAGTCGGTGGCATATACCCTCTCCCAGCCCAATTAAGTCAAAAGCGGGCTTAAGGGCATTCAACAAGCCCTTAAGCCCGCATTAGCATAAAGTATGCTTGCTGCCGCACCAAAATGTCGGGTATTTACTCATCTGACCCGAAAAACGCGCAACTACCGCGCTCCTAAGAAAGCGTGAGCAGCTCCGGCAGCTGGTCGATAATCTTGTCCGCGGCATCCTGGCTAAAGCCAAAGCGCTCCTCGCGCTTGGCAATAACTGTCAGGCCGGCTCGCTTGCCGGCAGTGATGCCAGGCACCGAATCCTCAACGCAGCAGCAGCGATTCGCGGGCAGCCCCAGCAGGTCCAGCGCATGCAGGTAGATGTCGGGCTCGGGCTTGCTCTCCTTAAACTGCTCGCCGCTCACCACATACTCAAAGGCATCCGACAGCCCGCACGCATTGAGCACTTCCTCGATGCTATCCATGGGAGACGAGCTGGCAAGCGCCACGCGAACGCCACGGCGCGGCAGCTCTCGAATCGTATCCACGGCGCCTGGGTTAATCAAAGCCTGATAGTCGCGCGGACGCTTATGCGCCCACTCGTCCCAACGGATCAACGCTTCCTCGCCAGTTAAATGCCCCTTCCCGGCGCGCTCAAACCAATCGACAAGCATACGCAGGAAGAACTGATGCGAGGTACCAACCTGCCCGTTCAACTCCTCTTGAGTCAGGTTAAGCCCAAGCTCCTTGGCAAACGCGGCAGTCTCGCCCAGGTAGTAATACTCGGTATCGACAATGACGCCGTCCATGTCAAAGATAACGGCGTCGAACGGAAATGCGGACACGGCACCCTCCCTAACAAAAGGGCGCCTGTAAGCAGGCGCCCGAACCATGCATTATCGGCGATTCTAACCCAGCAGCTTATCCAGCGCCACCGCAATACCGTCTTCGTTGTTATTGGCGGTCACCATCTGGGCCACGGCCTTAACCTCATCGACGGCGTTGCCCATGGCAACACCGGTGCCGGCCCACTCAATCATGGACTTGTCGTTCTGGCCGTCGCCAAACGATACGACCTCGCTGGCATCGATGCCGAGCTTGGGCAGGGCACCCTCGAGCGCACGGGCCTTGTCGATACCGGGCGCCGTAAACTCAAAGTACCAGTCAGCCGTAAACATGCCCGAAAGCGTCTGCTTAAAGGGCGCGTACATCTCCTCGTGATGCGCTTGCAAATAGGCCGGGTCGCCCGCAGTGAGTAGCTTGTCCACGGGATAAGCATCAGCGACCTCATGCAGGCTCTCCACCTCGCGAATCTTAAGATCGCACGCGTCGCGCTCATACTTGACGATATTCTTCTGCGAGCCGTCAGGCAGCGTGATCATGCAATGGTACGAGTCCTCGACGTGCAGATCGCGACCGAGCGAAATCATAGGGATCACGTCAAAATTACGCAGGTGATCAATCAGGCGATGCAATTCGTCGACAGGCATAGCCTGATCGAACAACACCTCGTCGGTCTGGGCATCGACGACGTGAGCGCCGTTAAAGGCCACCAGCAGACCGTCATGGTTTTGAAGGTCGAGCTCCTGTGCCAACGCGTGCAGCCCCCATGCGGGACGGCCCGAAGCCAAAATGAGCTTAATGCCCGACTCCTGCGCCGCGAGCAGCTTCTCGCGCGTACGCGGGCTAATCACTTTCTGATCGTTGGTGAGCGTACCGTCGATATCCATCGCGATGGCTTTGATTGCCATATATGCCTCCCTGTCATTGAACAACCTTGTCTGAGCCATCATACAGAACACCCACCGCGACTCTGTTTGCAACGGGCAAAAAGTCATATATTGTCTCAAACATGAACGGGACGCCATCTTGGGGCTCAGTCGTTCCAGTCCAAACGCCGAGCCACCACATGCAAAGCTGGCGACACCAATCGCGACCGTTCCGCAAATCTCATTTCATCCCGTAGAAAAAAATTCAAAAATAGTTCTTGTCAAATCAGCAAAACGAACGTACTTTAAAGATGACCGCTCCTGTGGTCATCGTTTGATCGAGCATATTCAGTTTCAGTTTTCAGCGTGTAAGAGAAAGAAGATCGGCAAAGTACAACCCCAAACGCAATGACAACTTAATGAGGTAACTGCCACATGTGAGGCACCCAGGGCATTGCTGTCTCGATTTTGAGCACGATGCCTTCCGCCTTGCATGGGCCGTTCCATCCCGCCCCTGCAGCAACTGCCTCACGGGCTCATTGAAAACCGCATAGCACCCCAACGTCAGCACATCACCCACGGCAAGCACATCACTCACGACAACCAACACATCAACAAACAGCACGAACATCAACCGATTGGAGAAGCTATGACAAACTACCGCGCTGAAGACGGCGATAAGAAAAGCATTCTGGATGCCCGCATTGAGCGAGCATATGCAAACGAATATGACGCCGCCTTTGCCGCCGCGACCATCAAGAACTACGCGTCGCTACCGCTCGCGACGATCTTGGCCGACCACCCCCAACTGCTGAAGCGCTGCACAAAGATCATGGGCGACCCCGACATTCGCAAGCTGACAGACCCCTATGCCCCAAAACGCGACAACGATTCGTACGTTCTTACCGTAGGCTGCCTAGCCCATATGCTTACGGCGCTCGACACGAAACTCAAGCTCGAATGGGAACCCGACGAGCGTCATGAACTCGAAAGCAAGCGGAACACTCTGCGCACCGCACTGTTCCTTCCGTTGGACGGCCTCAAGCGCTGCAACGTCGAGCTCAATACACAGGCGCGGCAAAAGCCCGGAACCACGGGGCAGAAAACTCCAAGACCCCATGCGGCCATCGTCGACCGCAACCGATATAACCGCATGACCGCGCACTTTTCCGCCGAGGGAGCAGCCATAAGGACGCTGATCGATCTGCTGTGCCTCCTGAGCATCAACGAGCTATTTGAGGGCTATCTCGCCCTTGTTCCCGCGACGGCACCCAAGTCGGTAGCAAAGATCATCGAGACCTGCAGACGCCAGTTTGAGCGCCATCGCAATGGCAGCGAGATGAACGCCAGCATCGCGCAGTACTACGCGGCTCATTACAAAAATGACGGATGTGCCCCTGTCGAGCATCAGCTGCGGCTCGCCTACACCACGCCCGCCGCAACGCTCCATCGCTTTGGAGCCCTTGGCGTTTGCGAGCCGCACGAACAGGCAGCCTGCCCCACAACCGAGCTCGATCTCAGGCTCGGACGAACCCTGTAGCCCGCCAGCCCCTCCGCGGGCAACAATCCTATTCCACAACACAACCAACAGAAAGGAGTCCTCATGGACACCAATCATTCCCCCATCATCAGCCCCCTCACCATGCGTGAATCCGCCCGAGGTATCACGCTCACCAGCATTTACGATGAGATGCTCGCCCGTCGCGAGCTCTCCGTCATGGGAAACATCGAAACCCCGATGGCCCACGACCTATGCCAGCAGATCCGCCTGCTCGATGCCACCGACCCCAGCCGCCCCATCACCATATTTGTCGCCAGCGCCGGCGGAAGCGTGCGATCGGGTCTTGCGATCTATGACGCCATGCGCCTCGCATCGTGCCCCATCCGCACCGTCTGCCTGGAATTCGCCGCGTCCATGGGCGCCGTAATCTTTATGGGCGGCGACGATCGACGTATGGCGCCCCATGCAGAGCTCATGATTCACGACCCGCTGATCCCCCAGGGGGCAGGCGGCTCGGCACTTGCACTGCAGGAAACCAGCCGGCGTCTCATGCAGACCCGCAAGACCCTCACGCAAATCCTCTCGGATCGCAGCGGCCTCACGCCGTAGCGCATCCAGTCCCTCACTGCAAAAGACACCTACCTTTCGGCCAAGCGCGCCGTCGAGCTCGGCTTTGCCCACGAAATCCTCTCGACCACCAAGGAGGTCGCCCATGTCTAACCTCGCCAGCCGCCTCGCCGCATCTGAGTCCGCATCGTCCACCATCCTCGCCAAGGATCGAACGCTTTCCTGCGACACCCGCCAAACGGGACTCAACAACAACGCACTTGTGATCGGCCCCTCGGGAGCCGGCAAGACCCGAAACGTCCTCAAGCCCAACCTGCTGCAAATGAACGCAAGCTACATCGTGCTCGACACCAAAGGCACGCTCTGTCGCGAAGTGGGACCCGTGCTGGCAGCCCACGGTTACCGCGTGCAATGTCTCAACTTCGCCGACCTCAACACCGTCCCGGCCCTTGCGCCCGGCATCGAGCGCTGCGGCTACAACCCCCTGAGGCACATTCGCCGCAAGGCGGACGGCAGGCCCAACCAGCAGGACATCCTCTCGGTGGCAAAGGCCATCTGCCCCATCGAGGACAACAACCAGCCTTTTTGGGATCATGCGGCGGCAAACCTGCTGTCGTGTCTTATCGCCTACGTCACCGAACAGCTACCCGCCGACGAGCAGACGATCAGCTCAGTCATCAAGCTGATCGAGCACCTGCAGGACGGTTCCACGGCCCGATTGTTTGACGATCTGATCACGACCGACCCCCAAAGCTATGCCCTCTCGCTATGGCGGCGCTACGCCATTACGCAAAATGCCGAGCGCATGCACGCGAGCATCGTCGGCATCCTTGCCGAAAAGGTCATGTGTCTGGGATTCGACGGTGCGGCACAGCTCTATCGTGAGTGCCATCAGGTGGACTTCGCTTCCATGGGACACACCCCCTGCGCCCTGTTTGTAACCGTAAGCGATATTGACCGCAATCTCGATCCGCTGACCGGCCTCTTTATTACGCAGGCGTTTATGGGCCTCATTCGCGAAGCCGATAGGCAGCCCGACGGCAGCCTGCCCGTGCCCGTGCGCTTTATGCTCGATGACTTCGCAAATCTGCAGATCCCCCAGATCGACAACGTGCTCTCGATTATCCGAAGCCGCAACATCTGGGCAACGCTGCTATTGCAGTCGACCAATCAGCTCGATGCGCTCTATGGCGAGGCACGCGCACGCTCCATCATGGGCAACTGCGACACGCATCTGGTGCTGGCGTTCCAGGATCCCGAGAGCGCCCGGGTGTTTTCCGACCGCGCCGACGCACTGCCCAGCACGCTCATGGCGACGCCGATCGATCGCTCGTGGCTCTTTGTACGCGGTCGCACTCCCGAACAGGTCGAGCGCTTTAGGCTCGAAGACCATCCGCTCTACGGGGAGCTGCCCGAGGCGCAGCGAGGCCATGCGGAGGCCGAGATCTAGACGCAGGGTTCTCGCAGCGCGCGGCGCCCCGGCAATGTTCCACAAAGGCCGTGCGCCCCGGGACCACGGTAAAGCAAAGGGACCCGCATCCGATAGGATACGGGCCCCTGGCTATAAGGCGCGATGCGTTAACAGCAGCGACTACTTGCGATGCGCGCGGTAGAACTCGATGAGCGCCTGGGTCGAAGCGTCCTGTTCGGCCTTTGCGGCGTCGTCGTGGAAGGCCGGGGTAATCTGCTTGGCAAGCTGCTTGCCCAGCTCAACGCCCCACTGGTCGTAGGAGTCGATGCCCCAGACCGTGCCCTCGACAAACGTGATGTGCTCGTACAGGGCGATGAGCTCGCCAAGTGCGAACGGGGTCAGCGTGTCGCCGAAGATCGAGGTCGTCGGACGGTTGCCCTCAAAGCAGCGGGCCGGGACGATCTGCTCGGGCGTGCCCTCGGCACGAACCTCATCGGCCGTCTTACCAAAGGCGAGCGCCTTGGTCTGGGCCAGGAAGTTGCCCAGGAACAGCTCATGCACGTCCTGACCGCTATCGGTCGCAGGGTTGGCGGTATTGGCGAAGGCGATGAAGTCGGCCGGAACCACCACAGTGCCCTGGTGCAGCAGCTGGTAGAAGGCGTGCTGACCGTTGGTGCCGGGCTCGCCCCAGAAAATCTCACCGGTATCGGAGGTCACAGCGCTGCCGTCCCAGCGGACGTGCTTGCCGTTAGACTCCATAGTGAGCTGCTGCAGGTAAGCCGGGAAGCGGTGCAGATACTGGCAGTACGGAAGCACGGCGTGGCTCTTGGAGCCGAAGAAGTTGACGTACCAGACGTTGAACAGGCCCATCAGCGCGACGGCGTTGTTCTCGAGCGGCGTGTTGCAGAAGTACTCGTCGATGGCATGGAAGCCCTCGAGGAACTGCTGGAAGCGCTCGGGGCCGAGCACGACGATCAGCGACAGGCCCACGGCGGAGTCGACGGAGTAGCGGCCGCCGACCCAGTTCCAGAAGCCGAAGGCATTGGCGGGGTCAATACCGAAGGCCTCGACCTTCTCGAGTGCGGTGGAAACGGCGACGAAGTGCTTTGCCACGGCCTCGGCGTTCTGCTCATCGGAGCCGTCGATGGCACCCTGAGCCTTGAGCTGCTCGAGCATCCAGGTCCTGACCTCGCGAGCGTTGGTGAGGGTCTCGAGCGTGGTGAAAGTCTTGGAGACGATAATCACGAGCGTGGTCTCGGGATCGAGGCCCTTGAGCTTCTCGGCCTGGTCGTTGGGGTCGATATTGGAGATGTAGCGGCAGTCGATACCGGCGTCGGCATAGGGACGCAGGGCCTCGTAGGCCATGACCGGGCCCAAGTCGGAGCCACCGATGCCGATGGACACCAGGTGCTCGATCTTCTTACCGGTTACGCCCTTCCACTCACCGGAGCGTACACGCTCGGCAAAGGCATACATGCGGTCGAGGACCTCGTGCACGTCGGCGACGACATCCTGGCCGTCAACGATGAGCTGGCCCTTCTCGCTTGCCGGACGGCGAAGCGCGGTGTGCAGAACAGCGCGGTCCTCGGTGGTGTTGATGTGCTCGCCGGAGAACATGGCGTCGCGGCGCTCCTCGAGCTTCACCTCGCGGGCAAGATCGCACAGCAGCTTGACGGTCTCATCGGTCACAAGGTTCTTGGACAGGTCGAAGTGCAGGTCACCGGCATCAAAGCTCAGCTTGTTCACGCGCTCTGCATCGGCAGCGAACCATGCCTTAAGGTCGATACCCTCGGCCTCGAGCTTCTCCTGATGGGCCTCGAGCGCCTTCCAAGCGGCGGTCGACGTAGCGTCGATAGGTGCGGCAACAGTTGCCATAAAGTCCTCCTCAGCATACGGGCGCATACCTCCATGCGCCCGGATAATCAGATGCCCCTATTCTAGCGCAGGTCAAGACTACAATCAGCGAGCGTTGCCAATCGGCCCCCAAACGGCAACCGATTAAAAAGGGACAGGCTTATTTTGGCAGGTCAAACGCTTTACCAACCAAAAATAGCCCATCCCTTTATGGCAAATATTAGGCCACGGCGCAGACGCTACCGAGCAACTCACGCAGAGGAGACCCGATGCCCTCCAGCAGTTCGGGTGCGATAATGGCAAAAACGGGAACCTCGCCGGTGCCCACGACAGCAGGCACCTTGCCCTCCGAGACAATGCATCCATAGGGGACAAAACCATCTTCGCCGGCATCGAGCGCCGCCATGCGACGCGCGAGTTCGCGCGCAAAGCCGGCAGTATCGGCATCGCCAATCGCCAGGACAAAGTCCACGCCTTCGTCGGTCGCCAGGGCCACGGCTTCGTCGATCAGTTCGTCTCCCCCGTCGTCCTCAAACGAGCCGCAGCGGAAAAGCACACGCTCGAGCAGAGCTCGATCGAGCGAACCAAGCGCCGCCGAGACAAGCTCATCACGCGTGTGCTTGTCGCCTCCCAGCACGACCAGTGCCTTGGTGCCACCGTAGTGAGCGACCAATCGTCCGCACCAGCGAGCCACGTCTCCATCCGCAACAAGGCGCGTCGGCATACCAAACCCATAATTGACCATCTTTCCCACAACCCTTCCGTGCGCATAGGCGGTATCAATCGTCAGGCTCATGCTACGAAGCGAGGTTTTCCGAGCTGTTTCGCACTCTTTAGAGCTGCGTTAAAACCCGATGCAGTTGCACGACTATACCTGCCAAAAAGGAACAGGTTTTGACGATGTCCGGACGAGCGGGTATTATCGAACAGATATTCGATAAGAACATGTGTTTGATGGAGGGACACGGATGGCGCACGAGCAGCACACCTATATCTGCATCGACCTCAAGACGTTTTATGCCAGCGTCGAGTGCGTCGACCGCGGGCTCAACCCGCTCACTACCAACCTGGTCGTTGCCGACGAATCGCGCGGGCGCACAACCATCTGCCTCGCCATCACACAAGCCATGAAGGACTTAGGTATTCACAACCGCTGCCGTCTGTTCGAGATTCCCGACGGCATCGACTACATCAAGGCCGTACCGCGTATGCAGCACTACATGGAGGTGTCGGCGCAAATCTACGGTATCTATCTGGAATACGTGAGTCCGCAAGACGTTCACGTCTACTCAATTGACGAGTGCTTTATCGACGTGACGCCCTATCTGGACCTCTATCACACCGATGCGGAAGGGTTCGCCTGCATGTTGCGCGACGAGGTCCTGGCGCGCACCGGCATCACGGCGACGGTCGGCATCGGCCCCAACCTATTCCAGGCCAAGGTTGCGCTCGATATCACCGCCAAGCACGTGCTCAGTCGCATCGGCAAACTCGACGACGAGACCTTTCGCAAGGAGATCTGGCCCCATCGCCCCATCACCGACATCTGGGGCATCGGCCCCGGCGTGGCAGCACGACTCGAAAAATACGGCGTCTACGATCTGATGGGCGTCGCGGCGCTCGACGAAAACCTGCTTTACGACGAACTCGGCGTCAATGCAGAATATCTCATCGACCACGCCTTCGGGCGTGAGCCGACTACCATCGCCGATATCCAAGCCTATCGCCCGCAAGCGACTTCGACCACCACAGGACAGGTGCTCTCGAAGGGCTATGCCTACGAGCAGGCCTACACCGTCTTGCGCGAGATGGTCGACAACGCCGTGCTGGACTTGGTCGATAAGCACGTAGTCTGCGACAGCATCTCGCTCTTTGTGGGCTACGCGAGCGAGCGCGCCGACATACGCCGCCTCGACGCCAGTGGTACAGCGCAATATGTGGACGGATGCGGGCACCTGCGCTCGAGCACGTCGAGTATCGAACCCACCGCAACCGCCGGCCCCGAGCTCGCGCCCCGTGCTCCCAAGCCCGTCCAGCGCGATGACGAACGGCGTCGCCTGGTGCGCGAAGCGCAGGCAATCGATGGCATCTTTGTGGGAGAGCACGGCGGCAAGCCGCGCGGTGGCTATGCCGCACTCTTTGCACACTCAAACGCCTCGCGAAAGCTGACCGAGCGCACCAATTCGTTTAAGAAGATCATGAGCTATTTCGATGAGCTCTGGGCGCAGACTGTCGATCCCAAGCGACCGGTCAAGCGCATCAATCTGGGCTTTGGCAATCTGGTGCCCGAAGAATTTGCCACCATCGATCTGTTTAGCGACGTCGAGGCCGATGAGCGCGAGCGCGACCTGGCACGCGCCGTTCTGGCCGTAAAGGGCAAGTACGGCAAGAACGCCCTGGTTAAGGGACTGAGCTTTACTGCCGGCGCCACCGCACGCGAACGCAACGATCAGGTAGGAGGACATCGTGCCTAAACCCAAACAACAGCCCGTGCGCCCGCCGACCGCCTTCGAGCGCCTAGCGGACCCTGAGGGAAGACGTCGCTCCGCCGACCCAAAGCTCACCGCCAACGGTGCCGTGCGTGCCGGCCGCGCCGCGCAGTTTATGCCCTTTGCCGCCCTCACGGGATACTACGAGCTCGTGCGCAAACAAGAGATCACTGTTGAGTCCAAATGCGAACTCACGGAAGAAAAAGCCCTCGAGCTTTCGAAAAAGCTCGAGGGCCTCAAACGAGGCGACCTGGTACGCGTCACCTATTACGATACGTACGGCTATCGTAGCCGCACGGGCATTCTCGACGAAGTGTTACCCGCATTCAAGCTGCTCAAACTCAGGGATATCGCCATCGACTTCGACGATATCCAAGACATTGAGCTACGCGGACGAGCCTAGCGACGAGAACGCTTGCGCAAGACGAGAGCAATGCCAAGCACTGCGGCAGCTGCAACCAGCAATCCCAAGACCAGCGTGAGGATCGAGTCGCCAGCGCGAGGCAGCGAGCCGTCCTTCGGAGTCTTCTTAGCGGTCGTCGTGACGGTGGTCGTGGTGCTGCTCGACTGGTCGTTGCCACCCGTCTGGCTGCCGCCAGGCTGATCGCCGCCACCCGGCTGCGAAGGATCGGTGGGTTCCGTCGGATCCGGAGTACCGGGATCAACCGGATTCTCCGAATTCTCCTTGCGCTGGATCCAGACCTGGCAACCATAGAACGGGTTGGCGGTACCAAGGCACAGACCCTGGTTGGTCACCGCAAAGGTGCGCAGACCATGGTTATACGGATCGTTAAAGCCATTAGTCGTCAGCGTCGTAAAGTTCACGCCGTCCTCGGTCACATACATATCAAAGCCGCGCTCGGCATCGCGCAGGTAACACATGCACGTAAGGACACTCTTCAACTTCTTGAGGTTCTCCTCGCTCAGCAGCTTATCGAGCGCATCCTGAATATCGCTCGGCAGCTCGGTGCCATAGGCATCCTCGTACTGCTGCTTAAGGCTCTCATAGCTATCGAGCATGTCCCGATACTGGTCGGCAAAGGACTTGAAGTACGCGATCTCGCCATCGATCTTCTGGACATAAGCGGCGTCGTCCTCAAAGTCCTGGGACATCGTCGCGGCCTGATCGCAAAGACCGCCCGCGGCATCCTCCAGCGCATCGCTCAGATCGCCAAAGCCCTTAGCAACCTCGGTCTTCTCGTCATCGACATCGACGGCCTTGTTTGAATCATCAACCTCGGCAGCTTCGTTCGAATCATCGACCTCGACGGCCTCGTTTGAATCATCGTCCGCAAGCGTGTTCACGGGAACGATGGGGTCGTCAGGCGATTTCTTGTCGAGCAGGTGATCGAGCAGGTCCCTAAGGCGCTGAACCTGAGAGTCCCACTCCTCGGGCGTCATATCGATAATGTCGCCATTGGAGAACTGGCCGATCGGCTCAAGCAGGCTCGCGGTATCAAAGGTACCGATATACAGCTTGCCGTCGAACTTCTGCATGCGCCAAATGTACTGGTTCTCGTTTCGGCCAAAGCCCGAAGTCAGGCCGGAAATACCGCCCTCGGGGAACATGTCGGTGCGATCGCCAACGACGAGCTCCATGTTCTCGTCCTTGTCCATGCGATAGATGTTAACCGACTGCTCAAGATTGGCATTCACAAACGAGCAGTCAACGCCGCCCATGCTGCTCTTACCGCCCTCTTCGGTGTTGGATTTGTTGAACAGGATGCGCTCGAGGGCAATCTCCTCGTCGTTGTATTCACCGATATAGAGGTAGTCGTTGTAGACGATGAGGTTGGCAGCGCCAGAACGGGTACGGGCAGGATCGATGCCAAAGCAGTACTTTGCACCGTCCGTCTTCTGATCGCCGGCAATGGGAGTCCACGAATAGCTGCCGTCGGCATTCTTGTCGCCACGGACCATGGCAAACGACTGCATGGAATTATCATCGGGAGCGTTCTCGGGCGTACCGGTGCAGATGGTCGCATAGAGATGGCCATTGTACGAGACCATATCCCAAATGGCGCCGCCGTAGATGCTGTCCTTATAGCGAATCGCCGGATAGCCAAACAGCGTCTCCGAGTTGGCAATCTCGGTGAAGCTGTCCTGGCCCTTCGAGGGGTCAGACGACGTCAGGATTGTCGACACAAAATTACCGTTCGCGTCTTTACCCACATTACTGATGACGAGCTGGCCATCATGGACGCACATGCCGCGGATACCGGTAGAAATGCCCTGCTTGTAGGCAGCACCGTAATCCTGCATGCTCGAAAGGCCCTGATAGACAACTTTGTACTCATCCGTCTTAGGATCGATCTCGTATACAGCAGGCAGGCCGCCTTTGCCGCCATTGGTCCTGACGCTGCCGCAGAAATAGAGCTTACCCTTATAGCTCACGGCATTGCGGAACAAAGGAGCGACGCCGTTGAGCGATTCAGAGAGTAGCAGCTTGGTCTCACCGGTCTTGGTATTGATCTTGACCAAGATGCCGCCGCTGTCCTTGTCGGCCGTGCCGTCCTCCTTCTGCTGTCCATAGAAGAAGGTACCGTTAAACATGGCCTCCAGCGTCAGGCGCATGGTTTCGACATCAAAGGAATCGCCCAGCGTGCTGTTCATGAGCGTCAGCGTGTTGCCCATCGCCGCATAGCAGGTGCCCACATAAAGCCAGTCACCATAGCTCGCAGCCGCCCAAGTGTAGCTCTGGCCGCGATCGCCTTCGTTGTTGGCCGTATTACCATCGGCGCCCGGAACGGCAACGGCACCGTTACCCTGGTAGTCGACGATGCCATCCGGCTGCGACGTTCCTACCGTAGGATGCGAGAGCTTCTCAAAGGAATACCCATTTCCCGCATTGTAGGTAACGGCACCCGATGCGTCTTCGGCGTGCGCCGGCAGCGGCGATACCAAGATAGCGGCAAGCGCTGCCACCAAGCCAAGTGTTCCCACTCGTCTCATAAGGTTATAGCCTCCCCTGTCCTAAAGCCCAGTTTTAGCATTCTTCATTTCTGTCCACGGTTAATTGCAATCTGAGCACAGCAATAATCAGTGTATAAATATACACCTGTAATTTTTTGGACGGGTTCATAGATGCTCGATTGGTAGCGAATTCCGCGCAAACCGTCACCAAACTCCACTTTTGCCGCATCTAAAGGTTATTTTTGCGCAAATTTTTGGATGCCGATAGTCACAATGGGCAGGAGGCTGGTACCCACCGGAGAGGGCAACGCCTACATTTTCATAACGTAATAGCCCGCACCCCTCACCGCCGTCTCGAGTGTGTCGCGATCAACCGGGCGCTTCGAGCGTACGCGTGCCGTGTGGTCCGCATACGTTACCGTTGCCCACACGCCATCAAGCGTATTGAGGGCATTGGCTACGTTCTGAGCGCAGTCGTCACAGCTCATGCCGCCGATGAACAGCTCATCGCTATAGGGATAGTGCGACGCATCGGTATCCACCACAACAACCCTCTTGGCTTTCTTTCCGCTTGCGCCATCACTGCAGCAACTCTTCCCATGCGTCGACGCCGCAATACGGCGCAGCCCAAAGAACATACCAATAGCAATCACGCCCAGCACGATGATATTTGCTGGGTTGAGCAAGTCGCTCATACGCTCCCCTTCCTTACGGTCCATTTCAGAGATACCCCCGTGGGGTGTCCCCATCTTAACCCAAAATCATGTCGGTTCGGTCAATTAGTTTCCCTACTCAAACTTTTTTGTTGACCATGGCTTACTTTCGTGTATAAGTTTTCCTAGGCTAACAGTTTAGATCCGTAAGGAGCACCGTGACCCGAACCATAGACATTCCAACGTTTCAGGCAGCGGTCGTGCGCAACTGCTCTCCCACGCTCGCGGGCATCAAGCCGGCATCGCTCTTTACCTATCCCGGCGTCTACGCCCATCAGGATGGTTCGGACGCGACCGCGTCAATCGCAGAACGCCGAGCACGCCTGCTCAACGTTATCGCCCAGTGCAACCGCGAGCTTAACTCGCTCGGCATTCATCTGAGCGTTTTGGTCTGGCGCCCCTGCGGGGCGCTCGTATACGCATATCGGCCCAATAGCCTCGCCACTTACCTTGCTGACCCGCGCGCCAAAACGGCACTCGCCAAGGAGGGCTACGACACCGGCAACCTCTCGGCATGTCTTGTGCACCTGGCATCGCGCATCACGCTCGCAAGCAATAACGCCGCGGAATGCGCATGCGGCCAAACCCGATGCGCATTGGACCATCAAGCACGCTACGACAACGGCTGCACCTGCGAGTTTCCACACGAAATTGGCTACTTCCTGGGGTATCCCTACGACGACGTGCACGAGTTCATCGCCCAACGTGGCGAGAACTACAAGATCTTTGGAGCCTGGAAGGTCTATACGAATGCCGAGCAGGCGCTTGCGACGTTTGATGCGTACCGTGCCTGCACCCAACACCTCACCTTTATCTATCAGCAGGGCTGCAGCTTGGCGCAACTTGCCCAGGCGACCCGATAGAACGTACAAACCGCGGCCGCACGCCACACAACCGAAAGGACTCAATATGAGCAAGATCGCAGTCGTCTACTGGAGCGGCACAGGCAACACCGAGGCCATGGCAAACTTCGTTGCCGAAGGTGCAACCGATGCCGGCGCCGAGGCAGAGGTCATCTCCTGCGCCGACTTCTCTGCCGACAAGGCCGCCAGCTATGACGCCATTGCCTTCGGCTGCCCCGCCATGGGTTCCGAGGAGCTTGAGTATGACGAGTTCCAGCCTATGTGGGACGAGGTCAAGGAGACCCTCGGCGACAAGAAGGTCGTCCTCTTTGGCTCCTATTCGTGGGCAGAGGGCGAGTGGATGGACAACTGGAAGGCCGACGCCGACGAGGCCGGCGTCAACGTCGTGGATTCCACCATCTGCTACGACGCGCCCGACGACGAGGGTGAGGCGGCCTGCAAGGCTCTGGGAGCGGAGCTGGCCTAACGAAGCCGTCAGAAAGCCGCAAGGCAACTGACAGCCGAGTACCGCATAACAACAGTCGCTCATGCCCAAACAAAAACGGGGGCCGGATACTATCCGGTCCCCGTTTGTTATATCGACAACCTCGACACGCCGCTACGAGATGTTGCCCAAAAACGCCTTGGTGCGCTCGCTCTTAGGATGGTCGAAGACCTCGCTCGGCGTACCCTCTTCCACGATAACGCCGCCGTCCATAAAGACCACGCGGTCGGCGACATCGCGGGCAAAGCCCATCTCGTGCGTCACCACGATCATGGTCATACCGTCACGTGCAAGATCGCGCATGACACCCAGAACGTCGCGAACCAGCTCGGGGTCGAGCGCCGACGTGGCCTCGTCAAAGAGCATGACGTGAGGATTCATCGACAGGGCGCGGGCGATCGCCACGCGCTGTTGCTGACCGCCCGAGAGCTGGCTCGGCATAAAATCGATGCGCTCGGACAGGCCAACCTTGGTCAGCTCCTCGATGGCGATCTTCTCGGCCTCTTCTTTGCTGCGCTTGAGTACCTTTTGCTGCGCAAGCATGACGTTCTTTTTGACTGACAGGTGCGGGAACAAATTGAACTGTTGGAACACCATGCCCAGATGCGTACGTACCTTGTTGAGGTCGACGCCCTTGGCGCACACGTCCACGCCCTCAACGACAATCGAGCCACTCGTGGGATGCTCCAGACGATTGATGCAGCGAAGCATCGTCGACTTGCCCGAGCCCGAAGGACCCAGGACTACGACGACCTCGCCCTTGTGCACATCCAGATCGATATCGCGCAGGACCACGTTATCACCAAAGGCCTTCTGGAGGTTCTTGATGCTGACGACGACCTCGTTCGAGTTATTGGTTTCGCTCATGATAGGACCTCCTTACAGACCGGCGATATGATCGGCGGGCGTCGCGACAACCTGTCCGGCGCTCTTGGTGGGACGCTTCTTCTTAGTTTCGGCCGTCCCCAGAAGCCTCGCCTCAAGACCGCTCACCAAGCGCGCAAGCGGCAGGGTAATGACCAGATAGAACAGGGCGGCAACCACATACGGCGTAATGGAGCCCGTCGTGGCCACGATGGTGCGGGCGTTCATGACGATCTCAACCACGCCCACGGCCGCGAGCAGCGACGTATCCTTGTAAAGCAGGATGAACTCACTGGTCAACGTAGGCAAAACATTGCGGAACGTCTGCGGAATCATAACGTAGAGCAGCGTCTGGAAGGCATTCATGCCCAGCGAGCGCGCGGCCTCGTTCTGGCCCTTGGGGATCGACTGAATACCGGCGCGGAAAATCTCGCACAGGTAGGCGGACGAGTTCATGGCCATGACGATGACGCCCAGCACATAGTCATCAACCTTGACGCCGGCAAGCGGCAAGCCAAAGAACGCGATGTAGATCTGCAGGAACGCCGGCGTACCACGGATGATATTCACATAGATGCCGGCAAGGCAACGAAGGATGCGCGACTTGGAAATGCGCATGAGCGACAAGGCAAAGCCAAAGGGAATTGCCAGCGGAAACGCCACGAGCACGATCGAAAGCGACATGAGGAAGCCTTTGAAGACGATCGGCAGGCTCTGGACCAAAATGACCGGGTTCAGGAACAGGCGAAGGAACATGTTGGAATTCCATGCCTCGACCCACGGCTGCTCCTTAAGATCGGCCAGGAAGTTATCGAATGCCGTCACGCCCTTGATCTCCACCGATGGAATCTTGGAAATCTTCTTGGTCGAACCGTCGGCGAGCGTATAGGTGCCGCTAAAGGCCTCATCGCCGCCCTCGACGGGGAAGGTCACGCCGTAGACCTCGACACGGAAAAAGCCGCCGGCAGGCGCCGTCTCGCCAAAGTCGATCTTGAACGTCTGGCCGTCAGCCTTGCACGTGGGCTTCATGGGCGTACGATCCATGAGGTCCTCGCCCGAGAGCATCGTCAATCGCGTGTCATCGGTACCAAACGTCGTGCCGTCGACAAACGTCAGCGAAAGACCGCTCAGCTCCTCGTCGGCATCGGCCTGGACCTCCCAGGTAATGCGCGTCTCGGTGCCGCCGACCACAGCGCTGCCCGAACCGGTGTTGGGTCTGGCGGTAATCTTTGCGGTCTCAAGCGCCTGGGCGGTCGTGGGCGCATATGCCCCCGCGCACACCAGCGCGAGCGCCACGGCCATGACGCAGACTAGCTTTTGGAGCAAGGCTGGCAGTGGAAAACGCTGCTCCGCGGCCCCTTTGTTCAGTCGAGACAAGGTGGCTCCTATCGTAGAAGTTGCCGGCAAAACGAGACGGAAATGCTCTCCGTCAAGAGAAGCGCAAAGGCCCTCTCCGCCAAAACGGAAAGGGCCCGCGCGCAATCAAGTAGCTATTTTACTTGATGTTGTACTTAGCCATGAGGGCGTCGACGGTACCGTCGTCGGTCAGGTCCTTGATGGCCTGGTTGATATCGTCCTTGAGCTTGGTGTTGCCCTGGTTGATGGCGATGGCGTACTCCTCGCCGGTGCTGATCTGCTTAATGGTCTGGCAGGTGTTGAACTGCTCGGCGGTCAGCTGGCTGGCAACGGAGCGGTTGGTGACTACGGCGTCGCCCTTATCGGACTGCAGGGCGCTGAAGCACTCGGTAGCGTCCTTGTAGGGGACGATCTTGGCCTTGGGGAAGTTCTCCTGGGCAAAGGACTCGGCGGTCGAGCCAGACTGGACGATGATGGTAGCGTCGGCGTTGTTGAGCTTCTCGCTGTAGTTGTCGGCCGTGATGTCGGTGTTATCGACCTTGGTCACGATAGCCTGATCGTCCATGTAGTAGGAATCGGAGAAAGTGACTTCCTTCTCACGCTCGGGCGTGTCGGTGATAGCCGCGATGGAGACGTCATACTTGGCGCCCGAAGCGACGCCCGGAACCAGCGTGTCAAAGTCATTGTTGACGTACTCGACATCCAGACCCAGCTTGTCGCCGATAGCCTTGATGAGCTCAAGGTCAAAGCCCTGATAATCGCCGTTGTCATCCTTGTACTCAAACGGGGCGTACTCGGCAGAGGTGCCGACGGTCAGCGTACCGTCCTTGACGAGCGCGTACTCCTTGGAGCCGTCGACCTTCTCGACCTTAGCGTCGTCAGAACTGCTGGAACCGGCATCAGAACCAGAGGTGGCGTTGGACGAGCCGCAGCCCGTCAGTGCGAGGGCGAGCGCCATGGCGCCCGTGGCGGCAAATGCGCCAAGCTTCTTGAGCTTCATAATCAGTCTCCTTCCGGTGACCCCGTTTGATTCAGAGGTCTGCAAAAACTGATGGTTATTATGCACCCGCTTGGAAGAATCTGCAATTAGAAAACTGATTGAAACAAACCCATAACGTGAATGGAGCGCTCCACTTTATGGCAGCCATTACTGCTGCAACGACCTTAACAGTTTGATTTCAGCCGCATAACCTGCAAGTTCGTTCGGTGTCTCCAAAATGAATGGCAATGCGCGCAAGCGGCCATTCGATACAATATTCTGCATAACCTGCATACCGCCGCCAAACTCTTCACTACCCAGGTAGCCCTTGCCGATGCACTCGTGGCGATCCTTATGGGCACCGCAGGGGTTCTTGGAGTCATTGATATGCACGGCGCGCAGGCGCTCGATACCCACCACACGATCGAACTCGTCGAGTACGCCGTCCAGATCGTGGACGATGTCATAGCCGGCGTCATTCACATGGCAGGTGTCTAGGCAAACGCCCAGCTTGGCCGACAGCTCGGGGCGCTCGGCAGCAACGCCCTCGATGATGAGCGCCAGCTCCTCAAAGCTGCGGCCCACCTCGGTGCCCTTGCCGGCCATGGTCTCGAGCAGCACCGTCGTCTGCTGGCCCTCAAACATCACCTGGCACAGGGTGTCGACGATCATCTGAATGCCGGCGTCGGAGCCCTGCCCCACATGCGCACCGGGATGGAAGTTGTAGTAGTTGCCGGGCAGCGCTTCCATGCGCCGTAGGTCCTCTGCCATGGCCTCCAGGGCAAACTCACGCGCCCGCTCTTTGGCTGAGCAGGGGTTATAGGTATACGGGGCATGAGCCACGAGCGGGCCAAAGTCGTTTTGCTCCATAAGCTCGCGCAGGGCCGCCACGTCATCCATGTCAAGGTCTTTCGCCTTGCCGCCGCGCGGGTTGCGCGTAAAGAATGCAAAGGTATTGGCGCCAATGGACAGCGCCGTCTCCCCCATCGCCCGATAGCCCTTCGTCGTCGAAAGATGACACCCAATCGTCAGCATCTCCAGTTCCCCCTCATCAGTTGCGGTGAAATAGTTCCTGTTTGGCCCCTATTCTGCCGCAAACAGGAACTATTCCACCGCAACTTATAAAAGGGGCATCAGAGATGCGCGCCGCCAAGCACTACGGCTACGGGCGCCAGCGTCATGATCCCCTACGCGTCAGCGCCAAGCCTAGAGGGCTAGACGGATTGCATCGATAATGCGCGCGCAGCGCTGTGTGGCGGCAAGGGGCATGACGGGACTCTCGAGTTTCCCCGCCCGGATGAGCTGGGTCGCATGCTGGATTTCGCCGTAGAAATCATCGACCTCAAACGGGGCATTTATTTCGAGCGTTCGCCCGTCGGAATACTTCACATGGGCGAGCTCGGGGCGATGGAGACGGTCGATTTCCAACGAGCCCCGCTCGCAGGCAATCGTTAAGCGGCTTTCATATGCTGCTTTGCCGTCGCACACCATATGAATGGGTATACCGCCGACACTCATATGGATCTCGTCGGCCCAATCGACGCGGCCGCCCGATACGTCACGCCAGCGAACTTCACGGGACGAAACCTCGCACGCACCCGCGAGCAAATCCTCAAACCAACCGACCGCATAGCAGCCCATGTCATATAGACAGCCGCCTTGCAACGGATCAAGCAGATAGCCCGAAGGAGGCTCGCCGTAATCGAGCCTTTGCACGCTTTCAATCGAGACAATACGGCCAAGCTCACCCGACGCAAGCAAGCCCTTCACGCGAGTGCGCATCGGGCAAAACCGATTCTTCATCGCCTCCATAAACAGCACGCCGCGCTCACGAGAGGTGGAGGCAATCGAGAGAGCCTCTTCCTCACTCAAAACGGCCGGCTTTTCGCACAGCGCGGCCTTTCCGGCGCGCAGCGCGCGACAGGCCCAACGCGTATGCATGCCATGCGGAAGAGCCAAGTAGATTGCATCGACATCGGGGTCGGCAATCAGCGCGTCATAAGCCGCATCGCCGTTATCGTCGACCGAGGCATGGCCATGCGCAGCATCGATCGAAAACGCTCGGCAAAATTCCTCGACATGTGCAGGAGTGCGGCCGGCCGCAGCCACAAGCCGTACCCCGTCCACCTCCTTGAGCGACGATGCAAATCGATGCGAAATGTGCCCGGCGCCCAAAACGCCCCAACGAACCTCACGCAAATCATCACATGAATCTCGATGACCCACGACAGCCCCCTTCAGTTGCGGTGGAATAGTTCCTGTTTGGTCCCTATTCTGCCGCAAACAGGAACTATTCCACCGCAAGTTATAAAAGGGGCATCAGGAGCGCGTTTTGCCGAAGGCCTTAAGCACCGCCGTCACGAGGCCAGGCTGAAAACGGCGGCGTACGTCGTCCAAACGCTCGGGAATATCGATGTGCTGCGGGCAGTGACGTGCGCATTTACCGCACTTGACGCAATTGCTCACCAGCTTGGGCTCGCTCGTGCGCACCGCACTCGCCGTAAAGTATTGCGACAGCCCCGTAAACCAGCTGTGCGCATAGCTCGCGTTGTAGGCGGCAAAGCAGCCGGGAATGTTGATACCCTTGGGGCATGGCATGCAGTAGCCGCATCCCGTGCAGGGCACACGGTTCGATTTCTCAAACTCCATCAACACGCGCGCAATCGTGTCGAGCTGGTTGGCAGTCATCGAATTCGGCAACGCGAGGTCTGCCAGTGACGAATTCTCGTCCACCTGCGCGGTATCGGTCATACCCGAAAGCAGCATCGTCACCTGAGGATGATTCCACACCCACGAAAGACCCCAGGCGGCAGGAGTGCGCAAATGCGGGTCACGGGCACTATCGAGCACAGCGCGGGCCCGTGGCGGCAGCTTGCCCGCTAAACGCCCGCCCAGCAGCGGCTCCATCACAAACACCGCGAGCCCGCGCTCCGCAGCCGCCATGAGTCCTGCCGTTCCCGCTTGGTAACGCTCGCCGGCATAGTTGTACTGTATCTGGCAAAAATCCCAGTCATATGCGTCAAGCATCGTCAGGAAATCCACCGCGCTGCCGTGGTACGAAAAACCAATCTGGCGAATGCGCCCCGCCGCCTTTTGACACGCGATCCAGTCCTCAATGCCCAACGCCACCACACGTTCCCACTGGGCGGGCGAGGTAATGTTATGCATGAGGTAATAGTCGATATGGTCGGTCCGCAGGCGCCGCAGTTGCTCATCGAAGAACCGGTCGAAATCCTCCGCGCACTTGCACGAAGCATGCGGCAACTTGGTCGCCAGCAACACCCGGTCACGCAGCCCCAAGCGCTCAAGCGAGGCGCCCACGCACGCCTCGTTACCGGGATAGAGATACGCGGTGTCCAGATAATTAATCCCCTGCTCCACCGCACGGGAAATGATGGCATCGGCTGTCTTCGCATCCGGACGTCCCGGCGCACCGGGAAACCTCATGCAGCCCAGACCCAACGCCGAGATACGGTTGCCGCTTTTGGGGTCAACGCGATATTGCACGGCCCCTCCCTTCGCCATCAGCGCCCCGGCAAGGCGAAACACAATGGTCACGCAGCCGAAACATCGTGGAATCGCAATCGAGAACGTATCGTAACGCAGTAGAAATCGAGCTGTCGCGGCACCGCTTTAACATCAGCAAAAAGCCCGATGAAAGGAGCCGGGCATGACCACGCGCATGTCTTTGCGGTCTGCCCCGCAGCGTAACGTCCAGGCAAACGTTTCTTTTTCATAACAGCCGCCCCGCGCACCCACCAATCACCCTGACGGCATACAATCCATCAGGTGCCCCTTATGCGGGCGCCTTTTATATGGGGAGATGATTCACATGCAGATCAACAAGGTCGCCTTTGTCGGCAAGGGCGGTGTCGGCTTGCTCTATGGCAGCATGATCGCCCAAGCACTCGGCAATGACGCCGTCGAATACGTTATGGATGACGCCCGTTTTGAGCGTCACGCGGGCGACGCGCTCACCGTCAACGGCAAGCCCTGTGCGCTAAAATCCGTCCGCGTCAGCGAGGCAACGCCCGCCGATCTGGTCATTCTTACGGTCAAGACGACTGGACTCGATGTGGCACTCAAGACTATGGAGCGCGTCGTGGGGTCCAATACGCTCATCGCCTCGCTGTGCAACGGCATTACGAGCGAGCAAAAGATTGCCGAGCGCTTTGGCTGGAAGCACACCGTCCTGGGTATCTGCCAGGGCATGGACGCCGTATTCCTCGACGGCGCGCTCACCTTTACCAATGCGGGCGAAATCCGCTTTGGCGCGGCGGCCGGCACGGATCCCGCAACCATCACCGCAATCGACGAGCTCTACACGCGCTGCGGCATCGCCCATACCGTCGAGAGCGACATTGCGCACCGCATGTGGGCCAAACTCATGCTCAACGACGGCATCAACCAGACCTGCATGGCCTACGGCGGGACCTACGGAAGCGCCACGGAGCCGGGCTCCGAGCAGCGCCGCTGCTTTGTTTCCGCCATGCGAGAGACGCTTGCGGTCGCCAACGCCGAGGGCATTGAGCTGACCGAGGCAGACCTGACGCAGATGGTGCACCTCATCGAGGGGATCGACCCCGCCGGTATGCCCTCGATGGCGCAGGACCGCATCGCAAGGCGCAAAACCGAAGTCGAGGAATTCGCGGGCACCATTTGCCACCTGGCCGCCAAACACGATATCCAAGTGCCGCAGAACGAATGGCTCTATCAGAGGATTCGCGATATCGAGAAAAGCTGGTAGCGCCCGGCTCACCACGTCAACAGGCTCAACAGCAAAGCCGCCACAAGGAGCACTCCCCTTACGGCGGCTTTCATCTTCATCTATAACCAGTAGTCGATGTCCCGACGGTTAGAGCCGCGACTCCGACGCCTGGTCCTCATCGTCGCGACAAAGGACTACACCCGCACTTCCCAGCAGTGCGGCCGCGACCAACGCACTGACCACGATAGAGGCAGCCCCACAAGACCCCTGCATGCCCGCAACGAGCGCGGCCGTAGGACCAAGGCAGCCAAGCACCAATGCGACGGCGGCAATGGCAATATCTCGAGCGTTCACAAGACCACTTCCTCCACGAGAAAGACCTTATTTCTCATGAACTAGTGTGCCCCGCGCCCATATGTGCGGCGTACTGCCACGGTAAGCGCTCTGTTAGCTCAAGCGCATGCATAGAACGGGCGTCCTTACGTTGCCCTAAAGCTCGGTAAAGACGCCCGTCCGCCAAATATCCGTGATGCAGAATAATTACCAGCCAGTGTAGTAGTCGGTGGTTCCGGCAGCGCAGCCGGAGTCATAGACCTTGCACTCACCCTTGGAGCCGGTAAACGTGGAGCCTTGGGCCTTATCGCCCGCGGCCACGACGTAGTAGCCATCGGAATCGCGCCAAAAGCCCTCGGAATCCTGCGTCCATTCGCCCGTGCGGTGATGGTAGAGTACGTTGCTGCTGTAATAAGTCTCGCGGCGGCCGTTATAGTTATTGACGCCGCTCGAGCGCGTCAGGCCCGAGCCGTTCGCGTAATACGCAGCAGACGCGTAAGACGAGCCGGAGCCGGCGTTGTAATACGATGCCTGAACGGCCTCAGCGGCCTCTGCTTCGGCTGCGGCAGCCTCGAGCGCCTCGCGCTTGGCATCCTCAAGCGTGGAGCGAAGCTCGTCGAGCTCGGTCGACTTGGCGTCGACCTCCCCCATCGTCAACAGGCTACCCGCACCGTCGATGCAACCCTGCAGCACAGCGCGCTCGTCATCGGTAGCATAGTCGCCATACATATTCATAATGATCTGAGCGCGCATCTCCAGGGAGTCGCGCTTTGCCCCCATCGAGGCATTCCACTCCTGCATAGAGCCATAACCATCGCCGCGGTAGTCGACGGGCTGCACCAGCGTCGCCTCGGACGGCGTAGATCCGACCGTATCGGATAGTGTTGCCGCGTGGGCATCAGTTGCGCCGGCGCCCACCAAAAGTGCCACGGTCAGAGCGGCGGAAAGGGCGGCGGCTTTCGGTTTTCGTGAATCGATCCTCATGTAGCTGGAAACCTCCGTAGTGTGTTTTTGCTGCGTTTGAGCTGCGTGTGATTCGATCGCGCTGCATAGTACCCCGAGCAAATCGCGACCTGCGGTTTTACTCAAAAGGCGCACGTCAATTGCGTAAAACTCACATCCTCTTAACAGGAGTTTTCCACAACTCGAATGCATAAAGCGTGCCAAAAACCCTGTTTTTGCACCCTCTCTATGCAAAAAAGGCACCTGTGCAACCATTGTTCGCACAGGCACCTTGAGCAGGCATTTTATGCAGTTATACCTATCGAGTCGCAAGGGGTCCTTGCACAAGTCGCCTTACTCGTCCAGCGCGGCGAAGGCCTGCTTCAGATCCCAAATGATATCCTCGGCGTTCTCGGTACCGATGGAAAGACGGATCGTGGAGGGCGTGATGTTCTGCTCGGCGAGCTCCTCGGCAGAGAGCTGGGAGTGCGTGGTGGTAGCCGGGTGCACGACGAGCGACTTGACGTCGGCCACGTTGGCGAGCAGCGAGAACACCTGCAGATGATCGATGAACTTCCAAGCTGCCTCCTGGCCACCCTTAATCTCAAAGGTAAAGATCGAGGCACCGCCGTTGGGGAAGTACTTCTGATAGAGCTCGTGATCGGGGTGCTCAGGCAGGCTCGGGTGGTTCACCTTGGCGACGTGGCTGTCACCAGCCAGAAACTCAACGACCTTCTTGGTGTTCTCGACATGGCGGTCAACGCGCAGCGACAGAGTCTCGGTGCCCTGGAGCAGGACCCAGGCGTTGAACGGACTGATGCAAGCGCCCTCGTCACGCAGCAGGATAGCGCGGACATAGGTTGCAAAGGCGGCGGGACCGGCAGCCTCGGCAAACGAGACACCGTGGTAGGAGGGGTTGGGCTCAGCAATCTGGGCGTACTTTCCGCTCGCCTTCCAATCGAAGTTACCGCCGTCGACGATCACACCGCCCAGCGAGGTGCCGTGGCCGCCGATGAACTTGGTTGCGGAGTGGACGACGATATTGGCACCATGCTCCAGCGGACGGAACAGATACGGGGTGCCGAAGGTGTTGTCGACGACAACCGGCAGACCGTGCTTCTTGGCGATCTCGGAGATGGCGTCGATGTTGGGGATGTCGGAGTTGGGGTTGCCGAGCGTCTCGAGATAGATGACCGTGGTGTTGTCCTTGATGGCACCCTCGACCTCTTCAAGGTTATGGGCATCGACAAACGTGGTCTCGACGCCAAACTGGGAGAGCGTATGCTCCAGCAGGTTGTAGGAGCCACCGTAGATGGTCTTCTGAGCCACCACGTGGTCACCGGCCTGGGCAAGAGCCTGCAGGGTATAGGTGATGGCAGCAGCACCGGAGGCGACGGCAAGACCTGCCACGCCACCCTCGAGGGCGGCGATACGGTCCTCGAAGACGCCCTGGGTGGAGTTGGTCAGACGGCCGTAGATGTTACCGGCGTCGGCAAGACCAAAGCGGTCGGCGGCGTGCTGGGAGTTGCGGAACACATAGCTCGTGGTCTGGTAGATAGGCACGGCGCGGGAGTCGGATGCAGGATCGGCGCTCTCCTGGCCAACGTGCAGCTGCAGGGTATCGAAACCAAAGGTGTGCTCGGGGTTGTTGATGAACTGGCTCATGATGATCTCCTTGATCGAATAAAAGTAATAAGAGTAAGAGAAGTAAGTGGCTGTCTCCTGATCACGCCGACGGACGCAAACAGGAGCCCGGCATTCGTCTTGGTAAGCAATTCATATGCGGGCCTCCTTTCGCATCCCGGTTCCGTAGTTGGCTTAATTACCTACCGTCTTTGTGTGTTTTGAATAGTACGAGCATTGTTTTCCTCGGTCAATCACTTAAAAGCGCTAACCTGTTATCGGTTTTATAGATAACACTCGAAAGGACGGGCGCCGATGACCCTCCAACAGCTTCGCTTTTTGATCGCCGTGGCAGAGTCCGGTTCGATCAACGCCGCAGCCCAGCGCCTCTATACGGCACAGTCCAATATCTCCAATGCCGTCAAAAGCCTGGAGCAGGAACTTCATATCGAAATCTTTACGCGCTCCAGCCGCGGTGTTGCACTCACCAACGACGGCACCGAGCTTTTGGGTTATGCACGCCAGGTCGTAGAGCAGGCCGACATGCTCGAGGCCCGCTACGAGGACGGCGGTACCCCGCAAGCCCGCCTCGCCATTTCCGCCCAACACTACGCCTTTTCGGTCGAGGCCTTTGTCAACGTAGTCGAGCGCTGCCGCGACAGCAAGTTCGAGTTCATCATGCGCGAGACCACCACAGCGCAGATTATCGACGACGTGCGCGCGTTTCGCAGCGATATCGGCATCCTCTATCTGGATGACTTTAATACCCGTGTCTTGCAGAAGGCCTTTACCGATGCCCGAGCGAGCTTTCATCCCCTCTTTGATGCAAAAGTCCACGTGTTCGTCAGCGAACGCCACCCGCTCGCACGCCGTTCGCAGCTGTCCCTTGCCGACCTCACGCCCTATACGCGCTACAGCTTTGAGCAAGGCACCTCGAACTCCTTCTATTACGCCGAGGAACCCTTTAGCTACATCCCTTGCGACCGCAACATACGAATCTCGGACCGCGGAACACTTACCAACTTACTTATCACGTCGAACGGTTACACCCTGTCGACCGGTGTCCTCTCCAATGAAATGCAATGGGGTATGGCATCGATCCCGTTAGCAGACGCCCCAACGATGCACGTAGGCTATATCATGCACGACGAGCGAAAGCCCTCTCCCCTCTTGCAGCAATACCTCGACGAGCTCAACCGCATCATCCATGCCAACTAACTGTCGGAAGACGGGGTAGAAATCGTAGATCGCTAGCCCCCGGCGGGCATGGCGCTACAATGGTCACTCACACGAAACGTACCCAACGAAAGGAAGCCCGTGAAGGTCATCATCTATACCGACGGCTCGGCCCGATCAAATCCGGGACGCGGCGGCTACGGCGCCGTGCTCAAATACACCAACCCCGCCGGCAAGACCTTCACCTCCGAGCTTTCGCGCGGTTACGCCAAGACCACCAACAACCGCATGGAGCTCATGGCGGTCATCGTAGCGCTCGAGGCGCTCAACCGCCCCTGCGACGTCGAAGTCCATTCCGATTCGCAGTACGTCGTCAACGCCTTCAACAAGCACTGGATTGACGGATGGAAAAAGCGCGGCTGGAAGACCGCCAACAAGCAGCCTGTCAAGAACCGCGATCTGTGGGAGCGCCTGCTCACCGCAAAGAGCAAGCACGAAGTGGAGTTCATCTGGGTTAAGGGCCACGCCGGCCATGAGCTCAACGAGCGCTGCGACGAGCTTGCCACCACGGCGGCCGACGGCAGCAGCCTCGATATCGACACCGGCTTTAACGAGAGCGACCTGTAACGGCGTTTTCGCACGCTTTTGTGTCCTCCCGCGCTACACTCATCCTGTAAACCGAACGGCACGAGGGGGATACATGCTGCGCATAGCGACCATCGGCACATCCATGATTACCGACGACTTTATCCAGGTCGTCAACGCCAACGACCAAGCCGCGTTTGTGGGCACGCTCTCGCGCGACGCAGATCGCGGCACCGCCTTCACCGCTAAGCACGGCGGCGAGCGTAACTTCACCGCACTTGACGAGCTTGCGTCCGCTGCCGACGTCGACGCCGTCTATATCGGCAGCCCCAACGCACTTCACTACGAGCAGGCCCTTGCCTGCATCGCCGGTGGCAAGCACGTCATCGTCGAGAAGCCCTTCTGCGCCACCGAGGCGCAGGCGCTGGAAGTCTTCCGCGCTGCCGAGGCAGCAGGCGTCGTGGCCCTCGAGGCCATGCGCCCGCTCCATGACCCCGCTTTCCACGCCATCGAGGACGCCCTGGGCGAGATTGCGCCCATTCGTCGTGCCTCATTGCGCTTTGGCAAGTATTCCTCGCGCTACAACGAGATTCTCGCGGGACGCTCCACCAATATCTTTGACTGCAATATGGCATCGGGTTCCCTCATGGACATTGGCGTCTACACCGTCGAGCCCATGGTCGAGATTTTCGGCATGCCCTCCGGCCTTACGAGCATGGCTACTCTGCTCGACCCCACCACGCGACAGCTCACGCACGGCCCCATCGACGGCTGCGGTTCTATCCTCGCCAGCTACGGCGGTGGCCGCATCTCCGTCGAGCTCGCGCACTCCAAAATTACGAATGACCTGCTGCCCTCGCAGATCGAAGGCGAGCGTGGCACTATCCAGATCGACCATCTGTCCACGCCCCGCAACGTCCGCATCGACTATCGCGGCGATGTCGTACGCGGTTCAGCGACCGAGGCACCGCGCGGACAGGGCGACAACGGCCGCGTGCTCGACCTGCCCAAATCGAGCAACACCATGGAATACGAACTCACAGACTTTATCACCGCCATCGGCGGCATCGATAACGTCAAGGAAGAGATTTGGGAGACCCCGGCGGGACGCCACGAGCTTGGCCACTACCGCGATGTCACGCTCGTCTCACTGCGCATCATGGATGCCGTGCGCCAGCAGGCCGGCATAACCTTCCCGGCCGACGCAGGCAAGCAGGCATAGCGATGGGCTTCTTCGATACGTTCTTCTCCAGCGTCACCAGCGGCAGTCGAGAGCCTCAAAAGCCGTCAAACGTCGAGCTCGAGCTGCGCCGCAGGCTTACTGTGCTCGCAAGTGACGGGGTCACTCAAGACACTCCCCTGCGCTATTTCCTGCGCTGGGCGGGGCAAGTCCAAGGCGTTGGTTTTCGCTTTACCAACACCAACCTCGCGCAGGCACGCGCGCTCACCGGCTGGGTGCGTAACATGGAAGACGGCTCAGTCGAGATGGAGATACAGGGAGCTCCGGCAAACATCCTATCTCATCTCGAGGCGCTTCATGCCTCCTACGAGCGCATGGGGACGCGTTTTCGCCTCGTAGACGCCCAGGTCCGAGCCCCACTTGCCAATGAAGACGGTTTCACTCCTCATTATTAGTATTGTGTGCTAAATACGGTATCATTTACCTACGACCGTTAGTAGAAAAGAGGCGAGGCGCATGGCGGTGCAAAGAAGGAATACCAGGCAGCGAAAGCTGGTTCTTGACGCCGTGCGCCAAAGCTATAACCATCCCACCGCCGACGAAATCTACAACGTCGTGCGCGCGCAGGATGACAAAATCAGCCGCGGTACGGTCTACCGCAATCTTAATCTCTTGGCAGATGCCGGAGAAATCCTCTCGATCAAGACGCCGGGCGGGAGTCGCTTCGATCGCACCATCGAGCCGCACGCACATATCATCTGCACCTCGTGCAGCCGCGTCATCGACGTACCGCTCCCCTTCGATGCCCAGCTCGACGCCAAGGCGTCCGAGCAAATCGGCTGGCACGTCACGTCGCACTACACCATCTTCGAGGGTCTCTGCCCTGACTGTCGGTAGATGTTTGGAACATGCCTTAAAATCCACCTTTCCGCACTTTGCAGCAAAAAGTAGATTTCTAGACATGTCCCAAATGTCTACTCAGCAAGTAGACGACGCAGCTCTTCTTCGACCGTGCGCACGTAGCGGACGCGGTCGTTAATGCCACGCATAGAGGGGTTGCAGCTCTCCATCAGATAGGGATGGCCCACGACGTTGAGCATGTCGCGGTCGTTTTCGTTATCGCCAAACGCCATCATCTCATCGGGCGAAATCCCCAGGGCACGACCGTAATCGGCAAGCGCGGAGCCCTTGCCCGAACCGAAACCGATAAAGTCCGTCCATTCGGTTCCCGACGTCATCACGTCGACACGGTCGCTAAAGAGGCGCTCAAAATGCTCCAGCGCCGCCGGCTGATCCACCTCGGGCGTCTGGAAGGCAATCTTAATGACGTCCTCGTCGATGTCCTCGGGACGGTCGACCACCGCCACGTCGCAGTGGACCTCATAGCGCAAATGGTCGACGAACGCATCGTTGCCGCTCATGGTGTAGAGGTGTCCCTCACACGAAAGGGTCACGTCGGCATGGGGATACGCAACCACAGCATTCGCGATATCCATAGCAAGGCTACGCTCCATAGAGCGCTTGACCACAGCACGCCCCTCGCTCATCACCAGGGCTCCGTTTTCGCATACATAGGCGAGCTCATCGGCCACCGGGGCAAAAAGGTGGCGCAAACTCGCATATTGACGGCCACTCGCCGGCATAAACACGATACCGCGACGATGCAGCTCATCGATAAGCTCAAAGGCCCCGGAACGCGGCTCGCGCTCCCCCGGATGCAGCAAAGTGCCGACCAAATCGCATGCAATCAGCTTGATTCCCTCAAGACCCATACGCTTCCCCCAAAGCATCTCATCAACAGCAAGACGGACCTTGATTGGTCGCCCCTCAAAGCCCGTCTTGCGCATACGCGCGCTTAGCCGCGCGTCTTTTTTACGATGGTAAAGTCGGGAGCCATGCTCACGACGATCTCCGCCGCGCTCGATGCAAAGCGTCGGCTAGCATCGAGCTCGCGTGTGACCACCGAGAGCCGAACACCCTCGACGCCCCGGAGCATGCGGCCCAAAACAGGCTGCACCGGCGTATACATGCGCACGGTATGCTCGTCCGAGTCGCCCCGAAAGAGCGGCGCATGCATGTTGCCGATCTCCCAGCACGTATGCGCGAGCGCAATCGGATCCATGCGGTCGACTTCGACCAAATAAACCTCGGCGCTGCGCAGGCGCACGACAACCGCCACGGGCACCATGCCCGAACGGTCAATGGCGAGCACGTCGCCATCGGTAAGACAACCGCCGTCGGAAGCATCCAGCCGAACATCGACCGTGCGTCCCAGCTCCGTCACACCCACAAACGCGCATACATCAGCCTGGTCCCAATCGAGCAGTAGCTCATCGACCTCAAAGACACCGCCCAGCTCCCGGCGAAGCAAAAGCTCATAGGACGGGTCGTTGAGATTTCCGAGGCACGCTGTCGAAACCAGATTTACAGGCATAGCCTAACCCTCGACCTCGACGAGCTCGATATCAAAGTTGAGGTCCTTGCCGGCCAGCTCGTGGTTGGCGTCGAGCGTCACGGCCTCGGGCGTCACGTCAATGACGACGGCGGGGACAGGCATGCCGCTCGGCGTGGACAGGAAGAGCTTCATGCCCTTATCAATCTGCTCGATGTTGGGAACCTGCTCGGCCGGGAAGGTCAGAACCATCTCGGGGTTGTGCTCGCCGTAGGCATCGGCAGCAGGAATGTGCACGGTCTTCTTCTCGCCCACCTGCATGTCGACAACAGCGGCGTCAAAGCCCTTGATCATCTGACCGGCGCCGCAGGTGAACTCCAACGGCTCGCCGCGATCGTAGGAGCTATCGAACTGCGTGCCGTCATCGAGCGTGCCGCGATAATGGGTCTTGACCTTCTTGCCCTGGTTGGACATGGTAACCTCCGTAATAAGGGCGGCGCACAACGCGGGCCGCCATGAACATATGGCGCTAACTATACCCTAGTCATACAATTCAAAGACAGTTTGCAAAGAAACGCTGCAACCGGAGGAACCATGGCATATCCCGTATTTGACCTACACTGCGACACCGCCGACCGCATCGGCTGGGCCACGCTCGATCTCGACCTGCGCTTTACCGCCGGCACCGACGGTTATTTCCCCGGCGACGAAACGCATCCGCAAGATTTCGACCTCATCGAGGGCAACGCCTGCGCCATCTCGCTCGCAAAGATCGGCAACACGCCATGGGCACAGTGCTTCGCCACGTTTGTCCCCGATGAGATTCCCACCGCCCACGCCGCGCGCTTCCAGGCGCAAATCATGGCGCATATGAGCGGCCAGGCAATGCTCAACCACGACCGCATGGTCAACGTGCGCAGCGCCGCAGACATTCGCCCCGCGCTCAAGGACGGCAAGGTCGCTTGCATCCACACCATCGAAAACGCCACGTTCTTTGCCGAGGACCCCGCGCTGATCGAGGTGCTTAAGAGCTTGGGCGTACTCATGTCATCGCTCAGCTGGAACGCGCAGGGACCGCTCGCGAGCGGACACGATACCCACGCCGGCCTCACCGCCGCCGGCATCGAGGCACTTACGCAGATGGAGCACGCCGGCATGGTACTCGACGTCTCCCACCTCAACGATGAGTGCTTTGACGAGGTTGTCGCCCACGCCACGCGCCCCTTCGTCGCCAGCCACTCCAACTCCCGTGCGGTTTGCGGCGTCAAACGCAACCTCACCGACGACCAGTTCCGCACCATTCGCGACATGGGCGGTATCGTCGGCCTCAACTACTGCAGCGAGTTCCTTTCCAACGACGCAACCGACAAGACCGCCGCAGACGTCACCTTCGACCAGCTGGCGGCACATATCGAGCACTGGCTCGACCTGGGCGGCGAGGACGTCATAGCGCTCGGCGGCGACTGGGACGGTGCCACGGTGCCCGCTTTCCTCTCCGATGCCAGCAAGATGCCCGAGTTCCAGAACATGCTTTCCAAGCACTTTGGCAAGACCGTGATGCAGAAGCTCTGCAGCGACAACGCGCTTGCCTTCTTTGAGCGTTATTAATTTCACATCCCTTGAGCGGGCCGGCATGCCGAACGGTCGACATGCCGGCCCGTCCGCAATCTGAAGGACCGCTTTTGACGCAGCAATTTACGCTTTTCCTACCCCAACCGGATGGGACTCCCATCCCCGTCGTCGTTACCAAAAAGCGCGTCAAAAACTTCAACCTGCGCGTCACATCGAGCGGTGAGGTCCACGCCAGCGCACCGCTCGGCGCCAGCCGCGAGCGTATCGAAGCGTTTGTGAAGCGCAACAGCGCCTGGATTATCAGCCGGCTTGCCCAGCGCGAGCAACGTCAGGCGACGGCGCGAGAGCCGCTCAGCCCCTCGTCCATCATTGCACTTTGGGGCAAGCCCATCACGGTACAAGATGCGCTCGATCACAACTTTAAGTCACCCGCACCGCGGCCCAAACAAGCCACGTTCGCAAGCTTTATGGGTACCGACGAGCCAGACGAACGTCCGCAGGCCAAGTGGAACGCGCCCCTCGACGGCTTAACGCCCAGTGAGATCCAAGCCCATATTGACCAGCTCTATACGTCCGAAGTCACATCGGCGCTGCGGGATATGGTGCACGCATACGAAATCGCAATGGGTGTCGCCGTTTCCCGCGTTTCCGTGCGCAGCATGAAAACGCGCTGGGGATCATGCACGCCCAAAATCGGCGCCATTCGCATCGCACGAGAACTTGCCGCCTACCCCGTCGAGTGCCTTGACATGGTTGTCGCCCACGAGCTCGTCCACTTGCTCGAGCCAAGCCACAATCAGCGGTTTCACGCCCTGCTCGACACGTACTGCCCCAACAATAGAGCACTGTCCCAGCGGCTCAAGCAGCCACCCATAGAGACATATTAGAACCGGTTAGCGCACGCGCTCGATCTCGACACCGCAGCTTGCCAGGGGAAGACCGACGGGCGCCCAAGGCTTATCGAGCTTAACGCGCACGCCAAGCAGCAAGGGGTAACGACGCAGCAGCATCTGGGCCACACCCTCAGCTGCAGCCTCGATGAGCTTAAACGTATGCTCGCGCAGATAGCCATCGACATCGTGGCACACCGAGCCGTAGTCAATCGAAGCGTCCAGGTTATCGTGCTCCCCCGCTGCACGCAGGTCGGCATAGAGCACCAAGGACACGATGAACTTCTGGCCCAGCGCGTTCTCTTCGGGATACACGCCATGGTTAGCAAAAACCTCAAGACCTTCAACGGTGATGCGGTCGGCATGGCGAAGGTCGTCATAGCTCACGTGGGGCACCGCCGTTGCGGTGGATATTTCGCCCCTTCCACGGCGGGCGAGCTCGGCGCCTTCAGTCTTGGTTGCATTCTCGGGCAGTTTCTTGTTGCTCATCGCGATCGTCTCCTTCGTTTAGAACCCCGACCGCGCAAACTAACTACACGCGAATCGACAGGTTCTTTTTATCATCGCTCCAGTTGCAAGCATTGCGCGCGGGGCATGCAAAGCAGGCGCGCGACGCTTTGTCGGCTGCATAGAGCAGACGCTCAAGCGGTTGGCTGTTCACGCGCAGCTTTCGATGGCCCAGAATGGCCGTCTTAATGGCTGCGGCATCGGCCGGCTCAAACGCCACGTCATCGGGCATGCCGCCGAGAATCGCATCAGCGACGCGTTCGCTTGCAACATCATGGGATATACCCGATTCATACTGTTCATCTTTGCCGATATCGTGAAGAAGTGCCGTGGCGTAGATGACCTCGCGGTCAAATTCGAGCTGCTCCTCGAGATTCTTGATCCACATAATGCGAGCGACATCGAGAAGATGGTCAATACCGTGGCGGCAGAAGATGCGCCCCGATTCCAACTGTGCAATGTTACCCAGGTGCCGCCGGAACAGCCCGTTGGCGCAAATGTAATCAATGCGAGGCATGGCACCAAAGGGAGCCAAGCCCGAAGCCATAAAGCCGCGACGCGACGTCCCCTCATCGGTCTTCGATGTAAAGTCGTTGACGACCCTCATGCTAACGGCCCAGCATCCTAAAGAAACGCTCCTCGAGCGCGGGATCGGTCTCAAAGACGCCGCGGCGAGCGAGTGTCACGGTCTTGGTGCCAGGCTTTTGCACGCCGCGCATGGTCATGCACATATGCTCGGCTTCCATGAGCACAATCGCTCCCTGGGGAGCGAGATAATCCATGAGAGCGTCGGCAACCTGCGCACACAGCTGCTCCTGCAGCTGCAGACGGCGGGCATAAACCTCAACCGTGCGAGCGAGCTTAGACAGACCCGCCACGCGACCGTTAGGGATATAGCCGATCGCAGCCTTGCCATAAAACGGCAGCAGATGGTGCTCGCACAGCGAGTAAAACGTAATGTCGCGCTCAATAACCAAGTCGTTCGAAGCGACGGCAAAGGTTTTGGACAGGTGCTCCTCGGCACTCTGATCCATACCGCCGGCGATCTCACCATACATACGGGCAACGCGCGCCGGGGTCTCCAGCAGGCCCTCACGAGTTGGGTCCTCGCCTATGCCCTCAAGCAACAGCTTAATGGCGGCCTCGACTTTTTCCTGATCGACCATCTGGGCCTCACTTTTCCGATTTTGCGTTCGCGCTATGGTACCACGCCCTTTGGCATCGGCCACAAGCTACATAGTATGGGTCGAATAGACCGGATCGTCCCGCCAAAGCTCCACAGCGTCGCAAAGCGCAACGCCCTCGCGCACAGCACGGGCGCGCGTGGCGTTCATATCAATCACGCGCTGATTGCTCGAGCCCCTAAAACGCAATGAGATATCGTACAGATCCTGAACAAACGGGCCATCCACCAACATATCGAGGCAGGCAAGGATACGGTCCGTCGCCTCGGTATGGTGACGACCGCCCGGCATAAGCTCCTCGAGCACGTCGCCGGTAAAGCACCAAATGGTCTTGCCCGACCCCGCGGGATAGGCCGCACGCACGCGTTCGATAAAGTCAACAAGCCCCGCCTGATTCTCGGGCTCCATAGGCTCGCCGCCCAGAATCGTCAGGCCATCGATAAAGGGATGGTCGAGGCTCTCGATAATCTTGTCCTCGACGGCACGATCGAACGGCTCACCCGCAGCAAAGTCCCACGCGACAGAGTTAAAGCAGTTCTTGCACCCACGACGGCACCCGCTCACAAACAGAGAAGTACGAACGCCTTCCCCATCAGCAATGTCGAAATACTTAATGTTCGCGTAATTCATAGGTAACTCTCCCGGGAGGCCGGGACATATCATCCCGTCCTCAAACATTCTCGGCCTTCGGCCTGCGAAACTGCGGGCGGGACGATATGTCCCGGCCTCATGCAAAGGGTAACTCAATGAACGAAGCGAACATCGAGTATAGGGTTCGAGGTCCAATAAAAACCTTGTTGCAACTCAACCGCCATCGCAAGCAAAGCGTTGTTGCAAGTCAACTCATTTCCGCTTAGAACTTCGAGGAGTGAGCAGACCGCATGCCGTATCTCAGCTACGTCAACTTGGCTGAGCCGAGAGGGCCGCTTGGGCTTTTGCTCGATATGAGTTCCGCACACAAAGAAGGCCACTTAATGTGGCCTTCGTCTTGCGCAGGACTGTCCGAAATAGCGAGCAAATGCCCAAGCGGCCCTCCCGGCTCAGCCCCGGAGCGGTATTAGAGATGCAGCACGCGGTCGCGGATCTCCTCGGTTCGGCCCTGGTTCCAGAATTGAGTACCGATGTAGCCGCACGTACGACGGGCGACGTTCATCTTCTCCTGATCGCGGTTGCCGCAATTGGGGCACTCCCACACCAGCTTGCCGTCATCCTCGACAATCTTGATCTCGCCGTCGTAACCGCACACCTGGCAATAATCGCTCTTGGTGTTGAGCTCGGCGTACATGATGTTGTCGTAGATGTACTGCATCACGCGAATGACAGCCTTGAGGTTGTCCTGCATGTTGGGAACTTCGACGTAGGAGATGGCGCCGCCCGGCGAAAGCTGCTGGAACATACCCTCGAACTTGAGCTTGTCGAATGCGTCGATCTCCTCGGACACGTGGACGTGGTAGCTGTTGGTGATGTAGCCCTTGTCCGTCACGCCCGGGATGATGCCAAAACGACGCTGCAGGCACTTGGCGAACTTGTAGGTCGTCGACTCAAGCGGGGTACCGTACAGCGAGAAGTCAATATCGCTTTCGGCCTTCCACTCGGCGCACTTGTCGTTCATGCGCTGCATGACGGCCATGGCAAAGGGCGTGCCCTCCTTCTCGGTGTGGCTGTGGCCCGTCATGTACTTGACGCACTCGTACAGGCCGGCATAACCCAGACTAATGGTGGAGTAACCGCCCACGAGCAGCTTGTCGATCGTCTCGCCCTTCTTCAGGCGGGCGAGGGCACCGTACTGCCACAGAATCGGTGCGGCGTCAGAAAGCGTACCCATCAGGCGCTCATGACGGCACAGCAGGGCACGGTGGCACAGCTCAAGGCGCTCATCGAAGATCTTCCAGAACTTGTCCATATCCTGATGCGAGCTCAGTGCGACATCGGGCAGGTTGATGGTCACAACACCCTGGTTAAAGCGACCATAGTACTTAGGCTTGGTCGGGTCATAGTTCAGCGCGTTGGCGACATTGTTGAAGCCGTTGCCCGAACGGTCGGGCGTCAGGAAGCTGCGGCAACCCATGCAGGTGTAGCAATCGCCGTTGCCGGCGGTCTCGCCCTTCGACAGCTTGAGCTCGCGCATCTTTTTCTCGGAGATGTAGTCGGGTACCATGCGCTTGGCGGTGCACTTAGCAGCCAGCTGGGTCAGGTAGAAGTACGGGGAATCCTCGTGAACGTTATCGTCCTCGAGTACATAGATAAGCTTGGGGAATGCCGGGGTAATCCAAACGCCGGCCTCGTTCTTAACGCCCTCGTAGCGCTGGCGAAGCGTCTCCTCCACGATCATGGCAAGGTCGTGCTTCTCCTGAGGCGTACGGGCCTCGTTAAGATACATAAAGACCGTCACGAACGGCGCCTGGCCATTGGTGGTCATAAGGGTCACGACCTGATACTGAATCGTCTGGACGCCGCGACGGATCTCGTCACGCAGGCGATCCTCAACAACCTCGCGGACCTTTTCGGGAGATGCGGAAACGCCGAGCTCCTCGAGCTCGCGGGCGACCTCGCCGCGAATCTTTTGACGGCTCACCTCGACGAACGGGGCGAGATGGGTCAGCGAAATCGACTGGCCACCGTACTGGGAGGAAGCAACCTGGGCGATGATCTGCGTCGCGATGTTGCAAGCGGTCGAAAAGCTGTGCGGCTTCTCAATCAGCGTACCCGAGATAACAGTACCGTTCTGGAGCATATCCTCCAGGTTCACCAGGTCGCAGTTATGCATGTGCTGGGCAAAGTAGTCCGAATCATGGAAGTGAATCAGGCCCTCATTGTGAGCATCCACAATCTCCTGGGGCAGCAGCACACGCTGAGTCAGGTCCTTGGAGATCTCGCCGGCCATGTAGTCACGCTGAACGGAATTGACGGTCGGGTTCTTGTTGGAGTTCTCCTGCTTGACCTCTTCGTTGTTGCACTCAATCAGCGACAGGATCTTGTCGTCGGTCGTGTTCTTCTGGCGCTTCAGGCTCTGAACATAGCGATAGATGATGTAATGGCGAGCGACCTCGTAGCAGTCGAGACGCATGATCTCGTCCTCGACCAGATCCTGGATCTCCTCGACCGACACGGTGTGACCCGCGTTCTCGCATGCCTCGGCGACGTTTTGTGCCGCGTAAACCACCTGGCGGTCGGTAAGACGAGAGCTCTCCTCGACCTCCAAGTTTGCGGCGCGGATGGCATTGACGATCTTATCGATGTCAAAGACAACCTCGGTGCCGCTGCGCTTGATGATCTTCATCCTCTTGCCTCTTTCGCATCGTAGCCTCATCGCGCTTCAGAGCCAAACGATACCCGGCAGGGCTTGCCCCTGTCTTGCGGCGCCGTCGCGCAATCTGTGTTCTCGATAAACCATAAGCCTCCATGCGGACATTCCCTGGAGCCGATCAAGCGGCTCAAGGACACGTTCAAAAGAGGCAGTTAAGGTCTTCGTTCTCTGTCCGCCATCTATCATACGACAAAGAGGCATCTATATCCTGTATTCTTTTTTTAGCTCAAACACAACATATAGTGTTTCAGCAGGTCAAAGCAATTAGTCATTTTGCAGACGCATTAAAAATGAGGGGTTCTTGGCAAGTCGGTAAAACGTTACCAACACGGCTACCTGCATGGCAGTTATAAAACCCCCTTAGTCAAGCCGCTGACAAATCCTACCAAAACCAAGCCGCTCACGCCAAAAGAATCCAAAAGATTATGCTTGACCAACATGTTGCGGTCACGATCGGCCGGGACGTATGCAATCTACCGGCACCCCTACGGGATGCGAAGATCATCGCGCACAGACCTTGGATCAATATTTGGTGGCTTATTTGGCGGCACACTTGATGGTAAAAACAAAACAGCCCAGAGGACATAGCCTCTGAGCTGCGAACATTTGGTGGGCGTTAGAAGATTTGAACTTCTGACCTCTTCCGTGTCAGGGAAGCGCTCTCCCCCTGAGCTAAACGCCCAAATGGAGCGGACAACGGGGCTCGAACCCGCGACCCCAACCTTGGCAAGGTTGTGCTCTACCAACTGAGCCATGTCCGCCTGCGATGATTTAATATACGGGATGATCCACCCAAATGCAAGAACTTTTTTTAAAAAGTTTTGCGACGCCCTCGCGAACCTCGCGAGGACATCAGCCACCACGGAAGGCGCAGGCAAACGCAAACTCGCCGCAAGAGGCCCCTACATCTCGCCGAGCATGATCCAGGCAGAGCTGTCCTGCGTGAGCCTGCCGTCTGCAAGCGGTGATGAGGTGAGCAGGACCCTGCCCGCCGGCAGCCCCACAGGTGCTGCACCGAAGTTCGTCACACACGCCCAGCCGTTATCGCGGCGATAGGCGATGACGCCGCCCTCAGCGCCCTCGGCACCATCCGCAAGGCCGGTGCGCCCGTCAAGATCGAGCCACGCAAGATCGTTGGCGCACCCGCGCAGCTTGCGCCGCAGCCAGAGGGCGTCACGATAGAGCGCAAGCATCGATGTCGGGTCCACTTCTTCCCTATCGGCAGCATAATCGGAAAACCATGCAGGCTGCGGCAGATGGGGCGCCGCATCGGCGTCTGCCGGCGAAAACCCAAACGATCCGCCATGCGCGGGATCGTCCGCCGCCACCCACGGCAGGGGCACACGACAGCCGTCGCGCCCCTTCTCACGCTTCGGTCCGTGCGTATTGGTCGCAGTAGGGTCTTCGAGTGCAGCCCACGGGATATCAGCCACCTCAAAAAGGCCGAGCTCCTCACCCTGATACACGTATGCCGAGCCCGGAAGCGCCAGTTCAAGCAAAAGGGCCGCCCGCGCGCGGCGCTCGCCGAGTTCACGGTCCTCGTCATAAGACGACCCGTCGCGTAAGAGCCAGTCGAGCGCAATCTGGTGGTAGCGCGTCGCCTTGATTTGCGGCAGGGCATAGCGTGTCGCCACGCGCGGCACGTCGTGGTTGGAGAGTACCCAGGTCGAGGCGGAATCGGATTCGACGGCTGCCTTCAAGCCCTTCTCGATTGCAGTGTGCATGTCATCATAGGTCCAAGTGGCCTTGGCAAACTCAAAGTTGAATGTCTGGCCAAGCTCGCTGGGACGCGCGTAGAGATACTGGCGCTCGGGCAGCACCCACGCCTCGGCAACGGCGCAGCGCGGCGGATTATAGCGGTCGAACACGCGGCGCCACTCGCGATAGATCTCGTGGACCTCGTTGCGGTCCCACAGCGGATGGGTGCCGTCGTCAACCATGTCATCGCCCTCGGCGAGATGCCACCGGTCGAGGTCATCGCGGTCGAGATCCTTGGCGAGACCTTGCGCCACATCAATGCGAAAGCCATCGACGCCTCGATCGCTCCAAAACGCCAGGACGTCGCAAAAGAGCGCATGAACCTCGGGGCATGACCAGTCAAAGTCCGGCTGCTCGGGCGTAAACATGTGCAGATACCACTGACCGTCCGCAACACGCGTCCAGGCGGGGCCGCCAAAGTTGGCATTCCAATTGGTGGGAGGCAGCTCGCCGTGCTCGCCGAGACCATCGCGGAAGATATAACGAGCGCGCTCGGGCGATCCGGGGCCGGCGGCAAGAGCAGCTTTGAACCAGGGGTGCTGGTTGGATGAATGGTTAGGCACGATGTCGACGATGACCTTGATACCGCGCGCGTGAGCCGCAGCGATCATGTCATCGAAGTCGTCAAGCGAGCCGAGACGTGGATCGACATCGCAGTAGTCCGCCACATCATAGCCGCCATCGACAAGAGGCGATGGGTAAAACGGGCTCAGCCAGATGGCCTCGATACCCAGCCGCTTAAGATAGTCCATCTGCTGGGTAATGCCCGCGATATCGCCCAGACCCGAACCAGTCGAATCCTTAAACGAGCGCGGGTAGATCTGATAGATCGCGGCGTCGGACATCCATGAGCGCGAAGAAGACTTTTCTGTAGCCATGGGGCGTATCTCCCTTGCAACGAGGTTATGCGAGATGCCCACGATGATACGCCCAAAGTGGACATTCGCGGCAAACAACGCCACAGCCACGACCCAAAACGCTCGCTCCCTCTCGGGTTCGAACCTCCCGGGACGAATCGACCGATTAGTGAAAAGAACGGAAGACCCACTTTCCCGGCCACGACAGACACTATGACCCAATCCGAGGGCACTAAAAAGATAGGAGCCCCCGCTCGTGACCGCGGGTCGGGGCTGCGACAATGATGTTGAAGTGCCATAGGCGCAGCCGCGCCGCAACGAGGTTGGGAGGCTCCCATGCCA
>DXLW01000029.1:0-19418 GCA_019414505.1 Collinsella sp.
CTCCCGGGTCGGATACCCGATCGGAGCATAGTTCCGTTAGCGCAGTTGATGAAAGTACGTTAGCGGGGTCGGCGAAAGCGCATTAGCGCATTCGGCGAGATGCGTTTGCGAAAGTGGTCAATTTTAGATTAGCGCTAACAGCCTCGAGCAGGGTCGCGCGCAGCCTGTTCTTCGCGCGGGTCCTGGCGGACGACGCAAACTCGCGCTGCGACGACAGGATCCGCAGCGAGGCGGTCCCCTCGGGCTCCTCGGGCGCCGGCCTGAGGGCGCGGGGCACGCCGAGCGCGGTGCGCGCGATCACCTCGGCGTCGATGGCGTCGGTCTTCGCGATGCCGGGGAACATCCCGCGGGCCTGCTTCTCGGCATATCCGGGCAGGTAGGCGCAGGGGTTCCCGTGCGCATGGGCGCGCGCGAGGACCAGTGCGCCGATGTTTCGCTTCTGGTCGACGACGACCAGCGCGCCGGAGCCGGCCCGCTCGAGCAGCCGGTCGATGTCGTCGGGCCTGTTTGCCAGCTCGGCCCTGAAGGCGACGCCCCCTCCCGCATCGAGCGCGCACGCGCTGTGCGAGCTCTTCCCGACGTCGATCCCCAGGTAGGCCACGGGCGTCTCTGCTGCAGGCATGGTGTATCCTCTCCCTTGAGCCGGCCGTTAGCCGCGGAAGCGACACCCACATTACCCCGCCGTGGCCCGGTCCGGGCCCGGCACATCTCTATCAGTCGTTCCCCGCGGCCCCTCCCGCCCCGGCGGCAACACGTCCCGGGCCCTCTACGGGGCAGGGGCTGACGGCCGTCCGGGGCGGTCGGCCAGCGACCACCGGTACGGCTCAATCGTATAACCGTGCAACGGAAAAGAGCCGCCCTTTCGGACGGCTCAAACTGTAATGGGGCGGTTATTTGCAGATCCGTGAGAATCGCACCACGCCTTGGAATATGAATCCGTGCAGCGCCCGCGCTCAAAAAAGGGATATATCGTAATTTTCGTCGAAGTTGTCTCCGACGTAGATATCGCTGCTCTCGGCGGGAGATCCCTCGTCGGCATGGGCTGCCGCAACGGGCACAAATGGTGTCATGACAAGGGAGAGGCAAAGAGTTGCTGAGACGATGGAGGGTAGGCATTTCTTCATGGCCGGCTCCTTAATCTGGCCTTTGATAGTTACTCGATGTCGCCTCCTTCCGCTTTATACCCGTTGTATTTGGCGTATTTCTTTAATAAGGCAAGAGGTTCTTCCAGTCAAAGGTGAAACCCGTCACAAAGACAACCGATAACGTTGGCGGTAACTGGGGCGGTGCCCCCTCGGCGACGACCGACAAGGTTTTTCTGCTCTCGGCAACCGAAGTATACGGGGATATGCAATCCGACGGCATCCAGTACGAGTGCTACAAATCCAAGGGCGTGACGGGGTCGAACTATTCCGGTGCATCAGGCTATAGCCACTGGACTCGCTCTGTGAGACCGCGCAGCTCCACGTCCTTTCGCTATGTTCAAAGCGGCGGTATTTGCTACAGCTACAGCGCGACGGACTCGTTTTATGTTCTCCCCGCTTTCTGCTTCTGATCTCTTTTAGCGCAAAGCCCTCGCAATCCTGCGAGGGCTTTTCTTTTGGCAATTGCTCGACCGATTCGTGGCTTGAAACATAAATAATCGAGTTAAGGAGACATGGGGTCATACAGCGGCTCTTAGAGCGCCTGCCGTACTCCCCCGCCATTACTTCTGCGACGTCCTAGTATAGAGCCCATCCTAGTTGGCATTTCGATGCAACAGCCCACTTGTCCACCGATCAAGTGAACTACTGGAATAAATATAGCGACACGCTTGTTCGTTACAGCGGCTATATCTGTGTAAATCGCCGCGATAAATTCAGCCTATACTCGGCTGTATACCAGCTACGCGTATGTAGATTCATACCGCGTTAATAAATCGGCTCAAACGTGTGCAAAATGCGCAAGTAGCCGCAAAAAGCGATTATCGCGTAGGTAGATTTTTGGCACCCTGTTGCTTAACCAAAATTAAGCAATTGCTTAAAACAAAAAAGGTCAGGCACTAGGTGCCTGACCTGCAAACTTCTGGTCGGGACGACTGGATTCGAACCAGCGACCCCTTGACCCCCAGTCAAGTGCGCTACCAAGCTGCGCCACGTCCCGAAGCTTTTGTTTGTTGCTCTGCTCTCGCTCGCAACAGGAAGTATATTAACCCGATACTTTGGACTTGTGCAAGAACTTTTTTAATTATTTTTGAGCAAGTCCAAAATTGTATCTGCGAGCTGGGGTTTTGTCAGCACGGGAAGTTCTTGAGTTCCTGTTGTGCTTACAATCCAGGCCTTATTGGTGTCGGTTCCAAAGCCCGAATCGGCGCGCGAGACATCGTTGGCGACGATCGCATCGCAGCCCTTGCGGGCCAATTTACGCTCAGCGTACTCCACGACGTTATCGGTCTCGGCTGCAAATCCGATAACACGGCGCTCGCCCTTCTGGCGCGAGAGCTCAGCCAAAATATCAACGGTCTCGACGAGCTCGATGCGATCGAGGCGTTCGTTGGCCTTTTTGAGTTTATGGTCCGCCGGGGCCGCAGGTGTGTAGTCGGCGACAGCGGCCGCGCAAATGGCCGTATCGGCCGTCTGGAAGGCGCTCAGCGCCGCCTGGAGCATCTCTGCGGCGGTCTGCACGCGCACACACTCCACGCCGCGGGGAACATCGAGCGATGTCGGTCCCAACACGAGCGTGACCTCGGCACCGCGGCGTGCGGCCTCCCCCGCCAGGGCGATGCCCATCTTGCCCGATGAACGGTTGCCAATGAATCGCACCGGGTCAATTGGCTCGTGCGTGGGGCCGGCGGTGATGATGATACTTTTGCCTGCTAGGTCCTGAGGTGCCGGGTTGAGTACCTCGCAGACGGCCTCGACGATGTCCTCGGGCTCGCTCATACGTCCCGTGTCCACGTCGCCGCAGGCAAGGTAACCGCTGCCGGGTCCCACCACATGGACACCGCGCTCGCGCAGCGCGGCCATGTTGGCCTGCGTCGCCGGCGCCTTCCACATGCCGTTGTTCATAGCGGGTGCGATCACGATGGGTCGCGGCGTCGCAAGCAGCGTGGTGGAGATGAGGTCGTCGGCGATGCCGGTGGCCATCTTGGCGATGATATTGGCCGTCGCGGGCGCCACGACCACCAGGTCGGGTTCCTGCGCCAGCGAAATGTGGTGGATGGGGTCGGAGGGATCGTCGAATAGGCCCACGGCAACGGGCTCGTTGGTGAGCGCACGGAAGGTGAGCGGGCCCACAAACTCCGTGGCATGCTCGCTCATAACGACCTTGACGCGCGCACCGCGCTTTTGCAGCAGGCGCACGATATTGCACGACTTATAGGCGGCGATCCCGCCGGTAATGCCCAGCAGGATCGTTTTTCCCTCAAGTTGCATTGAATTGTTGGATGCCGCCGTCATCGCTAGGCTTCCTTGCTCGGGAGTACCAGGAGGCGGTGGCAGTATGGGCAGTGCGTAATCTCGCTACCGTCGTGGTTGAGGTCGCTCATGGACGATGCCTGCAGCGCGGTGTGGCAGACCGTGGGGATGTTGCCCTGGATGGTCTCGACGGCCAGGCCGCGGAACTGCTTGAGCAGACGCTCGTAGTCGGTGAGCACGTCGGCCGGCAGCGTAGCGGCAAGCGCGGTGCGCTCCTTGGTGGCGGAATCAATCTGAGCCTGCAGGTCGGCGGCCTTGGCGCGCGCGGCCTTGGTATCGGCCTTCACGCCCTCCTCAAACTTGGCGATGATTGCCTGCGCACGGGCCTCGCGGTCGAGCGCCTCCTTATGGGCGATGACGACATCCTTGCGGGTGTGCTCAATCTTGTCCAGACGCTTGGCCAGGGTGGCGAGTTCATTCTCCAGGTCCTGAACCTCGCGGTAGTCGGAGCCGTCGACGTGGCGCTTCTTGGCAGCTTCGATGGCGTTATTGGTCTGAATCTCGGTGGTATTGAGATCGTCGAGCTCAATGTCCAGATCCTTGCGCTGGGCGTAGAGCTTGGTCATCTCGGACTTGAGCTTCACATAGGTCTTGCGCTTGGAAGCGAGCTCCTTGAGCTCCGGCATATTGGCAAGTTCACTCTTGTTGCGGGCGAGCTCCAAATCGATCTGTTGCAGCTTGAGTAGCGTAGCGCCGGCGCTCATAAGTTCTCTCCTTTTGTCACAGTCCACCATTGGCAAGGGTTCAGTATTTTAATCGCATGACGGGGGTCGACCCCGGCGTCAACCGCAGAGTTCATCAAGATATCCACGAACGGCTCCTCGGAGCGGTCGTGGCCGAGCAGGATAACGCCCAGACCGCGCAGCGCGAGGTCCTGCGCCACGTGGTACCCGGCTTCTCCGGTCACGATGACATCCGCACTGGCGGCGATGGCAAGCTCACCAAAGTCGCCGAGGGAGCCGCCCAGAATGGCGACGGTGCGGCACGGGCGCTCGGCATCGCCCCACACGCGCGGGTCGCTTCCAAAGGCCGTGGCAGCACGAGCGGCAAGGTCGCGCAGCGTACACGGGTCGTTGAGTGTTGCAAGCGCGCCCAAGCCGGTCGACTCGGGGTCGTCCACGTGCTCCAGCGAGCTCACGGGCGCGGCGCCCAGTAGCTCACTTAGGCAGGCACGCGCCTCGTGCGAGCGGTCCAGATTGGTATGGAGCGAAATAATGCTCACGCCGCAGCGGGCGGCCTCAAACAGTGCTGCGCTGCACTGGGGGCGCGACGCATCCGCCGGGCAAAACGCCTCGGGCGCCTTGATGTAGATAGGATGATGCGTCAACAACACGTTGGCACCGGTCTCCTGGGCGCGGTGCACGTTGGCTTCGGTTGCGTCGAGTGCGCAGGCCACGCCGGTAATCTCGGCGGCAGGGTCGCCCACGGATAAGCCTACGTGGTCCCAGGGCTCGGCGTCCGTCTTGGGATAGCGCGCCAGCAGGGCGCGCTCGAGCTCGGCGACGATCATGCGGCACCCACGATCGACAGCAGCGCCTGGGCAAAGTCGTCCAGATCGGCCGGGTTCACGCGGTCATCGAACGAGATGCGAAGGGCGCCCAGCGCCTGCTCGCGACCAATGCCCATGGCACTGAGCACATGGCTTGGGTCCATGCTGCCGCTCGAGCAGGCAGAGCCGGCCGAAACCTCAAAGCCGGCGGCGTCGAGCTTAATGATGAGTTCCTCGGAGTCCATGCCGTCAACGTAGATCGAAACCATGCCGGGCAGGCGATTGGCCTGCGCGTAGTCGCCCATCGTGGCATGAATACGCGGATGAGCCGTAAGCGTGTCGTAGAGCTTGTCGGACAAGGTCTGCAGCATCGCGCGCTCCTGGGCAACATTCGGCAACAACACGGAGGCGGCAGCGGCAAAAGCCAACTGCGTGCGCAGGTCCTGCGTACCGGCGCGACGGCCGGCCTCCTGTCCGCCACCGAAGATGCGGGGGCGCAGCGGCGTGCGGCTCTTAAGGTAGAGCGCGCCGGAGGCCACGGGGCCGCCAATCTTGTGCGCGGCTACGGTCATGGCGTCAACGCCCAGCTCGTACACATCGAGCGGAATATGCAGATAGCCCTGGATGGCGTCGGTATGGAACAGGGCGCCTGCGGCGTGCGCGGCGGCGGCAAGCTCGCGGATGGGCTGCACCACACCGGTCTCGTTATTGGCGACCATAATGCTCACGAGCGCCACGTCGTCGCCCAACAAGTCGCTCAGTGCGGCGGGCTCAATGTAGCCCGCACGGCAGGGCTGGACCAGGTCAACGGTAAAGCCCGCGGCTCGCAGCAACGGAAGGTTGTCCAGGATCGAATCGTGCTCGATGGCCGAAACGATTACGCGGTCTCGCTTGCGATCGCGCTGACGGGCGCCCTCGGCAAGTCCGAGGAGCGCCAGCTGGTTTGCCTCGGTACCGCCGTTGGTCAAGATGATCTCGGACGGACGGACGCGCGCGCCAAAGCTGCGGGCAATCTCGCGACGCGCCACTTCCAGGCGTGCGGCGGCCTTGCGGCCGAGCGAATGAAGCGAGTTGGGGTTGACGCCGGCAAGCTCGCTGTCGTCGTACTCGCGCTGCGCAAGGAGCGCCTCGGCGCGCATGGGCGTCGAGGCGGCATAGTCAAGATTCACGGGTATGCGGTTTTGACCTGCGGTCATAAGGGTTTATGCCTCCTGTGCGGCCTCGTTGCCCAGCTTCTGCAGCAGCGCAACCTCGGCGGCGGGATCTTCGGACTTAAATACGGCGGAGCCGGCTACGAGTACGTTGGCGCCGGCCTTGACGACCTCGGCGATGTTCTTAGAAGAGATACCGCCGTCGACCTCGATGAGGGGCGAAACGCCGTGACGCTCGCACATGGCCTTGAGCTCGTTCAGTTTGGCGATGGTACCGGGGATAAAACTCTGGCCGCCAAAGCCGGGGTTCACGCTCATGAGCAGCACCATGTCGACAACGTCGATGATGCTTTCGAGCACGCAGACGGGCGTGGCGGGGTTGAGCACCACACCTGCCTTGACGCCGCGCTGCTGCAAATGCGTGAGCGTGCGATGCAGGTGCGTGGAGGCCTCGTAGTGCACGGTGATCATATCGGCACCGGCATCGGCATACCAATCGACCGTCTCGTCGGGATTCGACACCATGAGGTGCGCGTCGACGGGCACCTCGGTGGAGCGCTTGACGGCCTTGAGGATATCGACGCCAAAGGTGAGGTTGCCGGTAAAATGACCGTCCATGACGTCAAAGTGCACGTAATCGGCGCCGGTGATCTTGTCGAGCTCGCCCTTGAGGTTGGCCATGTCGGCCGAAAGGACGGACGGAGCGATTTTGATGGAACCCATTGTAGTAGCCTTTCTGCACTAGTCGGTGAGTCCGTAGAACTCTTGAGAGGGGACGCGGTCGGTAAGAATCTCGAGCGCCCTATCCAAAGTAACACCGTTGTAGAGCGTTTGCTCCACGGCAAAGGTGAGCGGAATGTCTACGCCCAGTGAACGGGCGAGCTCGCTCACGCTGCGGGCGGCGACGGCGCCCTCCACGACCATATGCGTGCGCGTCTGGTACTCGTCGAGCGAAACGCCGTGGGCAAACTCGTAGCCAAAGGTGCGGTTTCGCGAATGCTCGGAGGTGCAGGTGGCAATGAGGTCACCCATGCCGGCAAGCCCCATGCAGGTCATGGCCTGGCCGCCGCGGGCGTGCACCAGGCGGCTGATCTCGGCCAGGCCGCGCGTCATGATGAGGGCAAGCGTGTTGTCGCCCGCGCCCGAGCCGGCGGAGATGCCGCACACGATGGCGATAACGTTCTTCATGGCGCCGCATACCTCGACGCCGGTCATATCCTGCGACAGGTAGATGCGGAAGGCCGTGGACAGCAGCAGCTCCTTAAAGGTCTCCCCTACCTGCGTGTCTTCGCTGGCGATGACGGCGGCAGAAAGACCTCCGCGGCAGATTTCCTCGGCATGGTTGGGGCCAGAAAGAGCCGCGACACGTGCCTCGTTGCCGATCTCGCTGGCGATGACCTCGCTCATGAGCAGGCCGGACTCGGGCTCAATGCCCTTTGTGAGGCAGAGCACCGGGGTATCGGCGGCGATAAAGGGCGCGGCCTGGTGGCACACGCTGCGAAGGTGCGTGGAGGGCACGGCAAAGATGATGGCCTCGGCGCCGTCAAGCGCCTGGGCCAGGTCCGTCGTAGCGACAACGTTTTCCGGCAGCACGTAGTCCACCAGATAGCGCGGGTTGCGGTGCTCGCCGTTGATGCCGGCGGCCGTCTGCTTGCCATGGGCCCACATGGTCACGCGCTCGGCTCGCGCGGCGGCAAGGCCGGCGACGGCGGTTCCCCAGGAGCCAGAGCCAATTAGCGCAACATTCATGACTCTCTCCTACTTATCGTCGGGCTCGGTGACGCGCTTGGTAAACGAGAGCTTGGACTCCTTACCGGTCATGAGCTTTTTGATGTTCGCGCGATGGGCCCACACCACGGTGATGCCGATCATCGCCATGCAAAACTTAAGTCCCAGGCTGCTGTACGGAAAGACCGCGCAAGCAGCGATGGGAAGGCCGATGGCAGCGGCAAGCGATCCCACCGACACATACTTGGTGATGGCGACGGCCACGATAAACATGCCCAGCAGCGACAGACCAATGGGCCAGTACCAGGCGAGAATAACGCCCAGACCCACGGCGATACCCTTGCCTCCATGGAAGTTGAGGTAGGGCGAGAAGATATGGCCCCACACCGCTGCCAGACAAATGACGCCGAGCATCCAGTCGCCGGCGGCGCCGGGGGCCATAATGCTCACGGGGAAGCCATAGCCCAAGTCGGCAATGAGCGGACGCGCGATAAGGACGCAGATGGCGCCCTTAAGGCAGTCGAGCAGCAGCGTGAGCGCGGCCACCTTGGGGCCGGCCACGCGCAGCGCGTTGGTGGTGCCGATGTTGCCGGAGCCCGCCTTGCGAATGTCCGTGTGGTTGAACACGCGGCCCAAGATCAGGCCAAACGGAATCGCTCCGATAAAGAACGAGACCACGGCGCAGATGGCGGTCAGCAGAATCGGATTATGCATCCTTTTGCTCCTTCTTTCTAAAGAAGAGTCGAATGGGCGTGCCGGCAAAGTCGAAGGTCGAGCGCATGCGGTTCTCCACATAGCGCTGGTAGGTGTCGTTGACCAAGTCGCTGTGGTTGACGAAGAACGTGAACGTCGGCGGGTTGACGCCCGTCTGGGTCACGTAGTGCATGCGCAGGCGGCGCTTGCCGTCCACCACGGTATGACCGAACTCGCGCAGGTCGGTGAGGAACGTGTTGAGGCGCGAGGTGCTGATCTTTTGCGAGCGCGTCTTTTCGGCAGCGTCGACCATTGCCCAGATCTTCTCGACGCTGCGCCCGGTCAGGGCCGAAATGCGCAGGTACTGGGCCCAGGGAGCCATGACGCCTAGACGGCGGTCGATGGTCTCCATGCAGGCCTCGCGCTTACGGTCGTCGTCGAGCAGATCCCACTTGTTGAGCAGCACAACGATGGCGCAGCCGCGCTCGATGGCCAAGCCCATGACCTTCTGGTCCTGCTCGGTAACGCCCACGGAGGCGTCGACGACGAGTAGCGCCACGTCGGCGCGGTCGATGGCGCGCAGGCCGCGGACCATGGAGTAGTACTCGATGTTCTCGTACACGGTGCTCTTCTTGCGGATTCCCGCGGTATCGACCATGCGGTAGTGCTTGCCGTTGCGCTCGACGACTGTGTCGATGGCGTCGCGCGTGGTGCCGGCGATGTTCGAGACGATGGAGCGGTCGGCGCCCAGGATTCGGTTGAACAGCGAAGACTTACCGGCGTTGGGGCGGCCGATGATGGCGACGTTCAGCGCGTCGGGGAACTCATCGGCGACCTCGTCCTCTTCCTCGGGAAGCAGGGCCACGATGTCGTCGAGCAGGTCGCCCGTGCCGTGGCCGTGCAGGGCCGAGAGCGGCGTGGGCTCGCCGATACCGAGCGAATAGAACTCCCAGATGCTGTCGTTCTCTCGATCAGGGTTGTCGAGCTTGTTCACCAGCAGAAAGACCGGCTTGTCGCAGCGCTTGAGCATGCGAGCGACCGACTCGTCCTCCTCGGTGACGCCGGTGCGGCCGTCGACCACAAACAGGATGACGGCGGCTTCCTCGGCGGCGGCGAGGGCCTGGTCGCGAATGGACGTGGCGAAGACGTCATCGCTCTTGAGCGGTTCGATGCCGCCCGTGTCGACGATGGTGAACTCGCGGCCGTTCCAATCGGCCGTGTGGTACGAGCGGTCGCGCGTGACGCCGCGGGACTCGTGGACGATGGCGTCCGAGGTCTGGGCCAGGCGGTTAACGAGCGTGGACTTGCCCGCGTTGGGGCGTCCGACGACGGCGACGATAGGTTTCATCTGCACTCCTTTAATGGGTAGGGTCAGTGGAAATGTTAGAGTCCGCGGGCACAATGCCAAGGATGTGCTCCAGGGTATCGAGCAGCTCATGCGGCATGGTCGACACCACATGAACCTCGGCGCCGCGACTGGTAAGGCTTGCGAGTAAATCGTCACGATGATACTCGTCAAGCGTCATGCCGTCAGCGTTGAACATGAGCTTAGGCACAAAGAGCATAACCCCCGAGAGGTCCTGCGGCAGCTGCTCCAGAATGTCACACGCGACGATGAGGCCGGTCACGTCCACGTTGCCGCCAAAGTAGCGGTTCTTGATGGCCGTGACAGTGCCGGCGAGTCCCTTGGGCGATTCCACAAAGCGGGCCACCGTGTCGCGTGCGCTGGCGCCCGAGAGGCACAGCAGGTGTTGGCTGCGGACGGCGATGGCCTCGCGGACGCGGGCCAGTCGCTCGGCATCGGCAGCGAGCACGTCGTCGGTCTCGTCCAGATACGAGCGGATCATGCCGATGCCGTCGTAGTACTGCGGGTAACCGTCGTAAAAGTCCGCCTCGGGAGGATCGATGCCGGCGTCCAGATAAAATTCGTCGCTCATCTGGAAGGTGTGGCGGCCAAAGCGCTCGAAGGCTCGATCCTGGAAGGGCCTGATCATGGCGATGGTCTCGCGTGCCAGCTCGGGTTTGTCGCTGTATGACCAGCTAAAGCGGTTCTGATGCTTGGTAAAACCGAGCGGCACGATGCCCAGGCTTGTAATTTGCTCGTGCTCCTCGCAAAAGCGCAGGGTCTTTTCCAGCTCCTCGCCGTCGTTCATGCCGGGGCACAACACGATCTGCGCATGAATCTCTATGCCGGCGGCCATGATGGTCTCGAGTACGTCCATGCCTCGCTGGGCGTTGCGGCCCATCATGCGGCGACGGACGTCGGGGCTCACGGCGTGGACCGACACATTCATGGGGCTCATGTTGCGTTCGATGACGTTTTGCACGTCGTCGTCGGTGAGGTTGGTCAGCGTGACAAAGTTGCCCTGCAAAAAGCTCAGGCGGTAGTCGTCATCGCGGATATAGAGCGTGGAGCGGCCGCCCTTGGGCAGCATCGTCATAAAGCAGAACACGCAGGCGTTTACGCAGGTACGCATGCCGTCGAAGATAGGGCCATCGAACTCAAGGCCCCAGTCCTCTCCCGGGAAGCGGTCGAGCTCGACGGGGGTGACGCTGTTGTCGCGCGGGTCGAAAACCTCGAGGTCGACCGTGTCGTCGTCGGCCTCCCAGAGCCACACGATCATGTCGGTGAGTGTCTCACCGTTGACCGTGAGCACGCGCATTCCCGGCTCGATACCCACATCCCACGCGGGCGATTCGGGACGAACGCTCTTTACGAGCGCGCCCTCACCCGGCTCGGGGTCGCGGCTGCGCCCGTAATCGGCCACCTCGGCGGCGTATGCGGGTACGGTCTGGTCCATGATTAGCGGCAAAGCTCCTTGATGCGCGCGACGGCGCGTTCGATGTGTTCTTGCGGTGTGGAAGCGCCGGCGGTGATACCGATGTGGCGCGCGCCGGCAAACCATGCGGCCTCGAGCTCGCTTGCCTCCTCGATATGATGCGTGTGCTCGCAGGCGTCTGCGCAGATCTGCGCCAGGCGGCGGGTGTTGCCGGAGTTTTTGCCGCCCACGACGACCATGCAGTCGCAGCGGTTGGCAAGTGCGGCGGCGGCCTGCTGGCGCTCGCTCGTGGCGGCGCAGATGGTGTTGATCACGCGCAGTTCCTGCACACGCGGGGTGATGGCAGCTACGACGTCGGCGAGGTTCTGTGCGGTCTGGGTAGTCTGTACAACGAGGCCCACCTTGCCCTTGAGCGGCAGCGCGTCCGCATCGGCGGCACAGCTTACGACCTGCGCATCATCGCCGGCGTGGCCCAGGATGCCCTCGACTTCGGGGTGGCCCGGCTCGCCCACGACCACCACGTGATAGCCCTCTCGTACCAGGCGTTCCGCCGCCATGTGGACCTTTTTCACGTAGGGGCAGGTGGCGTCGACCACGGTAAGACCGCGATCGTGAGCCGCCTCGATCACCTGCGGCACCACGCCGTGGGCGCGGATGATTACGGTGCCCGATGCCGCGTCGTTCAGGGTCTCGGCCAAGCCAATGCCGGCCTCGGCGAGCTCGCGCACGACGATGGGGTTATGGATGAGCGGGCCCAGGGTGTGGACCTGAGCGCTCTCCCCTGCCTGCGGCGCGGCGGCCAGCGCCATGTCGAGCGCGCGCTGCACGCCGTAGCAGGTGCCGGCATGGGCTGCGATCTCGATGGTGGGCGCGCCGCCCTGGTCGGACGCGGTCGCGGTGGTGCCCATAACGTTCTCGTCCATGGCTAGAACCTGCCCGGATGCTCGGCGCACAGCTCGTCTCGCATGGCGTAGACGCGGTTCATGGCCTCGGACTCAAACCAGGCCAGACGCTCCGTGCGCTTAAGCCCGGCTGGCGCGTCGGAAAGCGAGATGGCCTTGCCGGCGCGGATCCAGCACTTCTTGGGGCGCATGATCTTTTTGCCCGCAGGCGTGATGTCGGACCAGCCACAGATGGCGAGCGGGTTCACGGGTGCCTTGCCCATCTGGGCGATGAGCGCAAAGCCGCCGTGGACCTCGGGTTTGATCTCGCGCGAGCGGATGCGCGTGCCCTCGGGGAAGATCAGGACGTCCTCGCCGCGCTGCAGCGCATGCTGGGCGGCACGCAGGCACTTCATATCGGCAGTACCACGCTCCACGGGGATGCCACCAACGCGGCTAAAGGCCCAGCGTACGATCTTGCTCTTGGCAAACTCGGACTTAAAAATGGGGCGAATGCGGCGGCCGCCAAAGAACAGCGCCGTCTCTACAGCCAAAAGCTCGGCCATCGAGGTGTGGTTGCAGATGACCACGCTGCCGCGGCCTTCCTGGCGCTCAAACAGCAGATCGGCGTCCTCTACCTTCCAGCGCCACATGAGCTTGGAGAAGGCCCAAAGGATTGCCATGACCACGAAGACAGTGCCGCGGATGAGCACGGGGAACTCGGCATAAGGGGCGTTGTAGTAATCCTCGGGCGTCTGCTTAAACAGGCGCATGGGCTACCTCCTTTGGTTGATGAGGTCCTCGATAATGTGGACGACCTCGTCTATGGTGTGTGCGGTGGAGTCGACGTGCACGGCGTCCTCGGCGGGCACGAGCGGCGCCACCTCGCGGCTGCTGTCGAGCTTGTCGCGCTGCTTGAGGGCATCGAGGGTCTCGTCGACTTCGGCCTCGAGCTGCTCGCTGGTGAGCGGCTGGGCGTCGTTTTGGTGGCGCTGCAGCACGCGGCGACGGGCGCGCTCGCGCGGGTCGGCGGTCAGGAACACCTTGACCTGCGCGTTGGGGAACACGACGGTTCCGATGTCGCGACCCTCGGCCACGATGTCGCGATCCTCGGCGGCGCGGCGCTGATGGACGAGCATGGCCGCGCGCACGCCCGGGTAGGCCGAGACCTTGGAGACGTTGGCGTCCACCTGCGGGGTGCGGATGGCAGCCGATGCGTCCTTGCCGTCGATGGTCAGGCGCGTGTCCTCGCCGGTGCCGTTGGTAAAGCGGATCTCGATGTGCTCGGCGAGGGCGTCGATGGCCGCCTCGTCGTCCAGATCGATGCCGCGGTCGAGCGCGGCGAAGGTGACGGCGCGATACATGGCGCCCGTGTCGAGCTTGTTAAAGCCAAGCTGACGGGCAATCTCCTTGGCGATAGTGGACTTGCCGGAACCGGCGGGGCCGTCGATGGCGACGATCATGCAATGCTTCCTTTCGATGGGTGACGTGCTGGTATGGTTCGCGGGCGTTGGGGCGCGGCGGGTTGCCTAGCCCGTGTAGCGCTCGCGGTAGGTGTTGCGCTTGGGCGCAGAACCGTGGCTGCCATGGTGACGCGTGCGGCTGGCGGTGTTGGTCGCCGGCGCGGCGACGCGCTTGGAGCTGGCCTGCTTGGGCGGGATGCCGCCGCTTTTTAGGATCTGCACCTCGCGGTCGGTGAGCTCGCGCCACGAGCCCTTGGCCACGCCCTCGAGCTCCAGGCCGGCAAAGTTGCAGCGATGCAGACGGATTACCGGATGGTGAATCTTGCTCAGCATGCGCTTGACCTGGTTCTTGCGGCCCTCGCGGATGATGACCTCCACGGCGGTGATGCCGGGCTTGACGCCCTGGGGAGCTACGGCCTCGGCCTCGCGTGCGTTAATGATTCGGCAGATCGCCGGCTGGCATAGGCCGTCGTCGAGCTCGATGCCACGGCGGAGCGGTTCCAAGTCGCGATCGGTCAAGTGGCCGTCCACGAGCGCCTGATAGGTCTTGTAGACGTGCTTACTCGGGTGCAGCAGGTCCTGTGACAGGTCACCGTCGGTGGTAAAGAGCAAAAGGCCCGTGGTGTCGCGGTCCAGGCGGCCCACCGGGAAAAGTCCCGGAAAGCGGTCGCGGGGGACCAGGTCGGCCACGCAAGGGCGCTCCTGCGGGTCGCTCATGGTGGTGAGGTAGCCGGTCGGCTTGTAGAGCATCAAGTACACGGCGCCCTGGTTGAGCGTGACGGGCGTGCCGTCGACCTCGATGTGATCGTGGTCGACATCGACCTTGGTGCCCAGTTCGGTCGCGACCTCGCCGTTGACGGTCACGCGGCCGGCGGTCATCAGGTCCTCCGACCCGCGGCGGCTCGCCACGCCCGCGCGCGCCAAAAAACGCTGCAGGCGCATGGTGTGCGGGTAGACGGGCTGGGCGTCGGTTGCGGGTGCCGCGTTGCCCACGGTGCACGTCTCCCCTACTTCGTTAGTCCTCGTCATGTAAATCCTCCGAGGTCTCGTCGATGTCCAGGGTCTCCAAGTCCTCGACTGCCTCAACATCTTCAACATCGGTATCGAGAAGTTCGCGCTCTTCGTCCAGGTCCTCGGCCTGTTTCTCGAGCGTGGACTGAATACTGCGGCCGCTCAGGCGCTCGCGGATAAACTGGCGCGACTGCTCGTCGGGGGCAAACTGCTCCAGGTCGGGCAGGTCGCGGGTGGAGCGCAGACCGAACTTTTCCAGGAAGGCGTTGGTCGTGCCGTAGATGATGGCTTGACCGCGCTGCGGGTCGCGGCCGAGCTCACGCACCAGGCCCTTGTCCACGAGCGACGCGATGACGCCGTCGGAGTTGACGCCGCGGATGCCCTTGACCACCTCGCGCGTCACGGGCTGGTGGTAGGCGATGACGGCCAGGGTTTCGAGCGCCGCCTGGGAAAGCTTTTGCGTATCCCAGCTCAGCACGTAAGCCTCGACCACATCGTGGTAGGCGGGGTGCGTAAACAGGCGCCAGCCGCCGGCGACCTCGCGCAGCTGAAAGCCGCGGTTGGCCTCCTCGTACTCAACCTTGAGCTCGGCGAGCAGCGACGCGCACTCGCCGGGAGCGATATCCAGTGCGCCGGCCAGCGCGGGCGCACTTACCGGGTCGCTCGACACCAGCAGCAGCGCCTCGAGGGCACCTTTGAGGCTATTTGCCTCCAGCGTGGAAAGGGTTGACATGGTTGCGGCTCCTATTCGGTGAGCTCGGGGCCCTCGCCGGGCACGTATGCCTCGGCTCCCTCGACTCGGTTGATGCAGATGGTTCCGAAGATCTCGTCCTGGCTCAGCGTGAGCGAGCCGCGCTTGGCAAGCTCAAGCATGGCCAGGAAGGTGACGACGAGCTGCTCGGTCGTGGCATCGCCGTCCAGTAGCTCGCGGAAGGTGCAGGTTTGGTGTGCCATGGTAAAGCGGTCGACTGAGGCCACGGTCATGTCGAGCGGTACGCGATGCGGCGCCACATGCTCGGCCTCCAACAGGAAGGTCTGGCGCTTGCCGTCCAGGTCGGCGCAGATGACGGCGAGACCGCGCAGGGTGATGTCGGCCAGGTAGTCGGGCATGAGCCCCAGGAACTCGGGGTCGGGGCCGGCTACACGCGGATGCATGCGGCTTTCGGCCTGCATCCGCGCGCCAAGGGCCGCAGCCGCGCCCTTAAACTGCTTGTAGGCGATCAGACGCTGGATCAGGACCTCGCGCAGGGCGTCGCCGTCGAGTGTGTTGAGCTCCTCGAGGTCTTCGTCGAACTCGTCATCGTCGTCATCGGCTTTGCGCGGTGTCTCCTGGGGGACCAGCGAGGCGGCCTTGATGTCCAAAAGGGTTGCCGCGACCAGCAAAAAGTCGCTCGCCACGTCTAAGTCCAGCGCCTCGATGCGCTCGACCTCGGCAAGGTACTGCTCGGCCACCTCGCTGATCGAGATGGCGCCGATATCTACTTTTTGGCGGGTTACCAGCTGCAGCAGCAGGTCGAACGGTCCGCTGTAGACCTGCGTCGACACGCGATACGACATCTTCGACCTCCTTTGACGGCGCCTTCGCGGCGCGGTTTGGGTGCATGTTGCGACCGTTTTGCACGGTCGACCTGTAAGTTTACCTTAGATGCCGGCGATTGCGAAGTCGAGCAGCTGCTCAGCAAGCGGATACACGGTAACGTCGAAATAGCGGCCGATCACGTCGATGCCGGTCCACATGGGCAGCAGATACAAAACCAGGATGAGGATGGGCATAGCGTATTGCTGCAGACGGTAGTAGTTGGCGAGCGCCTTGCCTTTGAGGAAGGGCACGATGATCGACGAGCCGTCGAGCGGCGGAATCGGGATGAGGTTGAAGAACGCGAGCGACAGATTGACCACGATAAACGTGGCGCCGAAGTTCATGATTTGGGACGCCACGGCAAAGGACATGCTGGTGTAGAGGTTGCCGTACGTTGCGTGCATGAGGGCGGCCGCGAGGCATGCGAGTGCAATGTTCGATGCGGGGCCGGCCACGCTCACCAGGACCTCGTCGCGCTTTGGGTGCTTGAGGTTGTTGAGGTAGACGGGCACGGGCTTGGCGAAGGCGAACACCGGGCCTCCGGCGGCGAGCATGAGCAGCGGCAGGAGAATGGTGCCAAACGGGTCGATGTGGTTGAGCGGGTTGAGCGAGACACGGCCACGGGAGCGGGCCGTCTTATCGCCGAGTGCCCAGGCCGCGGCGGCGTGCGCGCTCTCGTGGATGACGATGCCCACGATGACGGCGACGGCGCTCGCGAGCAGGTTCATGAAGTAGCTGCTGGACATGGTGCTCCCCTAGCGGACGCGGCGCGACGCGCGCGTGAGCAGGTAGTCGGCCGCAAACAGGATGACGGCGACGATAGCGTAATCCAGGCGGAACACACCGCCGAAGGGCGATGTGATGACGCCGTAGCCGGCGATGGCGCTCGGCAGCGCGCGCGAAAGCTCAACGACAAAGCCCACGATCTGCAGTTTGGCGGTGAGGCCGCTAAAGCACAGCAGCACGGTCATCGCGCTCATAAAGATGCCGCAGATGCGGCACGCGATGGCAATGATGCTCATCGCCACGGCGGCGGCCTTACGAGAGTTCACGCGCGGTCTCCTCTTCGATCTGGGTAGAAAGCTCCAGCCATTCGTCCTCGAGCTTGGGGAGCTCTTGCTTAAGGCCGTTATATTCCCCCAGCGCGGCGTTGAACTTGTCCTGATCGGCATAAAGCTCTTCGCTGGCCATCAATTCCATAAGCTCGTCATAGCGGGCGCGCTTTTTGTCGAGCTCCGTCTCGATCTTCTTGAGCTGGTTGCGCACGCCCTTGAGCTTTTTGTTGAGCGCGGCGCGGGCCTGGGCCTCGGCGCGCTTTTGCTCCTTGGTCTTTTTGCCCTCGGCAGGCTTAGGCGCCGCGGCGGGGGTGTCGGCCTGGGCGGCGCTGGCTTTGGTGGACTTGGCCGCGGCAGGCACGCTCTCCCCTGCCGCCTCGGCAGCGGCACGGGCGGCGAGGTCCTCGCGCTTGTAGAGGTAGTAGTCGTAGTCGCCGTCGTAGACTGTGACCTTGCCATCGCGGATGTCAATGATGCGGTTGGCCACAGCGCGCACCAGGTGCTCGTCGTGGCTGATCAGCACGATGGTGCCGGGGAAGTTTTGCAGGGCGTTCTCGAGCATGTCCACCGAGTCGATGTCCAGGTGGTTGGTGGGCTCGTCCAGGCACAGGAGTGCCTCGGGGGCAACAAGCATTTTGGCGAGCGCCAAGCGCGCCTTTTCGCCGCCGGAGAGGACACGTACCTGCTTCTCGATGGAATCGTTGTCGCTAAACAGGAAGGCGCCCAGCAGGCTGCGCTGCTGCGGCACGGTCCATTTGGGCGTAACGGTGTCGATCTCTTGTAGGACAGTGTTGGACTCGGTCATGCCCTCGAGCGCGTGCTGGGCGTAATAGGCCACGCCCACGTTGGTGCCCAGATCGCGGGTGCCGGTGGTGGGCGGCTCCAGGCCGGCGAGGATCTTCATGAGGGTGGACTTGCCGGCGCCGTTAGGGCCGACGAGCGCCACATGTTCGCCGCGGTAGAGCTTGAGGTCGATATCGCTGTAGATGTGCTTGTTGCCGTAGGACTTGGACACGCCCTCCAGGCCCACGACCATGTCGCCCGAGCGCGGCGGGTCGGGGAACTTAAAGTCGATGTGCTTGTGGCCTTCGGGCAGGATAACGAGCTCCTTTTTGATCTGCTCGATCTTACGGATGCGCTCCTGGGCCTGGGCCGCCTTGGTGGGCTTGTAGCGGAACTTGTCGACGAAGACCTGCATGTGGGCGATATCGCGCTCCTGGGCAGCACGCTTGGCGCGCATCTGTTCCAGGTTGTCCTCGCGCTGCTTGAGATAGCTGCTGTAGTTGCCGGTGTAGGTGGTCACGCGGCGGTTCTCGAGCGCGGCGACGTGGTCGACGCAGGCGTCCATGAAGGCACGGTCGTGGCTGACGATAAGCACGGCGCCGTCGTAGTTCGCGATAAAGCCGCGCAGCCACTGGACGCTTTCGAGGTCCAGGTGGTTGGTGGGCTCGTCCAGAAGCAGCAGGTCGGGGTGGCGCAGGAAGAGTTTGGCGAGCGCGATACGCATCTGCCAGCCGCCCGAGAACTCGGAGCACGGGCGATCAAAGTCAGTGACCTTAAAGCCCAGGCCGGACAGGATCTTGCGCGCGTTGCTCTCGAGTTCGTAGCCGCCCAGGTGCTCAAAGCGGTCCTGGACCTGTCCGTACTCGTTAAGGAGTGCGTCGACGTCCTTGCCTTGCTCGGAGAGCTCGGTGATCTGGGCCTGCAGCTCGTTGGCGCGCTCGCCCATGCGGCGGATTTCCTTGGCGGCGGCCATGACCTCGGCGAGAATGGTAGTGTCCTTGTGCTCCAGGTTGGTTTCCTGCTCTAGGTAGCCCACCTGGCAGTCCTTGGCGTACTGGACCTGGCCGGCGTCGGGGCTGTCGATGCCCATGATGATCTTGAGCATAGTGGTTTTGCCGGCGCCGTTGGGTCCCACGAGCGCAAAGCGTTCGCCGGGGTTGATCTGGAAGGACGCGCCGCTAAAGAGGACGCGCGCGCCGAAGCTTTTTTCGATCTTGTCGACCAGGAGGATCATGGTGCCGCCTTTGACCTTGTGTGCCTATATGAAAAAAGGCCCCAACTTGCGTTGGAGCCTCATTCAATGCTCGGGTGGAGACGAGGGGGATCGAACCCCTGACCTCTTGACTGCCA
>DXLW01000003.1:0-6648 GCA_019414505.1 Collinsella sp.
GACCTGGAGGAATACATAGTCCACTGGAACACGAGCCGGAGGCAGGTAAGATTGAAGGGCCTGACCCCGGAGGAGTTCCGGAATCAGGCCCTCGCGGCCTAGTCGCTATTTAGGGCGTCCAAGATTTGGGGCGCAGTTCAGTGGGAGATCGGGCTTTCAAGGCTCAGTTAAACCAAACTTGCGCGGTCAAATGACTCGCAGATTACATCTGCTCGGGAGCGGAGACACCAACAAGGGTGAGCACCAGGGCGAGCGTCACGCGGACGGCGTCGCAAGCGGCCAGACGGGCGCGCGAAAGCTCGGAGTCGACGGGACGGCCCTCGCTCGGCAGAACCTGGCAGGCAGCGTAGAAGCTGTGGAAGTCGCCGGCGAGTTCCTCGGCAAAGTGCGTCAGACGGAACGGGGCGCGGTCGCGAGCGCAGCTGGCAATCAGGTCGGTGAGCTCGTTGAGCTTGCGCGAAAGGGCGAGCTCGGTCGGGTCGGTCAGCAGCGAGTAATCGACGTTCTCACCGATGGCCTTGGCGGCGACGGCTTTCATGCCCATCTCGTCAGCCTGCTCGGGCGTAACGTCAGCGGCACGGCGCAGGATGGAGCACACGCGGGCGTGAGCGTACTGCACGTAGTACACCGGGTTGGAGTTGTCGCGCTTCTTAACGGCCTCAATATCGAAGTCGACCATCTGGTTGGAGCTCTTGGAGATGAGCGTGTAGCGAGCGGCATCGGAGCCGACCTCGTCGACGAGCTCCTGCAGGGTCACCATGGTGCCCTTGCGCTTGGACATACGGACGGGCTTGCCGTTACGCAGCAGGTTGACGAGCTGGCCCAGCAGAACCTCAAACTTGCCGGGATAGCCAAGAGCATCGCAGACGCAGCGGACGCGCTCGATGTAGCCGTGGTGGTCGGCACCCCAGATGTCGATGACGTGGTCGACGCGCTGGAACTTATCCCAGTGATAGGCAACGTCGGAGGCGAAGTAGGTGTACTCGCCGTCGGACTTGATCAGGACGCGGTCCTTGTCATCGCCCAGGTCGGTGGAGCGGAACCACAGGGCGCCGTCCTTGGTGTAGAGGTAGCCCATCTTGTCGAGCTTCTCAAAAGCGCGGTCGACGGCGGAGGTGCCGGCGGTCTCGCCCTCGGTGTCCTTCACATACAGCGAGCGCTCGGAGAACCAACGATCGAAGTCGCAATTGACGGCGTGGCAGAGGTCGCGCATGTTGTCGACCATCTTTACATAGCCGCGCTCGCGGAAGCTCTCCATGCGCTTCTGCGGATCGGCGTTGACCCACTTATCGCCGTCGGTGCGCCAGAACTCGGCGGCCTCGTCGATGATGTAGTCGCCGCCGTAGGAGTCCTTGCCCAGAGTCTCGGCAAAGTTGTCCTGGTACGGATGGGTCTCGGGGTGCTCGTCGTTCTCGTCGGCAACAAAGGCGTCGCGGTCTGCGATCAGCAGCTTGTGAGCCTCGTCGATATCCACGCCCTGCTTGGCGATGATGTCGGCAAGCTGCATATAGCGCGTGCTGATGGAGTTGCCGAAGGTGTTCATCTGAGAGCCGTGGTCGTTGATGTAGAACTCACGCTGGATGTCGTAACCGGCGTGGTCCATAACGCGGCAGAGCGAGTCGCCCAGCGCGGCCCAGCGGCCGTGGCCGATGTGCATGGGGCCGACGGGGTTGGCGGAAACGAACTCAACCTGGGTCTTCAGGCCACCACCGACGTTGGACTTAGCGAAGTCCATGCCCTTCTCGCGAGCCTCGCCAAAGATGGCGTTCTTGACGGCGACGGAGAGGTAGAAGTTGATGAAGCCGGGGCCTGCGATCTCGACCTTCTCGATCGCGGGGTCCTCGGGCATATGGGCAACGATGGCCTCGGCGATCTTGCGCGGGGCGCAGTGGGCCAGCTTGGCGGACTTCAGGGCCATGGTAGAGGTCCACTCGCCATGAGAAGTGTCAGCCGGTCGCTCGATAGCGCAATCGTCAAGTTCAAATGCGGAAAGGTCGCCGGCCTCCTGGGCCGCAGCAAGCGCAGCGCGTACCAGCTCTTCAATCTTCTCGGGCATAGATCCTCCTTGTGTTAAAGCCCCCGAGCTCTTGGTCACTCGTAGGGCAAAAGCCAGAGTTTGTAGCACTCTATCACAAGCGACGGGCACTGTCGCAGGGTAAAGCTAATAGATATTGCATATGCACAAAAATGACTACAGCTTGTATGGAGTCACTCAAAGATGCCGGTCTGCCTGCAGATTATGCAGGCGTTGAAAATGCATAAAGGTGTGAATGAGCTGCGTCTGTTATCGAATACTCTTACCTATCAGAGTTGTGTGCTTTTCCTGCATAAAGTACGGGTTTGCGCACGTCAGCGTGTTATTCTAGACATACGTAAATTCGTATAAGTTGGAGGTAGCATGTTCTCAATCGGTCAACACGTCATTCATCCGGGCCAGGGAGTCTGCACCGTCGTCGGTTTTAGGGACGACACACCGCAGCCCATGCTGCTGCTCGAGACCAAGCAGGGACATGCGCAGACGATCCTCATGTACCCCGTGGCGCAGGCCGACCGTCTGCACGCCGCCATCTCTCAGCAAGATGCCGAGCACCTGCTGAGCCACTATGACGAGCTGGAGTGCGACACCTTTACCGAGCGCAACAGCTCGCTTGAGGAGACACACTTTAAGCAGCAGCTCAAGCTGGGCGCGCCCGAGACGGTTCGCGTGGCAAAGACCATGATGCACCGCATTCGCCAGGCCGAGGAAGCTGATAAAAAACCCAGCTCCTACTACATGCGCGTACTCAAGGAGGCCAAACGCCGCTCCATCGAGGAGTTCGCCGTGGCCCTTGGCGTCACCGAGGAGGCCGCCGAAGCCCGCCTAGCCCAAGCCGCCCTCAACTAACCCATCCGCGCCAAAAACCACCACAAAGGGAACAGGCACCTTTGTGGTGGTTTTCTTGTTCTAGTAGTATTCATTCTTATCGATACCCACGAGCACAAGGAGTCTCTTATGGCAGAGCCGCTTACCGCCGGAATCACCCGCGACCGCGCGTTCGAACTGCTCAATGAGCACAACAAGGACCCGTTCCATATCACCCATGGCGAGACGGTCGAGGGCACTATGCGCTACTTTGCGCGCGAGTTCGACCCCGAGAACGAGGAGTTTTGGGGCATCGTCGGTCTGCTGCACGACCTGGATTGGGAGGAGCATGAGGACGACCCCATTAACCACACCATCTATGCTGCCGAGATTCTTGAGGGCGAAGGTGCGTCTCCCGAGCTCATTCGCGCCATCCAGACGCACACGTCGGACTTCAACACCTCACTACCCAAGCCCGAGCTGCAGATGGAAAAGATCCTGTTTGCCTGCGATGAGCTCACCGGCCTGATCGGCGCTGCCGTCATCATGCGCCCGAGCAAGAGCGTTATGGACTTTACGACCAAGTCGCTCAAGAAGAAGTTCAAGGACAAACGCTTTGCCGCCGGCTGCTCGCGCGACGTGATTTCGCAGGGCGCCGAGATGTTGGGCTGGGAGCTCCCCGAGCTCTTTGACCGCACCATCGCGGCCATGCAGTCCTTCGCCCCCGACCGAGATACCTTCCAGGCCTAACCGTCAACGCCACCTAAAACCACCACAAAGGGGACAGGCACCTTTGTGGTGGTTTTTGTTTGCGCGGGCGTTAGGGACGGACCTGGCCGGTGCCGCGGAGCTTGTATTTGTAGGTGGTGAGGGCCTCGGCGGCAAAGGGGCCACGGGCGTGGAGTTTTTGGGTCGAGATGCCGATCTCGGCACCCAGGCCAAACTCGCCGCCGTCAGTGAAGCGAGTGCTGGCGTTGGAGTACACGGCCGAGGCATCGACAGCATCGAGGAAGCGCTCGCAAGCATCCGTATCCTCGGCAACGATGGCCTCGGAGTGCATCGTGCCGTAGCGGTTGATGTGTGCGATGGCCTCGTCCTCGTTTGCCACGACCTTCACGCTCATCTCGAGCGCCAGGTACTCGCGACCCCAGTCCTCCTCAGTCGCGGCGACGTAGTCATCGCCCTCCACAAGCCCGGCATCGGCGCATGCGGCGCAGGTTGCCTCGTCGCCGTGAATCAGCACGCCGTGGTCATGCAGCACGGTCACGACCGCGGGCAAAAACGCATCGGCCACAGCACGGTCGACCAGCAGCGACTCGGCGGCATTGCACACGCCTACGCGCTGGGTCTTGGCATTAACGATAATGTTGAGCGCCTTATCAAAGTCGGCGGATTCATGCACGTAGATGTGGCAGTTGCCCGTGCCCGTCTCGATCACCGGCACAAGCGACTCGCGCACGCAGCGCTGGATCAGGCCTGCACCTCCGCGCGGAATGAGTACGTCGACAATACCGCGGAGCTTCATGAGCTCGCCGGTGGCCTCGCGGTCGGTGGACTCGATCATCGACACGGCCTCGCGCGGGAAGCCCTTGGCCTCGAGCGCATCGGCCAGCAGCTCGGCGATCATGGCACACGAGTGATAGGCCAGCGAGCCGCCGCGTAGAATGCAGGCGTTGCCGGTACGGATGCAGATGCCTGCGGCGTCGGCCGTCACGTTGGGGCGCGCCTCGTAGACCATGGCGACCAGGCCCAACGGCACGCTCACGCGGGTCAGGTCCACACCGCTCGCAAGCACGCGGTGGTCGAGCACGCGGCCGACGGGATCGGGCAGCTCGGCGAGCTTCTCCAAACCGGCGGCCATGCCCTCGACGCGCTCAGGCGTCAGCAGCAGACGGTCGAGCAGACCGGCCGAAGTGCCCGCATCGCGCGCGGCGGACATATCGAGCTCGTTGGCGGCGACGATGGAGTCGACACCGTTGCGCAGTGCTGCGGCCATGGCGCGCACGGCCTCCTGGCGCTGCTCATCGCTCGCCGTGGCAAGCGAGGCCGACGCTGCCTTGGCGGCAACGGCAAGATCGTGGACATACATGGCTATATCGACCGACATGGGCGGCCCTTTCTCCTAGAAGTTTGCAACCATGGTAGCCGATTTGCGCATGGCCTCGCCCGCGGCGGTAGAATTGGTCAACCCGAAACACCGCAACGAACGGAAGACTCACATGGCCCTCATCACTTCGTACCACGTCCCCGGCCTTTACGTCGAGGACCACAGCATCGTCGTCCCCCTTGACTGGCGCGGCCTGGAGCCGATGCTCCTGGCCGTCGGCAGTACCATGCGCCGCGGCGCTATGCCGGCACCCATCGCCGGCGCGCCCGAGAGCATCAAGCTCTTCTACCGCGTGGTTTGCGCGCCCGACCGCATCAACGACGATCTGCCGCTGCTCCTGTTTTTGCAGGGCGGCCCCGGCGGCGAGAGCCCACGTCCGCTGTCGCCCACAAGCGACGGCTGGATCGAGGAGGCCGTCAAGCACTTCCGCGTGGTCCTTCCCGACCAGCGCGGCACCGGACGCAGTAGCTGCGTGGACGGACGCACGATCAAGGCACTGGGTGAGCGCGCGACGGCGGCCGGCTTCGATGCCGCACGCTCGCAGGCGGATTTCCTCAAGCGCCACCTCGCCAGCTCCATCGTGCGCGATTTTGAGTACCTGCGCCTGGTGGGCTTTGGCGGCAAGCCCTGGGTCACACTCGGGCAGAGCTACGGCGGCTTTTTGACGTTGAGCTATCTGTCGCTCTTCCCCGAGGGCATAGCGGCAAGCTTTACCTGCGGCGGCATCCCCCACGTGCCGGCGAGCGCAAGCGAGGTCTACGCGCACACCTTCCCGCGCATGGCCGCCAAGACGCAGCAGTATTACGACCGCTACCCCGCTGACGTCGACCGCGTGGCAGCCCTGGCCGATGCGCTCGAGGCCCAGAAGCCCGTGCTGCCCGACGGCTCGCCGATGACGGTCGAGCGCCTACAGCTCATGGGCAGCGACTTTGGCATGAAGCCGAGCTTTGAGCGCATGCATTGGATTATCGATCACGCGTTTGTTGCTGGCGACGGTACGCTTAGCTGCGGCTCCTCGGTATCCGACAGCTTTTTGATGCGCGCCTTCGAGCGCACCAACACGCGTACAAACCCGCTGTACTGGACGCTGCAGGAGTTTATCTACGCCGACGGCGACACCATGCCCATTCGCTGGGCCGCAGCAGAGGAGAAGGCCCATCGTGCCGAGTTCGACACACTCGCGCGCCCGCTCATGTTTACCGGCGAGGCCATATTCCCGTGGATGTTTGAGCAGATGCCCGAGCTTATGCCGTTTAAGCCCGCCATGGACCTGCTGATGGAAGACACCAGCTGGGACAAGATCTACGACCCGCAGCGCCTAGCCTGCAACGAGGTGCCACTCCAGGCCGCGGTGTATTTCGACGATATGTACGTCGATTCGGGCATGCAGCTCGATACGCTCAGCCGCGTGGGCAACTCGCATGCCTGGGTGACCAACGAGTTCGAGCACGACGGCCTGCACGGCAGCGTGGTGTTCAAGCACCTCTTCGACGAAGCGCTCAACCGCGGAGACCTGCGCCGGATCTTCTAGCTAAGGAGTGTCCCCACCTGCCGGCACAGACGATATGAGCAGGACATAAAAACATTGAGAGCCCCTGCTGCATGAAAGACCGCGGATTAGGCCGACAATGGTGAGTGTCTAATTCAGCCGCGGCGGCCACGCCGCATTCATGGAAGGGGCTCCCATGCTCGATACTAC
>DXLW01000030.1:0-131959 GCA_019414505.1 Collinsella sp.
AGGACATCTTCAAGTACATAGAGCTCTATTACAATAGGGTGCGCATGCATTCCACCCTGGGCTACATGTCTCCAGTGGAATACGAGCGGCAATACGCTTGAGGATCCTTAAAAGAAAGTCCAGTTTATCCTTCCCACTCCATTGGATACGCCTAGGCGCGGTCCAAGAAATCGTCCGCACCCCCTATCTGACCCTATTTCACCGCAACTTAGAGAGCGTAAGGTATAACGCTTCACCCCAAATCAAATTGATTCGTTGAATAGACACATTACAAATCTTTAGACTTCGTTTAATCCACAAGTGGGTATTATCACACACAAGGCGCACGTGAAAGGATATACCCATGTCGCTTACACAGTCAGCAGAGCGTGCAGCGCTCAACAAGCTCATCGATTATCTCGACGACGACCCGCAAGAAAACATCGACAAAATCATGGACCTCGTGAACAAGCTGGTCCCCAATCGCGTATTTCCTGTACAGCGAGAGGCATTCACCAATGTCATCAAGAGCCGCGGCAATTGGTATGACCTGATCATGCGTGTGTTCAGCCTTAATCCCCAGATGCGAACCAAACTGCTTAAGACCCTCATTGTCGACGCCAACCTGCTTGCTTGGCCAGAGCAGGAAAAGAACCGCGAAAAGTACCAGTGCAACGTTCCGTGGGCCATCCTGCTCGATCCCACGAGCGCCTGCAACCTGCATTGCACGGGCTGCTGGGCCGCCGAGTACGGCTACAAGCAGAATCTCTCGTTCGAAGACATCGACTCTATCGTTACGCAGGGCAAAGCTCTGGGTACCCACATCTACATCTACACTGGTGGCGAGCCATTGGTGCGCAAGCGGGACCTCATCCGAATTTGCGAGAAGCACCAGGACTGCGCATTCCTGTGCTTTACCAACTCCACGCTGATCGACGAGGCCTTCTGCGACGATATGATTCGCGTAGGTAATTTTGTCCCCGCCATCAGCGCCGAGGGCAATGAGCACACCACCGACGCCCGTCGCGGCGAGGGTACCTACGCAAAGATCGAGCAGGCAATGAAACTCCTGCGCGAGCGCGACTTGCCATTTGGTATCTCCACCTGTTGGACCAGCGCCAATGCCGATACGGTTGCTACCGAGGAGAACATGGACTGGATGATCGGCGAGGGAGCACTCTTCTGCTGGTACTTCCACTTTATGCCGGTTGGCCGCAATGCAACCTCCGAGCTCATGCCCACGCCCGAGCAGCGCGAGCACATGTATCACTTTATCCGCGAAATGCGTGAGAAGAAGCCGCTGTTTACGCTCGACTTCCAAAACGACGGCGAGTTTGTAGGCGGATGCATCGCCGGCGGCCGCCGCTACCTGCACATCAACGCCGCCGGAGACGTGGAGCCGTGCGTGTTCATCCACTACTCAAACGCCAACATCCACGATGTGAGCTTACTCGACGCGCTGCGCTCTCCCCTCTTTATGAAGTACTACGAAAACATGCCGTTCAACGACAACTACCTCAAACCATGCCCCATGCTCGAGAATCCCGACGTGCTGCCCAAAATGGTTGCCGAGAGTGGCGCAACGAGCACCGATCTTATCGAGAAGGAGTCACCCGAGCAGCTGCGCGAAAAGACCCAGGCTGCCGCCGAGGCATGGTCACCTGTCGCCGACCGCATCTGGAACGACTCCGACGATCCGCTATACACCAAGCGTCACGAGGATAAGTCACAAGGTATGGCCGATAGCGACATGCACAAGTTCGAAAAACAGGGCCGCACACTCAAAAACGGCGATTAATGCCGCTTCACACGACAAACGCTCTGAAATGAAGCGGAGCAGCCTCGAAGCTCATCTTCGAGGCTGCTCCGCCTTACCATCAAAACAATTTTCCTAAGTTGCGGTGAAATAGGGACTAGATCGGCCTTCCAATAGCCAAAACGATCCCTATTCCACCGCAACTTCTTTAAGTTGTTGAATTATCAATGCTATTCCAAGCGAGATTCCAGACTCGACAGGCCATTAAGAGTCAGGTCGTTGGCGACCTCAGAGACGCGCTCGATAGGAACCGAGCCGTCAGACAGTGCCCACGTGCGATAGATACCGATAATACCCGACAGCAAAAACGCCAGATAGTAGTCGAACATCTCGTCCTTGAGACCTTGGGGCAGCAGATCGCGCTCGGCAATCTCGTGTTCGAGCGGCGAACGAAGACGAGCCATAAAATCATCGAGCGGAATGTTCTCGATCAGCTGACGATTGAGCACCAAGTTGTTACACAGTGCCTCGTTAACGGTTTTAAAGAAGGTCGCCGCCGCGCCCAGGGCGCGCTCGTTGGTGTCGCCGTCCATGGAAGCAAGCGTTTTCTCGACCGAGTCGACAATCATCTCCACCACATCGACGGCAATGGCATCGAGCAGGCCGTCAACCGTACCAAAGTGAACGTAAAAGGTCTTGCGGTCGACATTGGCCTCGCGCGCGATGGCACTCACCGTAATGTCTGCCAGCGGCTTTTCCATGAGCAGGCGCTCGAAAGCGGAAAGGATGGCATTACGGCTGCGAACAATGCGGCGGTCAAGACGCGGTTTGCTGGTTGCCATGGGCGTGTCCCTTCGATATGCGAGCATTCATCAACAGATGAGAGATAATCTACGTAAGAGGATTATCCCCCATACAGCACAAATATGCCCCGCATCATGAAGAACGCACGACTGCCCTACTGCGACTTAGGGTGCTTCTTCTTATTGAGTGCCGACGGAGATACGCGAATACCGTTGCCTGTCTGGCGCACATAGGCTTTATGAGCCGGCTTAGCGGTCCCAGAAGCCTTCTGAGCCTGCTTCTTGGGATCAACGGTAACAGCATTCGTGGGGTGGGGCTTTGTGGGCGCAGAGGGCGTCTGAGGCGTGCGACCGAACTTGCGCATCACGCGATCCCAGCGCGCATGGATGCTCTCGTTGTGGGCGCTCTTAAGCCCCAGCAGGGGCGCAGCCAAAATGGTCGGTGCAATAAACGTAATGAGGCGCCACAGCAGATAGCCGGCGGTCGATGCCGAACCGAAGAAATGACCCAAGAACAATGCAAAGCCGCCCTCAGCGCCACCAGTTCCACCGGGCAAGGGAACCGCAGAGCTCAGCAGCTGGACAAAGGCGCTCGCGGCCATGACCGAGAAAAAGTCGACCTCATGGTGGCCAAAGGCAAGCATCAGGAAATACGGCACGAGGTAGAAAAACGCGAGCTGCAGCATGGTGATGACCACCGTGAGCAGCATGGACGAAAAGTGGCCAGCCGAAAGCTTGAACTTCTCAGAGAAGGAGTAGATCTCGCCATCGACAAACGTGCGCCAACCCTCGATCTTAGTGGCCGAGACACCAATGCGCTCGAGCCAATTGATGATGCAATGGGCGACGCGCGTGACGGTCTTAGGCATGAGCGCGACGGCGAAGATGCCCAGCAAGATGCAGCAGTGCCCACCAAAGCTAAAGACACACAGCAGCGTCATGTCGCCATAGCGCTCGGCAAAAAACGGCATGCGAGCAAGCAGTAGGATAGCGCCCCAGGCAACGAGGCCAAACTGATACACGATAAAGCGCGTGAACTGCGTGGCGCCAGCCTCGCCGACATTTTGGCCCGCCTTGGTCAGGCGGTAGATCTGGGCGGGAGTCGAGCCCATCATCATAGGTGTGAGGTTGCCAAAGAAGATGCCGCTCGCCTCGACCGAAATCAGGTCGCGGATGCCGACGGGTGAATATGGGTCGAGCCAGACGGCGATCGCATAGGCCACAATGCCAAAGAACAGATACATGAACATGCAAAGACACGCGACAACGAGCCATGGCGCCTGGACGCTCGACATTGCGGCCCAGAACTGCCCCATCTGCCCGGTTACCACCAGATAGACGATATAACCCACCAGCACGACGCCGATAAAGATGGCGCCGCGGCGTGCGCTCTTATTGTCATCTCCGCCCGAGGCCTCAACCTCGACCTGGGGCTTAGACGTATGCTGAGAGGACTCCGTCATGAGACTCCTTCTAACAGTCAAAATATCTTGGATATTGTACCCGTAAGGGCCATAGGCAGAACGCAAAGCTCTGGTTCAAACGGGAATTGCAGACGGTTGTTTGAAAATAAAAAACCCGACCTTCCATGGGAAGGCCGGGTATCAGATGCGTGGTAGCCCGTACCAGATTCGAACTGGTGATCTCCGCCTTGAGAGGGCGGCGTCCTAAACCGCTAGACGAACGGGCCATAAGCCTCAGCAGAAAAGAAGTGGTAGCCCGTACCAGATTCGAACTGGTGATCTCCGCCTTGAGAGGGCGGCGTCCTAAACCGCTAGACGAACGGGCCACATGACATCTGCACTGCCGTGCTGCGAGGAAACATATTACGGGACAAAAAACGTCAGCGCAAGAAGAAATTCCAAATTGCCGAAAAATTGTCGGCAGGTTATGGAACACGCAGGTAAACTGGGTAGCTAATTCAAGTTGAGATGGACCAAAAGAGCTTCGCGCTCGTTGGGAATGTTGTCTTCGATCACGGCGTCGAGGGCGGAGTTGAGAAGCTGCCCCAGTTCCGGCCCGGGCTTGACTCCGGCACGGATCAGGTCGCCGCCGTTGACGGCGAGCATCTTGAGCGTATAGGGCTCCCCCGCCTCCAGTAGCTCGTGCGCCATCGCGCGCATCTCCTCAATCGTCTCAACGTAATAGAAGCACGACGGGGCCTTGCCGAGCGTATCAGCACGCTTAAGATCCATGAGCTCATCAATCAGGCGGGCTGTGTCGACGCCCTCACCAGAAAGCAAGCGCATCATATTGAGCAGGCAGGAGCGCTCGGGGCGTAGCGGCTTGTCATGGTATTTGATAAGCAGGCACACGTCGCGCACCAAGTCGTGCGAGAGTGCCAGGCGATCCATAATGACACGCGCTTTCTTGGCGCCGAGCTCGGGATGACCGTAGAAGTGTCCGCTGCCGGCGTGATCGACCGTAAAGCACTCGGGCTTGGAGACATCGTGCAAAAACGCCGCCCACATAAGGCTCGACGATGGCGCGACGCCGTCGCACAGCGCCAGCTCCCCTGCCACCGTCAACACGCGGGCGATATGCTCGTAGACGTTAAACGCATGATAGACACTTCGTTGATCAAACCCGCGAGCGGGCGCAAGCTCGGGCACGGCGGCGCAGATGAGCTCGGGGTAGCGCAGCATCGCGTCTCCCCCGTGGCCGGTCGAAAGAATGCCCTCGAGCTCAATACCCACACGCTCGCGCGCCACAGCATCGAGCAGCGGCGCGCACTCGGCAAGCGCACGCTTAGTCTCGGGCTCAATCATAAAGTCCAGGCGGCAGGCAAAGCGCACCGCACGCAGCATGCGCAGTGCATCCTCGTTAAAGCGACGCTTGGGATCGCCGACAGCACGAATCAGCTTGCGCTCCAAGTCACCCTGGCCGTCGTAGCGGTCGACAAGCCCGCGCTCGGGATGCCAGGCCATGGCGTTGACGGTAAAGTCGCGGCGCGCTAGATCGTCCTCGAGCGAGGCGGCACGCTCCACACTCTGGGGATGGCGACCATCGGTGTAAAAGCCATCCAGGCGGTACGTGGTGACCTCGATACGCTCGCCATCGGAAATAGCCGTGATTCCGCCAAATTTAATGCCCGACTCCACGACCGCGATGCCAACGGCCTCGAGCGCCGCTTTGGACTCCTGCCACAGGCCGCTACAGCACATATCAACATCGTGGCTGGGGCGCCCCATCAGGGCGTCGCGCACCCAACCGCCTACGTACCAAGCCTCAAGACCGGCTGCTTCGAGCGAACGCAGGACGCGCAGGGAGGCATCAGACGGTTGCGTACCGTTGAGAGAAACATTGCACATGCCTATGGCCTCCTGCACTTGCGAGCGTTAATCGATGGTTCTCAAGAAGTCTAACAAGAAACGAGAAAGCGCGCACACGCAATCGCGTCGTCGATTCGATAAAACGAGACAGCAGACGCCACATACGTTCAGCGCGCAAAAAACACCCGCCTTGGTAATCCAAAGCGGGTGTTCGGCAACGATGTATCGATGCGGCTAGCAGACCTGGCGAACCTCGATGTGCTTCTTATATTCGTCAACCTTGGCAAAATCTCCCAGACCGGGGCACTCGACCACATTGGCGCCGGTGGCCATCGAAAGACGCAAGGCATCCTCGACGCGCTCGGGGGCGTCATGCCACACGGACAGGAAGGCAGCGAGGGAGGAATCGCCGGCACACACCGTCGACAGCAGCTTGACGTCGAAGGTGCGGTTGGCAAACCAGATGTGCTCGCCGTTGGAGAAGTAAGCACCGGCGCCACCGAGGGTCAGCAGCACGTTCTTGGCGCCCTTGGCATGCAGCTCGGCCATAGCGCCCTTGACGGACTCATCGTCGCCACCGCTCACCTTGATGCCAAAGATGTCGAGCAGCTCGTCGTCATTGGGCTTGATCAGCAGCGGCTCCATGGCAATGAGGTCTGCCAGCTGATGGCTCGAGATATCGAGCACGAACTCGGCCCCCTTGGCCTTTACACGGCGCAGGACCTCGGCCAAGAAGCCCTCGGAAGTGTTAGGAGGCAGCGAGCCGCTAATGACCAGGCAGGTCATGTCATCGAGCGAATCGATAAGCTCAAACATCTCCTGCTCGTTGGCCTCGTTGATGGCGGCACCGGCGTTGACCATGTTGTACTCGGTGTCGGGGCCGGCATTGAGGAACACGTTGACGCGCGTGATGCCGTCGGTCCACACGGGCTTGACGGGCACGCCCAGGGCCTCGGCGCCCTTAACGATAAACTCACCCGAGAAGCCGGCGAAGAAGCCCAGGATCGTGGTGTCGACACCGTAGTGGTCAAGCGTAAACGAGACGTTGAGACCCTTGCCGTTGGGCGTGTAGACCGCGTTGCGGGTACGCGTGACAGTGTTGGCAGCAAGGCCGTCGCAGGCGATGTTGTAGTCAATGGCGGGATTTGCAGTGAGCGTGTAAATCATGAATGTTCCTTTCACGAAGCAACGTGTTAATGAAAGTATATTCCACGCATCGGTAAAAGGCTAGGACAACTCGGTGAACGGTGTGGAAGCGATGAAGTACGGCAGGACATCTCCACCCCCATGAAGAAACAAAAAAGGCGCCCCGGCCGAAACCGGGGCGCCGCATGCGCACGAATATGTCGCGTTTCGATTACTGACGATCGAGCTTGCGGACAGCAACGCGCTTGCTGTACTCGTCGACGTGACCAAAGTCGCCAATGCCGACGGACTCGGCAACGTTGGCGCCGGTGGCCATAGCGAGCTTCATGGCCTCCTCGACGTTGTCGCGATCCCTGTACCACTTGTGCAGGAACGCAGCGAGGGTGCAGTCGCCGGCGCAGACGGAAGAAACCAGCTTGATGTTGAACTCACGCTTGGCGTACCAGATGTCCTCGCCGTTGGAGAAGTAAGCGTCGCCGCGGCTACCACGGGTGAGCAGCACGTTCTGAACGCCGGCGTCGTGAGCCATCTTCATGGCAACGCGAACCTCGTCGTCGGTGTCGACCGGCACGCCGAAGATGGCCTTCATCTCGTGATGGTTTGGCTTGATGAGCAGCGGCTTCTTGTGAGCGAGCTCCTTGAGCTTGTCGGAGGACAGGTCCAGGACGACATCGGCGCCACGAGCCTGAGCGTGCTCCATGACCTGAGCCAGGAAGTCAGGCGTAGCTTTGGGAGGCACGGAGCCGGAGACGATCAGGCACTCAAGATCGCCCGCGGTGTCCAGGATGTTGTAGAGCTCCTCCTGGTGCTGCGGCGTAATCGGGGCGCCGGGGTTGAGGATGCCGTACTCGTGCTGGCCATCGTTGACGTAGGTGTTGATGCGCGTGATACCGTCGGTCCAGACCGGGCGGCACAGGCAACCCAGGTTCATAACCTCCTCGACGATAAACTTGCCCGTGAAGCCAGCGAAGAAGCCGAGCGCGACGGTGTCGACGCCCATCTTCTTAAAGGCAAAGGACACGTCGAGGCCCTTGCCGTTAGCCGTGTAGCTGGCCGAGCCGGTGCGGACGTTCTCGTCGGGCTCGAGCGGAGAGCTCGAAACCGTCATGTCGACAGCCGGGTTAGCGGTTAGCGTGTAGAACATTTACAGTACCCCCTGTATATGTGAGGGCCGCGTGGCCGGCCCATTCCAACCACGCGGTTACCTCTGATACCAAATTAGCGAGCTGCGGACTCGAGCAGTGCCTTGACCTCGGCAGCGGTGTTGCAGGCGAGCGCCTTCTCGGCGAGCTCGTCGCACTCGGCCTTGGTCCACTGGCTGATGGTCTTGCGGGCGCGCAGGATAGACGGAGCGCTCATCGAGAACTCCTCCAGGCCCCAGCTGATCAGCAGAGGCTCGAGCAGCGGATCGGCAGCGGCCTCGCCGCACATACCGACCATGATACCGGCCTTCACACCGCTCTCGATGATGTTCTTGAGCGAGCGGAGCACGGCGGGATAGTACACCTGGTACAGGTTGGAGATGGTGTCATTGCCACGGTCGGCGCACATGGTGTAGCCGATCAGATCGTTGGTGCCGATGGAGAAGAAGTCGGCGACCTCGGCCAGACGGTCTGCGAGCAGCGAAGCGGCGGGCGTCTCGACCATAATACCGACCTCGATGTTCTCGTTGAACTTGCGACCCTCTTCGGTCAGCTCGGCCTTGCACTGCTCGACGAGCTCCTTGACAGCCAAGACCTCCTCGACGCAGGTGACGAGCGGGATCATGATCTTGACGTCACCGAAGGCGCTAGCGCGCAGCAGAGCGCGGAGCTGGACCTTGTACTGGTCGGGATTGGCCAGGCAGTAACGCACGGCGCGGAAGCCCATGAAGGGGTTATCTTCCTTGACCATGTGCAGATACGGAATCTCCTTGTCGCCACCCACATCGAGCGTGCGGATGATGACCGGAGCGCCCTTGAGCGCGCTGGCGACCTTACGGTAGGCGTTGAACTGCTCCTCCTCGGAAGGAAGCTCAGCAGAGTCCATGAACAGGAACTCGGAGCGGAACAGACCGATGGCCTCGGCGTCGTGATCGAGCGCGTTGGGCACGTCATCGGGGTTACCGATGTTGCAGGCGATGATCTTCTTGATGCCATCGGCAGTCACAGACGGCTTGCCACGGAAGGCCTCGAGGGCTGCCTTCTCGGCAGCGAAGGCCTCGGCCTTGGCGGTGTAGGCAGCGAGCGTCTCCTCGTCGGGATCGGCCTCGACGATACCCTTGCCACCGTCGACGACAACGGTCATACCGTTGCGCAGTGCGGTGCAGCTATTGGAAACCGAAAGGACAGCCGGGATCTCGAGGGCGCGCGCGATGATCGCGGAATGCGACGTGCGGCCACCGGTCTCGGTGACGATACCGGCAACGTGGGCCTTATCGATCGTGGCGGTCATGGACGGCGTGAGGTCGTGCACGACAACGACAGTGTTCTCGGGCAGGACGGAGAGGTCGACGACCTCCTTGCCCAGCAGCTCGGCCAGAATGCCGGTGCGGATGTCGGCGATGTCGGCCGCGCGCAGACGGAACATCTCGTCGTCCATGGACAGGAACATGTTCTCGAACATGGTCGAGGTGTCCATGAGCGCCTGCTCGGCGCAGGTGCCGCCGTCAATGGCGGCGTTGATGGCGTCGGTCATGCCCGGGTCCTGAGCCAGGACAATGTGTCCGCTCATGATCTCGGCCTCGGCCTCGCCCACCGTCTCCTTCATGTGGTCGGCCTGAGCCTGGGTCTTCTCGCAGAAGACCGAAAGAGCGGTCTGATAGCGCTCCTTCTCTGCTGCCGAATCAGCAACCTCGTGCGGCTCAAACGTCAAGTCGGGATCGACGGCGACCATGACGGTGCCGATACCGATGCCCTCGGAAGCGTTGACTCCCTGATACATTCCCATTCCTCTCTCCGTGTCATGTGATAAAGCGTTTTGCCATATCCATGACAAAAGAGCGCAGCTACCTTACAACAGGTCACTGCGCCCCCAAATATGAACTTAGTTGTTCAACATGCGACCCGTTTGAGTTCTACTCGCCAAGACCGCTCTTGATGAGCTCGATGGCAGCAGCCAGAGCCTCGGCCTCGTCAGCGCCGTCGCACTTGACCTCGACCTCGGTGCCGCAGGGGATACCAGCAGCCATGAGGGCCATCGGGGACTTGCCGTTGACCTCCTTCTCGGGGGTGACGACCGTCACGTCACAGGCGTACTTGCCCATGGTGGAGGCGAACAGACCAGCCGGACGCATGTGCAGACCCTGAGGATTAACGAGGGTAGCCTTCTCAGAAACCATAATTGACTCCTTTTTGTGTTTAACCCCTGTCATGTATGTGGCAGGAGTCAGATTCACGACGTTGTTTATATTAACTCACATCAAACGGTTTTTCATTGTGTTTCAGACGAATTATTGGACAGATGTGTTTGTCGTCCGCTTGCTCGCCCACAGGGGCCCGTGCGCGGCCTGTGAGATTTCCTGCTCTACAGTCCTGCTCGCACGAAGAGCACATTAAGTGCTCTTCGGCTCGTGCGGAACTCGCGATAAATCTCACAGGCCGCGCGCGGGCCCCTGTGGGCGAGCAAGCTGCGGAAACCCAGTCGGTCCAAAGTAATGTCTGCTGAAAGGAATTCTGGCTGATGAACTGTTCGCGACAAAGACTCGATAGGCAGCCCCCTCTATGCCCTTTTATAAGTTGCGGTGAAATAGGGACTGAATTTGGGGTTGAACCGTTTAAACAGTCCCTATTTCACCGCAACTTATGGGAGGGATAGAAAAAAGGCGGAGGCCCTGGAGAGGGACTCCGCCTTATATACAGGGGGCGATGTTATTCGCGTACCGTGGAATTAGACCAAGCGGGCGTTGATCGTCTTGGCGATCTCGGCGGCGTCAGTGGAACCCTTGACGGTGGCACGGAAGTCCTCGTCCATGAGCGCCTCGGCGACCTTGGACAGGATCTTGAGGTGCGTGGTGCCGGCCTGGGCACCGGGGATGAGCAGGGCAATAGCCACGTTGACGGGAGCGCCGTCCATGGTGTCCCAACCGGTCACGCCGGACTCGTCCTTGACGACGATGACGGCAGCCTCGGTAATGGCGTCGGACTTTGCATGCGGGATGGCGAAGCCCTCCATCATGCCCGTGGTGCCCTCGGCCTCGCGGGCCAGGAAGGCGTTCATCACGGCGTCGGCGTCGTTTGCGATACCGGCCTTGACGGCCTGGTTGGAAACGAAGCTCAGAGCCTCGTCACGAGAAGCGAAGTCCTCGGCGACAAAAACATTCTCGACCTTCACGAAGTCGGCAGCCTCGGCTTTGGGGGCCTCGACGGCAGCGGCCTTGGGGGCCTCAACCGACTTGGCTGCAGGAGCGGCCTTCTGGTTCTTCTCGAAGTCGTACTTCTTGAAGGCCACGAACAGGATGCCACCGACCACGGCGCCGATGAGGATCGCGAGGACCCACAGCGGACCGTTCTCGACAACGGGCAGGACCAGGAAGCCACCGTGAGGCGCCGGATCGTGAACGTTGAACATAATGGTCAGGATCGAAGCGATAGAGGAACCGAACATCATGATGGGCATGACGGGCCAGATGTTCTTGGTCATGAACGGAATGGCGCCCTCGGTGATGTGGGTGCAACCAAGGATGAGGTTGACGATACCGGCGTCGTGATCCTCCTGGCTGAAGTACTTCTTGCCGACAACGACGGCAAAGGTGGTGATCAGCGGCGGAACGATGCAGGCGGCGGAGACGGCAGCCATGAAGTTGGTGCCGAAGTTGTAAGTGTCGGTGCCAACACCGGCGGCCAGAGCCTCGGTGAGCATAGCGGTACCGGTGACGTAAGCAGCCTTGTTGACCGGGCCGCCCATGTCAAAGGCGCACATGCAGCCGATGGCAAGACCCAGGACAACGGCGCCAGAGGCGGACAGGCCCTTGAGGAAGTCCATCATGGCGGTGTTGATGGCAGCCATGGGGCCGGAAATGCCGAGCATGACCAGGCCGACGATAGCCGTCGAGAACAGCGGGTACAGGAAGATAGCCTTGAGGCCGTCCAGATTCTTGGGCAGACCGGCAAAGACCTTCTCGAGCAGCAGGATGACATAACCGGCGAGGAAGCCGCCGACGATGCCGCCCAGGAAGCCGAAGCCCACGCCGGCGCCACCGGCGTCGATCATGCCGGTCTCGGCGTTAACAGGCAGGCCCTGGATGGCGATCATACCGGCAACAAAGCCGGGGACGAGCGCCGGGCGCTTGCCGATGGACTCGGCGATGTAGGCGGAAAGCACCGGAACCATGAGGTTCATGGCGATGCCGCCGATGATCTTGAGCATCGCAGCAAAGCTGTTGTAGTCAGACGCCGTCGAATCGAAGGACGTAATGCCCCACAGGAACGAGACGGCGGTCAGAACACCACCGGCAACGACGAAGACCAGCATGTGGCTGACGCCGTTCATGAGGTGCTTGTAGATGATGTGGCCGATGGACTCCTTCTCCTCGACCTCATCCTCGATATCGGCAGCGGCTGCAACCGTGCTGTCGCCCTTGGCGGCGAGCGCGCGGTCAATCAGCTTACCGGCGGCCTCAACGGACAGGGCCTTGGAAACACCAACGGAAACCATGGGCTTGCCGGCGAAACGCTCAGCCTGGACATCCTTGTCGGCTGCGACGACGACGGCCTTGGCACCAGCGATCTCACTCTTGGTGAGCTCGTTCTCGACACCGACCTGGCCATGAGTCTCGACCTTAATGGTCAGACCGCGCTCGGCAGCTGCCTTCTCCAGCGCCTCCTTCGCCATGAAGGTGTGCGCAATGCCGGTCGGGCAACCGGTCGCGGCGATGATGTCAAACTTAGCCATGTGTCCCTCCTTCTTGAGTACAGCGCCCGCGGGCGCTCCCCTACACGCGCTTCGATGCGCGTTTTTCCACACTTGAAAGATACCAACCTACCGTCCGCGTGAGAAGAGACAAGGCGCAATTCTCCGGTGAAAGGTTCTTTCATAACCGTAAACGGCAAGTGAAAGTTTACCATCAACACTTGAAACGGCAAGGTGTATCTTGTAATTGAAAATGCCCGTATACTATGGCATTGCAAATCAAGTTAGATTTTCATGCCAACCAGGAGCCATCCATGACCGATAGTAGCAAGAGCGCACTTTCCCTCATTAGCACCCATCAGGGATACAGCGAGTCCGAGCAGCGCATTGTCGACTATATATTGGAGCACCAGTCCGAGGCTCCACGCCTCACGGCGGCTCAGCTCTCACGCGCCGCTGCCACGTCCGAGGCGACCGTTTCGCGCTTCTGCCGCAAGCTTGGGTTTGGCAGCTTTCGCAGCTTTCAGTTTTCGTTGGCGAGGGATTTGGAAAGCCAGCGCAACGAGGGCCTGACCGACGAGGTCTCGCTCGACAATATGGAGCAGAGCCTCAAGAACATCCTGGCTGCCAAGGTGAGCGAGCTTAATGCGACTATCGACGGGATCGACCACGATACGCTGGCGGCTGTTGTGCATGCCCTTAAGCATGCAGGGGTTATTGAGTTTGCAGCTGTGGGCAATACGAACGCGGTCGCGCTCGATGCGACGTTTAAGTTTTCGCAGCTGGGCCTGCGCTGCATGGCGAGCACCATTAGCGAGACATCAATCGGCTTTGCGCTCACGTTACGCCCGGGTGACGTCATCGTGCTTATCTCAAACTCCGGCAAATCGCGCCGATTGAATCGCATGGCAAAAGCGGCTCGCAACTGCGGCGCAACCGTAGTCGTCATCAGCAGTGACAGCAAATCCCCACTCGCGCGCCTGGCAGACTACACTTTTAATACCGTCAACCACGAAGCGCTGCTGACGACAGGCGACTTTGCGTTCTCCAAGATCAGTGCCACGATGATCATCGAAGTCATCTACAACTTCCTGCTGCCCGAGATTGAAGACGCGCGTGAGCATATCAGCTACTACGAGGAGCTCATCCAGCCGGATAAGGTCGTTGAGTAAAACGCGTAGTGGGACAAAAATTTCAGTCTATTTTGTCCCACCAACCCCGCTGATACGACCTAACCTCGAGCTTCTTCGAGCATCTGCTTTGCGTGCGCCAGGCTTGCCTCGGACTGATCGCCGCTCAACATGCGGGCGATCTCGGCGGTACGCGCTTCGCCGGTTACCTCGTCCAAATGCGTCTGGGGAACATCGCCTGGTTCCTTGCTGACAACATAATGCTTGTCGGCCATGACGGCGACCTGCGCCAAGTGGGTTACGACAATCACCTGATGCGTAGAGGCGAGATCTGCCAGCACGCCCGCGAGTGCACGCGCCGTGGAGCCACCGACACCAGCATCGACCTCGTCAAACACCAGCGTATCGACACCGTCCGCGTTACCGAGGACAACCTTACTTGCCAGCATGACGCGGCTGAGCTCGCCGCCCGACGCAATGCGGCGCAGGGGACGTGGCGTCAAGCCGGCACCGCTGCGGTATAGCAGCTCGTAGCTCGAAGGACCAACGGGCGTCCACTCAGCACGGGGAAGATCGCGCGACTCCCAGACGAGCTCGGCACTACCCATCTCCAAGCGAGCCATCTGGCGGCCGACCTCGTGGCAGAAGCGCGGGGCCGCCGTATTGCGAGCACGCTTAAGTGCCTTGGCAGCGGCAAACAACTCGCGCTCGGCGCTCCCGAGTGCCTCACGCGCCTTTTTGATCTGCTCATCGCCATCATCGACCAGGGACAGCAGTTCTTGCGAGCGATCGCGCATGGCAAAAACATCGTCCATAGTGGGACCCCACTGACGCAACAGACCCTTGAGGTCGGAATACCGCTCACGCATGCGAGCGAGCTCGCGCGGGTCGAAGGCGACGCCATCGCGATAGGAACGAAGCTCGTTCGCGCAATCCTCAAGGGAGATACAGGCATCCGAAAGCGCATCGGCAATGTCGCCGAGTTTGCGATCGACGGTAGCCATGCGGGAAAGTTCTGCCACGGCGCTGTTCACGGCGTCGAGCGCTCCCCCTTCGGAGGCAAGCGATGCATGGGCATCGTTAGCTGTGGCAACCAGTACCTCGGCATGTTCGGAGCGCGGCAGCAGTTCCTCGAGTTCCTCATACTCGCCCGGTTTGGGGTCGACCTCGCCGATGCGCTCGAGGGCAAAGCGCGCCTCCTCGACGCGGCTCCCCTGCGCACGCGAGGCCTCTTCAACACGTCGAACCTCCTTGGCGGCAGCGCGCGATGCCTTAAAGCAGGCGCGGTACGCATCAAGCGCCTCGAGCGCAGAGCGTCCCGCCCACGCATCGACCATCGCAACGTGATGCACCGGATCGAGTAAGCGCTGGTGCTCGTGCTGGCCGCACAGATCCATCATCACGCCGACGCGCTCCGAAAGCTCGCGCACACTGGCGATGCGGCCGTCAATCTTCACGCGGCTGCGGCCCTCGGCAGAAAGGCTGCGCTGCACGGTAAAACCCTCCGTGTCGTGCGGCCCGTCGAAGAGTCGTGCCTCGACGCTCGCGAGCGCCTCGCCCTCGCGCACCGTCGACGAATCCGCGCGCTCGCCCAAAATAAGTTTGAGGGCCGAGAGCAGCGCGGTCTTGCCGGCACCGGTCTCGCCGGTCAGGACAGTCAGGCCGGCACTCGGCACCAACGTCGCCTCGCGAATGAGTGCAATGTTAGAAACCTGCAGCTCATCGATCATGACGCACTCCGTAGAACACACGGCTCACCGAGTTATAGAAGCTCTCGGGGCCGTAATCCAGCAGCAGCACATCACCGGGACCGCGACGCACAGCCACGCTCTCGACCGTGCCATCGCAGGTAATAAACTGTCCATCGATGGCGATCGCCGGCACGCTCGGGCGATCATCGGACATAAAGATTTCGACGACATCACTCGGCGAAGTCAAGAAGGCACGGGCCTGAATGGTGTGCGGCGCAATGGGTACGCAGACCATGCCCGTATAGTCGGGGCTCACGATGGGGCCACCGGCACTGAGCGCGTAACCCGTAGAACCAGTCGCCGTGGACACGACCACGCCGTCGCCACGCAGTCGATCGATATGGTGGCCCGACACCGTGATGTCAAACTCGACCATATCGGACAGGGGGCCGCGCGTAAGCGCCATGTCGTTGAGGGCGAAGGTGCGCACGACATCCTTCGTACCGTCTTCGCGCACGGACACGATATCCGCGGCGATGGTGGCGCGACGGCTCACGTGCAGCTCGCCGGAAAGGGCGTCGCTCACGACCTGCAGAATGTCGCGCTCCTCGGGGCTCGCAGCAGTTAAAAAGCCCAGGTGACCATAGGAAAGACCGAGGATAGGAATCTCGCGATGGTTGAGGATGCGGGCAGCGCGCAGCAACGTACCGTCACCGCCGAGCGTAATGACCAGATCGGAGCCGTCAATATCAGGCGTGCTTTGAATCTTCGATCGCTGGTCGGCAGCCCATGCGACCTCATAGCCCTGGCGCGTCAGCCAAAGCTCGAGCATCAGGCCGCTCTCGACCGCCTCTTGCTTGTAGTAATTGGGAACCAGAAAGACCTTCATAGCGTTGCAGCTTTCTCGCTCAAAACCGATACCTGGGATTGCAGTTCATCGTCGGTACGTCCGCCGGGGGCACACCTCATGCCGTACAGGAAAAACTCAACGTTGCCCTTGGCACCATGAATGGGTGACACGCACACATCGACCGGGAACAGCCCCTTGGCAGCAAAGAGCTCAACCGCCGCAACGAGTGTATCGCGGCGCACGGTGGGATCCGTCACGATACCGCCCTCGCCCACCAGCGCAGCCGGCGCCTCAAACTGCGGCTTCACGAGCGTGCAGAATGCACCCGTAGGCGCCAGGCACGCCAGTACCGCATCGATAATGTTCGCGATGCTGGTAAACGAGACATCACACACAGCCAGGTCGATGGCGCCGGCATAGCCAAGCTCAGGCAGCTGCGTCACGTTTGTGCGCTCATGCAGCGTCACGCGATCGTCCTGACGCAACGACCAATCGAACTGGGCGCGACCCACGTCCACAGAGACAACGGTCGCAGCTCCGCGCTTGAGCAGGCAATCGGTAAAACCCCCGGTAGAGCAGCCCACATCCAAACAGGCAAGGCCCGTCGGATTGATGCCAAACGCATCAAGCGCGCCTTCGAGCTTAAGACCGCCGCGGCCAACATAGGGAATGCGCCCCTTCACGTGTAGCGGCAGCCCCGGCATCACCTTAAGACCCGGCGAAGTCAAGCGCTCACCGCCACTCGAGACCAAGCCGGCCATAAGAGTGCGAAGGGCATCCGCGCGATCGGCGCAGATGCCCTGTGAAATCAGTTCGTCATCAAGACGCACGCGTTTCATGAATGCCATCAACCATTCGTATCCGGAGATGCAGCCTAGCTATCCTGGGATTCGTTTGCCGCATCCTCATCATATTCCTGCTCGAGCTTGTCGGCCTCACGCGGCGTCAGCTCAAACTTGTCGACCATATCGACCGCGCGGGAGCCCAGCTCAATCGCTTCGTCAAACAAATCGAGCGAACGCTCCAAGGAGGTATCCTTGGAGCGAACGGTAGCGATAATCTGGTCCAAGCGGTCCGAGATCTCGTCGAAGTTGCGGACGGAACCCTCTGGCATAGCTACTCCTCGACGGAGTCGACAACAGCCTCGGCGGCGTCCGCATCCTCGGCCAGCACGCCAGCCTCAGCCTGAGCAACCGCAACCTTGGCGGCAGCCTCGGCAGCCTGTGCCTCCTCGCGAGCGCGATCTTCGGCCAGCAGCTCTTGGTACAGGTCCTCGCCTGGCAACTCCTCGCTGCGAGCGATCTTGCCCAGCACGCCGTTGACGAACGAAGCGGACTGGTCGGTGCCATAGGCCTTGGCAAGCTCGACAGCCTCGTTGATCACGATGGCGTCCGAGACCTCCTCGTCGGTGAGGAAACGCATCTCGTAAACGGCGATACGCAGCAGGTTGCGGTCGGCGCCGGGCATGCGCATAAGATCCCAGTTCTTGGCGACGGCGCGCAGAGCGCAGTCGATTCGATCGATATGCTCGTAGGCACCGCGGCAAAGCTCCAGCGCATAGGGATCGAGGGGACCCTTCGAGATCAGGAAATCACCCTCGAGGACGCGCTCGAGCGGGCTGTCCGTGGCCTCGGCCTGGAACAGCAGCTGCAGCGCCTGACTGCGGGCAAGCGTACGCCCGCGATAAACCTTAAGGCTCAAAGGTTACTCCTTGGGGAAAACGAGACCGTCGATGCAAACGTCAACGCGCTCGACCTCGACGCCCACCTGAGCATCGATGGCGGCGACCACGGCGGCGCGAACGGCCTCGGCGAGTTTCTTGAACGGATAGCCAAAGAACACCACGACACGCACGGTGAGTGCGAGCTTGTCGCCAACGACCTCGGCCTCGACCGCCGGCTCGGAAGCCGGGGCCTTGGACGAAAGCATCATGGAGACAAGGTTGGTGGCAAGGTCCTTGACGCCAACGGAGGCGATGCCCTCGACATCCGACACGGCGCGCGAGACGATGGCGGTCAGAACATCGGGCGAAATGCCGATGCCGTCAATCTTGATTTCCTGGGGCATGAGTCCTCCTAGAAGAGTTGGTTGCTAGACGCGGGAGACGAACTTGCCGTCGCGGGTGTCAACCTTGATGACCTCGCCCTCGTTGAGGTACATGGGGACCTGGATGACAGCGCCGGTGTCGATCGTGGCCGGCTTGGTGGAACCCTGGACGGTGTCGCCCTTAAAGCCCGGGTCGGTCTGGACGATGGTGGTCTCGATGAACATCGGCGGAGTCACGCCCATGAGCTCATCGTCGGCGAAGAGCAGCTGGCAAATGTCGTTCTCGCGCAGCCACTTGGAGTTCTCGCCCACCATGTCCTCGGGAACGGGAACCTGCTCATAGGTCTCGTTGTCCATGAAGATGTAGTCGGCGCCATCGTTGTAGAGATACTGGAACTCACGGGTGGTGAGCATGACGCTCTCGAACTTGGTGCCGGCGTTACAGGTGTTCTCGACGACACGCCCGCTCTTGATGTCGCGGGTCTTGTAGCGCACAAACGCGCCGCCCTTGCCCGGCTTGACATGCTGGAACTCGACGATGGTGTAGACCTTGTCCTTAATGCGGAGACCGAGGCCGTTCTTGAAGTCGGCGGTAGAAATGGTAGGCATAGCGACCTTTCTTGTTATGGGCAGAACGCACAAGCGTCCAAATTACATACGATAGAAATTATACACTTGCAGACCGCGCCTGCGGCGAGCGCATAAAAAGAGAACGCGGGGCGCCCGAATTGCTCCGGACGCCCCGCCCAAAAATCTATCGAAATGGGCTAGCAGTCGATGACGTGCAGGTCGTGCGGGGTCTTGGTGAAGGGCTCGTAGCCGTTCTCGGTGACGACGCCGTAGTCCTCCAGGCGCACGCCGCCCACACCGGGCAGGTAGACACCGGGCTCCATGGTAATAACCGAGCCGACCTCAATGATGTTCTTGCTACGGTTGAAGTTGGGCAGCTCGTGGATGTCGATACCAACGCCGTGGCCCAGGCCATGGTTGTAGTAATCGCCATAACCGGCATCGCCGATGATCTTCTTGGAAAGCTTGAAAATGTCGTTGCCCTCGACACCCGGATGGATGGCGGCGACGCACTCCTCGTGCGTACGGCGCACGAGCGCGTACAGGTCGAGCTGTTCCTGGGTAGGCTCGCCCATCACGACAGTGCGCGTCATGTCGGAACGATAATCGCAGTAGCCCGCGCCGTAATCCATGAGGACGAAGTCGCCCTTCTCGATGACACGGTCACTCGGCACGGCATGCGGGTTGGCGGTGTTGGGACCGCTCGCCACAATGGAGCCGAAGGCCAGGCTGTCGGCGCCGTTGGCGAACATAAAGTTCTCGAGCTCGTTGCGAACCTGCTTCTCGGTCATACCGGGTTTAATAAAGCCGAGCATATGCTGGAAGGCGGCATCGGTGATCGACTGCGCATGGCGCATGAGCTCGATCTCCTCGGTATCCTTGATGGCGCGCATCTTGCGGATGTCGTCGTGCATCAACGGCAGCATGCAGGCGACAGAGCGGTCCTCCAGGCCGCGCTGAATGCCCTGGTAGAAATTAATCTGCATATCGTCCTCGACAGCACAGACGCGGCACTTGTTAGCCACAATCTTGCCGGCGACCCAACCGGGGATGGTGCCTTCGTCCATGTCGTAGACCCAGGGGCTGCCGGCGGGCGTGTTCTCCTCAAAGCTGTTGAGGTAGCGCGAGTCGGTGTGGAACAGGCACTGGTCGACCGTAATAAACGCAGCGTGCGGGAACTCGAAGGTGTAGTCGAAGACGCCCTTCACGCCCGTAAGCCAACGAAGGTTGGCCTCGTCGCGCACCACGATGGCGTCGTAGCCACGCTCGGCCATCAGGGCACGGACACGCTCGATACGACCGGCAGGACCGGCAGCAAACTCAGACATGCAGATTCCTTTCTTGTTGTCTCTATATAGACGGGACGGGTCTCAATCGAACGACGGAATCGCATGCGATCCGCAACCGATTGAAAACCCGCCCCTCAACATGATACGAAAGACAATGGATGTCAATAAATCTTAGAGAAGTTCTTTGCGAGAAGCCAAGTAGGCATGAGCGTGGCGCTCAAGAACCTCGTCCTCGACGCTCGTTAAGCGAATGGCACCAAGTGCTGCGGGCAGCGGCAGCATGCTGCGATTCGAGCGAGCGAACTGCTGCTTGCGGAACTCCTCGATATATGCAGCAGGCTCCAGGTCGAAGGCAAGTTCCTCAATACCAAAGTCCTCCAGACAGTCATCGACCTCAAAGACGTAATCGATATCGAAGTCGCAGGCGTCGTGGGCAAGGCGCGCCTCAAAGCGCATGCCCTCGGACAACAGCTGGTAGGCAGGGACCTGCGAAGCGGCATCGCCCAAGCAAGCGCGCAAGGTACGCTCCCCCGTCTTGCCAAAATCGAGCGCATGGCGGGCGCTCGGGTTCGTGGCCATCAGTACGTCCTTACGGGCAGTCTGAGACCATTGAACGGCATTGACGAGCGCGACCTCCTCGCCCGCGAGAATCTCGGGGACGGTCTCAGTAAACTGATTCCAGCGGGACTTACTGCTCGAAAGCATGGTGCCAACAAGTACCACAAAGCCGAGCTTGAGGTCCTCGGGGTCCGCCTCACGAACAAGGTCGAGGTCACACACGACCAAGCCCGGTTCGGGACGGAACGCGATAGCGGGAAGCGCATTGTCCGACGAGGCGACGAGCGGCTTCATGGTCGTCGCGACCGTGAGCATGGCGTCGAAGGTCGTCGGCAACAGCGCGCACTCGGTTCGGCCGCACCACTGGTTGGCGCACCAGCTAACAACCGAGCAGGTTGCGGCATCGCCAACGGCGACAACCAGATCGTCGCAGGTAACGCCGTTGGCAGACAGGGCGCCAAAGATAGCATCAGCATCGGCCAGCGTGGCACCAGCAGGCGAAACCTCGAGGACTAGCGGCGACACGGCAAAACCGGCGTCGACCAGCGCATGCTCGACGACTTCACCAAAACGCTCGGATGTGGCGGTGTTCCAAACGACCATCGCGCGCTTAGGCTTGCCCACGGCCGAGGCAAACATACGCGACAGTTCATCGAACGCACCCAATCCGACACGGACATCGACGCTGCGGTTTTGGAAATTGATCAGTTGACGGCGAATCATAGCAGCCCACGCTCCAAAAGCATCTCGGCACAAAGGTAGGAAACGTCCTCGAAGGACTTGTTGCGAATATCAAGGGTAAGGTCGGCAGCCTGACGATACAGCGGACGGCGATGCTCAAACAGGCGCGCGGCATGCTCAGGCGAGCGGAAATCGGGACGCGTGTCGGACCGACGAATCTGGCGAATCGAATCCTCGAAGTCGCCCTCGAGGTACACGCACGTACCCATTTCGTGCATCAGTTCAATATTCACCGGCGTTTCGACGATACCGCCCCCGCACGAAACCAACAGGCTGCGCTCGCTTTGGAGCGAACGGAGCGCAGAGGTCTCGAGCTCGCGAAAACGACCCTCACCCTCGGTCTCAAAAATCTCGGTTACCGACTTGCCGCAACGGCGCACGACCAGGCGGTCGGTATCGATAAAACGCCGCTTGAACATAGTGCCGACGTTGCGCGCGAGCGTCGATTTGCCCGCGCCCAAAAAGCCGATAAAGAAGATATGGTCGCAGCCGTGTTTGGTGTGCTGGGACATGACGAGACCTATTCCTCGCAGGGAAGGTCGCGAAGGGCCCGACGCTCAAAGATACGGAAGATCTGCGTATACCACAGGTCCTGCGTCGCCTGCGGCTTAACCAAGATGGTATCGACGCCGGCGAAGTTGCCGCTCCACACGTCCGTGTAGAGCTGATCACCGATCAGCACCGCCTCGTCGGCCGTGGCGCCGAGGCGCTTAAGACCCGCCTTGAGGGCAAACGGCGCCGGCTTCATAGCGTGGCTGATGGCCTCGAGTCCCAGCTCGCGTGCAGAGCTCATGACCTGGTCGCGATGCCAGTTGTTGGACACCATGCACAGCTTAAAACCTTTGGCGCGGGCGGCGTCGAGCCAAGCAGAAACCGCGGCGGGAACCTGCTCGGTGTCGCGCGGCACCAGGGTGTTATCGCGATCGAGCAGAATGGCGCGTTTGCCATCGGCCCACAGGGTATCAAGGTCGATGCGATCGACCGAGGCAACGTATCGTTTGGGGCTAAAAATCCTCATGCTAATTCCAAGACTGTTGATGCTCTTCGTAGGTTTGTGAGAAGTACTCCTCGTCCTGCGTAATGTAGAAATACAGGTCCTCGGAGTCGGTCGGCTCAAGCGTGGCCTTGAGTGCCTCGAGCGACGGAGAGCAGATGGGCGTGGGCGGCAGACCCTCGTGTTTATAGGTGTTATACGGACTATCGCTCTGCAGGTCGTCGGCGGTAACCTCGCCACCGGTGACATACATCATGGTCGCATCGCTGTTGAGATAGCGCAGACCGTCGAGTTTGCCGGCAAGGCGGTTGTAGAAGACCGAGGCCACGTGCGCACGTTGATCGGCGTTGAGGCCCTCGCGCTCAACGATAGAGGCCAAGTTGACGATGTCGTAGTCGGACATCTCCACACCGTAGCGTTCCTTGATCTTGGCTTCGCAGCTCGCAAAGTCAAGCGACTTGTACTCGGTCTTAAACTGATCGAGCATAGCGCGAATCACGCCATCGGCCGTCGGCGAATCACCCAACGAATAGGTCTTGGGGAACAAGAAACCCTCGAGCGAGTCGTTGGCGGCGCCCTTAAGGAAGCTATAGTCGTCCACGTAGTTGGAGGCCTTGGCCTGGTTGAGGAAGTCTTCCTTAGAGATGCTGTCGTAGGCCTGGGCCACACGGTCGGCGACTTGATCGACCGTCAGGCCCTCAGGGATAGTCAGCGTATTGGAGCCCGCGTTGGGGCCTTCCATGAGCTGCTGAACAACCTTGGTCGCATCCATGAGTGTGGTGAACGAATAATCACCAGGCTTGAGCGACATATCGGCGTTGAGCTTTTTCACCGCCGCATAGTAATCCTTGGGATTTTCTACGATATGGTTCTCGGAGAGAATCGAAGCGATGCTGTCACCCGAGGCACCATCGGGAATCGTGATAGTAACCTGCTGGCCTGCAACGACTTTCGCACCCTCACCGCCAAAGAAGCCCTTGACGGCTGGCACGACAAAGAAAACGATCGCGACAAGCGCAAGCACGGCAACAACGCCACCGATAATCATAGGCACCGGGGAGCTTTTCTTTTGAGCACCGCGACGAGCATGCGTGTTGTAGCTCGAGCGGGTCGCCGGAGCAACGCCATGCGAACCACGAGCGTGATGCGAATGCGATTGGGGGGCCTGCGTTCGCTGGGTAGGTGCCTGCTGCTTAAAGCGGGTGCCGCCTGCAGGCTGGGCCGTACGAGCAGTGGGCTGCTGAGCCGCGTGAGAAGCCGAATGCTGAACCGAACGAGCAGAAGGCTGCTGACCCGTCCGTTGAACAGGTTGGGCCGAACGAGAGAAGGACTGCGCCGGGCGCGCGACAGGCTGAGCTGCGCGCTGCGTCGGCTGTGCCGGACGCTGGCCAGGCTGGGCAGGGCGCGACGCCGGCTGCTGTGTACGATTCGGCTGGCGCGGATCGGAAGCACTAGGCATGCGAAACCTCCTCGTTTTTACGATCGAGCCACGTCTGCAAAAACAGGCTGGCGGCAATCATGTCGATCTTGCCCCTCATCTGCTTTTCGTTGAGTCCCTGCTCGCGCAGGATACGCTTGGCCTCTTGCGAGGACAGACGCTCGTCCTCAAACTCCAACGGAAGATCGAGCTCGTCGGCAATCTTTTGCGCCACAGCGGCAACGCGCTCGGCCTGAGGGCCGGGCTCACCGGCCATGGTCAGGGGACGTCCGCTTACCAGGATGTCGGGCTCATAGTCCTCAACCAGGTAGCGGAACGTCTTGGCCATACCGGTGACCTCGGCAGCCGGAAGCACCTTGACAGGCATCGCCATCTTGCCATCACGGCTCGAGACGGCGATGCCAATCCTGGTCTCCCCTATGTCCAGCGCGAGCGCAACCACAGCGACTTCTTAGATTCTTAGGCGCCGAGCGCGGTCTTAGCGGCCGCGAGGGCATCGGCGATGCCGGCAGCATTCTTGCCACCGGCCTGGGCCATGTTGGGACGACCGCCACCGCGACCGTCGACCAGACCCGCGATCTGCTTGATCACGTTACCGGCGTGGAAACCGGCCTTGACGGCGTCATCGGAGCCGGCAGCGAGCAGGGCCGGAGTGCCCTTCTCAGTCACGCTGGCGACGACACAAGCAACAGGGCCGGCGACCTTCTGATGCACGGTATCCCATACGTTGCGCAGGTCGGCAGCCTCAAGGCCCTGAAGCTCAGCGACAACGAGCTTATAGCCGTCGAGCTCGACGGCGCCCTCGATGGCGCTGGAGATGGCGTCGGAGGAGCCACCGGTCAGAGCCTTCTTGAGCTTATTGGACGTCTCGCGCAGCTCGGCCTGCAGGTTCTCCACGCGAGCGGGAACCTCATCCACGCGGCACTTGAGCGCAGCGGCGGCGGCGTCAACGAGCGCCAGGCGGTCGGCCATGTAATCGAGAGCGCCCTTGGAGGTCACAGCCTCGATGCGGCGGACATTCGAGCCCGTGGAGGACTCGGAAATGATCTTGAACAGGCCGATCTCGGCGGTGTTGGCGGCATGCGTACCACCGCAGAGCTCGCGGGAGAACGGCTGGTCCTCGGCGCCCACGGAGACGACGCGAACGACATCGCTGTACTTCTCGCCAAAGAGGGCGACAGCGCCGGCGGCCTTGGCCTCGTCGATGCCCATGACGCGGGTCACGACCGGCTTGGAAGCGAAGATCTGCTGGTTGACCAGATCCTCAACAGCCTTGAGCTGCTCGGAGGACAGGGCCTCGAAGTGCGTGAAGTCAAAGCGCAGGTGCTCGGGCGTCACCAGCGAGCCGGCCTGGGAGACATGCTCGCCCAGGACCTGCTTAAGCGCAGCGTCGAGCAGGTGGGTGGCGGTGTGGTTGCGGCGCAGGAAACCACGGCGCTCGGCGTCGAGCGCGGCGGTCACGGTAGCACCGACGGTCAGCGTGCCCTCGGCAACGTGTGCGACATGGGCATACAGGCCGTTGTGGTTCTTGGTATCGGCAACGGTCAGAACAACGCCCTCGGCGGAAAGCTCGCCGGCGTCACCCTGCTGGCCGCCCATCTCGGCGTAGAACGGGGTGCGGTCGAGCACGACCTCGACGTCCTCGCCGGCGGCAGCGGACTCGACGGACTCGCCGTTGCGAACGATGGCGACAACCTTGGCACCCTCGATCGCATCGTTGTCATAGCCGTCGAACTCGGTCGCGACGACCTTATCGGAAAGCTCGACCCACACGTCGTTGAAGCTGCCCCAGGCATCGCCCTTGGCGTTGGCACGAGCGCGGGCCTTCTGGTCCTCCATGCAGGCAGTGAAGCCGTCCATATCGACATCGTGGCCAGCGGTGCCGGCGATCTCGACGGTCAGGTCGATGGGGAAACCAAAGGTGTCGTGCAGCTTAAAGGCAACGTCGCCCGGAAGCACAGCGCCCTCGGCAAGCGCTGCCAGGGCCTCGTCCAGGTAAACACGGCCGTTGTCGAGCGTCGTGGAGAAGCGCTCCTCCTCGGAGGCAACGATACCCTTGACGAGGGCGACGTTCTTGAGCAGCTCGGGATAAGCCTCGCCCATCTGAGCGTTGACTTCGTCGATGAACTTAGTCAGGAAGGCGCCCTCGATGCCCAGCAGGCGGCCGTGGAACACGGCACGGCGGAGCAGGCGGCGCAGGACGTACTCGCGGCCCTCGTTACCGGGCAGGATGCCGTCCGAGATCATAAAGTCGACGGCACGGGAGTGGTCGGCGATGATGCGCAGAGAACGGCTAGCACCGGAGTAATCGTCGGCGTCATAGGTCTTACCGCTGATCTCCTCGCCCAGCTTGATGAGATGCTGCATCAGATCGCCGTCGTAGTTGGCGGTCTTGTGCTGCATGATGGCGGCCATGCGCTCAAGGCCCATGCCCGTATCGAGGTTACGGTGCGGCAGCTCCGGCATGGAGCCGTCCTCCTGGCGATCGTACTGGGTAAAGACGAGGTTCCAGAACTCCAGGAAGCGGTCGCAGTCGCAGCCGGGCTTGCAGTCGGGACTACCGCAGCCGACCTCCTCGCCCATGTCAAAGTAGATCTCGGAGCAGGGACCGCAGGGGCCAGTGGGGCCAGCGGCCCAGAAGTTGTCGTCCTCGCCCAGGCGGGAGATGTGGTCCTCGGCAACGCCCAAAGAACGCCACACGTCGTGGGTCTCGTCGTCCTCGGTAAAGACGGTAAAGTACAGGCGGTCGAGCGGCAGCTTGAACTCCTTGGTGATGAGCTCAAAGGCCCAGGCGCAAGCCTGCTGCTTGGAGACGCCGCCAAAGGAGAAGTCGCCGAGCATCTCGAAGAAGGACAGGTGACGGCCGTCCTCGCCGATGCAATCGATGTCGTTGGTGCGGACGCACTTCTGGCAGGAGATAGCGCCGATCTCCTTCATGGTCTTCTTGCCCTGGTAGTACTCCTTAAACTGGTTCATGCCGGCGTTGGCAAGCAGCAGCGAAGGATCGTCGGGGACGAGGGACGAAGAAGGATAGAGCTTAAGACCGCGCTCCTCAAAGAAGTTGAGGAACTTGGAGCGAATCTCGGCCGTAGTCATTGACGGGTAGTCAGCACTCATAGAGGGAATCTCCTCGGTTTCACATCGAAACAGTTCAAACGTAACGATATTACCATCCCACCGCGCAAGTGCAAAAAAGAGGGCCGGCACAATGCCGGCCCTTCAGCGAAATTGCATGTTAGCGCGTATGAATATTAATCCGAATTACCCCGCTAGTTGTCATCATCGTCCATGGAGCCGTCGATGCCGGTTTTGGTGTCGTCATCCGTGTTGGAATCGTCATCCTTAGCGAAGGGGTTCTTGAAGAAGCCCGTCGCATCGGGCTGCAGACCAGAGAGCTTGATCCAGGGATTATCGAGATCGGGCTTGGGCATGGCCTTGGCCTCGGGCGCAGTCTCGTTGCCGATGAGCTCGGACTCGTAAATGAAGGTGTCGTCGCCGAGCGCGTCGTAGGCGGCAACCGGGTTGCCATCGGCATCGCGGTACGGTGTGCCCTTAAACACGGCGCCGTCATAGGCCACAAGCTGGCGGCCGGTCTCATTCTCGAAGTAGTACACGAAGATACCCTTGAGGGCCGCGCACAGCGGGATGGCAATAATCATGCCGATGGGGCCCATGAGTGCCGAGCCAATAACGAGCGCCGTGAGGCTCATGATGGGATGCACCTGCACCGAGCTCTGCATGACCTTAGGAGAAATCACGTTGTCGGTGACGTTTTGCGCGACCATCGTCACGATGAGCGTCCATAACGCCAACATGGGGCTGAACATGAAACCGAGCACCGTGGCGATTGCTGCGCTCACCCAAGGACCGACGACCGGAACCAAATGCATGATGCCGGTAAAGATAGCCATGAGCGCCGCATACGGATGGCCGATGATCATAAAACCGATAAAGGCGAGGAAACCACCGCAGATGGACGTCACGACCATACCGCGCATGTAGCCGCCGACAGAGCGAGAAAGGATGGCGACCATAAAGCGGTACGAGGTCTCCTTATCCTGACCGATGATGGTGCAAATCTCGTGGTGCATGCGAGGGTAGTCGCAGGCCATCCAGTACGCAAGCACCAGACCAAGGAAGATCACGAACAACTGCGAGGCCGTATTGGTGATGAGCGGGAACACACCGCGGCCAAGCTCGGCAGCGATCTGAGACACGTACTTCGATGCCACGGTAACAAGCGACGAAAGATTATCGTCCAAATACTCCTTGAGCGGCGTGTTGTTGAGTGTCTTGGCATGCGAGATCATCTCGTTGAGGTCGCCACCCGCAACACGAAGCTGCTCGGGCAGGCGGCTCAGGACTTCCATGATCTGACCAAAGAGAATCGGCGACAAGATGCAAACGACACCGACGAGCACGGCAACAACAACAATTAGCGCAATAAGCGAACCGATGCCGCGATTCACGCCATGGTGCTCGAGCCAGTTGGTGATCGGGGACATCACAAAAGCAATGATGGAGCCAACGGCAAGAAACTCAATAACCGGTGCCAGGATGCCCATAAGGTTAAAGATGACAGCAGCAATAACAATGCAGCCGACAACAGCCCAAATGCGCAGCGTCAGAACGCGGGTGTCGCGCAGCACGCGATCGGTTTGTTGGGGGTGCTCACTCATGAACGAATCATCACTCCGTCGGGGTCGATCTTGTCCTGAATCTTCTTAAGCGTGCGGCGCAGCAGACGCGAGACCTGCACCTGCGAGATGCCCAGCTTCTTGGCAATCTCGATCTGGGTCATGCCCTTCACAAAGCGCAGCTCGATCACCTCGCGCTCGCGCGGCGAAAAATCACGGATGGCTTCCTCGATCACCAGGCGGTCGTCGGTAAAGTCGAGCTCGTTGTCATCGTCGGCGTAACGGTCGAGAATCGAGGGAGCATCGTCGGAATCGGACGCACCAGGAGCCTCGATGGGCACCGAGGTATAGGCCGAAGACGATTCCATAGCCTCGAGGACCTCATCGACAGTCACATCTAGATACTCAGCGATCTCCTCAACCTTGGGCGAACGCTGCAGTTCGTTGGTAAGTTTGTCAGTAGCCTGGTTGACCTTGGCCGAGAGCTCCTGCAGACGGCGCGGCACGCGCACGCTCCAGCCCTTGTCGCGAAAATGGCGTTTGATCTCGCCCAGGATAGTGGGCGTCGCAAACGTCGTGAACTCGAGTCCGCGCTCGGGATCAAAGCGGTCGATAGCCTTGAGCAGGCCCAGATAGCCAACCTGCATCAGATCATCGAGCGGCTCGCCGCGGTTCTTAAATTTGTTGGCAAGAAACCTTACCAGGTTCATGTGGGACATGACGAGCTGCTCGCGTGCGTCCGGGTCACCGGTCTCTTTATAGCGACGAAACAGCTCGCGGGTTTTCTCCTTGTCCCAAGCGGTCTTACCGCTCCGGGAACGTTCGGTCATATTAGATATCCGCCTTGAGGTCGAGGGAAAGCGTCAGGGGCGCCGCAGTCTTTTCGTAGGAATCGCACACGCTCGCCAAAATGAGCTCGGCATACACAGCGGCCTGGTCATCCTCGTCGACGGTGGCCTGGTCACCAAAGGTAAAGGTCATTCCAACGTGAGATTCGTCGACATCGAATTTGATCGAGATGTCATCGGAATCAACAGCCGTGCAGCCGAAAATAAATGCTTCCTCGGCAGCCATACGAATGTCCTCGATGCGATCGACGGACATGGAGCAGAGCGCACCGACATTTGCCGCCGTCATGCGCACAAGGCGCGCCAGACGCGGGTCGCCGGCAACGGTCAGCGTAATGGGGCAAGTTGCTTCGCTACTCATCGCAGGACTCCTCGGTGGTCTCGGCGGGCGTGTAGGTGTAATACTGGGCTGCTTTAGCAGCAGGCTTCCGTGCATCATTGTCACCAGCAGCGACATCGTCCCCGGCTTCGCCAATCAGGACACGCTCGGTCGGCTGCTCGGCTTCTTCGGCAGCGGAAAGCTTGCGCTCAGCGTCGGCCGCGGGAGCCTTCACCTTGTTAAAGAGTTTCTGCACAGCACCGGCGGCAGAGTCGGTCACGCTAGACACAGCATTGCTGGCCTCGGCCATGCTGCCCGTAACCTCGGAAATGTCGCGAACCACGGCTTCGACCTCTACGAGATTGGAGGTAAGGGCATCAACTGCCGTCTTGCTCGACTTAAGCAGCGGCTCCATCTGGGCAAGCGCCGGCGTAAGCTCATCGACAGCGCCATCGAGCTTTGCCACCACAGGCTGAGCCTCGGCGATGGTGTTGTTGAGGTCGTTCACGGTCTTATCGAGCGAGTCGACAACATTGCGGGTCTTGCGCAGGGTAAGCGCGAGCTCAGCGATGGCCCACACGCCGGCAACGGCGAGCAGCAGCAGGGCGATTTGAATGGGACTCATACAAGCCTCCCGGAAAAATCGAAATACAGACGGTTTCCATGGTACCCCAAAGAGGACCGAACATGCCAAGAGCAGCAACGTGGGACAAAATTATCAGCAGCTACTTCGGTGCATTCCCGCTGCGGTCGCGTTCGCTTTGCTCTACGCGCCATTCTTCCCAACCTCGGCCAGCAGGTTGCCAGAACGCGCCGCGCTCCAGTCCCTCGGGCAAATAGCGCTGATCGACCCAGCCTTCGGGATAATCATGTGGATACTTATACACACCGTAATCATCGCTGCCCGGGCGATGGCGATCGCGCAGATAACTCGGCACCTCGCGAAGCCCACTAGAATGGATATCGGCCAGCGCCGCATCGATCGAAGCCTCACACGCATTGGACTTAGGCGCCAAACAAACATAGAGCGCAGCCTGCGCGAGGTTAATACGGCACTCGGGATAGCCAATAACCTCGGCAGATTTAAACGCAGCATGCGCTATAAGAAGCGCCTGCGGGTCAGCGTTGCCAACGTCCTCAGAGGCATGAATCATAATGCGACGGGCGATAAACTTAGGATCCTCCCCTGCATCGATCATGCGCGCAAGCCAGTAGACCGTGGCATCGGGGTCGCTACCGCGCATGGACTTGATGAACGCACTGATGATGTCGTAGTGCATGTCACCGTTTTTGTCATACGTAAAGCCGCGACGCGGGTTGGCAATCTTTACGTCATCCACGGTGATGGGATAGCGCTCCCCCGCCGACGGCGCTGGCGTTCCCTCGGTATCGGGACGCGTGACGGCAATCTCGCTCGCCAGCTCAAGTGTCGTCAGGGCCGAGCGTGCATCACCCGCGGCCAGCGTACAAATGGTCTTGACCGTATCCTCATCGGCCGAGAACTTACCGTTCAGGCCATGCGGAGCCTCGAGCGCACGCTCGATCAGCGTGGCTATGTCCTCGTCCTTAAGGTGTTCAAGTTCCACCACACGACCACGCGAGAGCAACGCCGAGTTGACCTCGAAGTACGGGTTCTCCGTCGTGGCACCAATCATAATGACGGTACGGTTCTCAACCGCATGCAGCAATGCATCCTGCTGTGACTTCGAAAAGCGATGAATCTCGTCGATAAACAGGATGGTGCGGCGGTCGTACGTATTCAGGCGCGTCTTGGCCTCATCAATCACGCGACGCAGGTCCTTCACGGTACCCGTGACGGCACTGACCTCGACAAACTCGCTCTTGGTATGGTTGGCGATAATGTGGGCCAGCGTCGTCTTGCCCGTACCGGCAGGCCCGTACAGAATCACGCTCGAAAGCACGTCGTGCTCGATCGCGGCACGCAGCCATGAGCCCTTACCGACGGCCTTTTGCTGGCCCACGTACTCGTCGAGCGAATTGGGTCGCATGCGCACCGCGAGCGGCGCATTTCTAAAGGAACGCTCGCGCGTCGAGGCAGAAAAAAGGTCGTCCATAGCCATCCCGTGCATCAATCAAAAACGTTTTCAACTAACCAGTATACCGAAAGGATACGAACTACCGTTCGTTAATATAGGTACGATGCGGAAACTTTAGACCCGGGAACAGCTTGCTCGTCAGTTCGCAGAAATAACCGTCCGTCATGCTCGCGATATAATCCACCACGGCTTGATCCTTGTCGTCCTGCCAGGCATAGGTGCGATCGTAGTAGGAAAGTTGCTGCTCAATGCGCGAAATATGGTGCTTAAAGATGTAAGAGGACTCGTCACCACTATTTAGATCCCGCAGGCAACGGTCGTAGAGCTTTTCGAAGGCCTCGCGCAGCTCCACCTCGGAATCGCCTTCGATACCGCCCTTGCTATAGATCTTCACGTAGTTCTCGCGCTTGGCTCGGCGGATTTCCCCAAACAGGTCCTCGCTCATCTCGATGCGCGGCTTACCATAGCTGTGCTCAACGATATCGATGGAAGCGTGCGTAAGGATCCAACTGTTGTAGGCACCGCCCCGGCCATCATCAAAAACGTCGGGCGAAAGCAGGCCCGCCGCGATCGCATCCTGACGGTCACGACCGACGTAGGCAAGAATATCCGAGATGCGAACGACGCAGCCCTCGAGCGTCATGGGACGCAGATGCCCAATTGCGCTATAGCCCGTGGCAATGCAATCCTCAACCGTCTGGTCAAACTGGTCAAAGGAGCTCATGTCCGAGAGCTCAAACACACGCTGCTCGTACTCGCCGTTATGGCATAGCACGCCGTCGAGCGTCTGGAGCGACACGTTGCGGCCGTACAGTGTGTCGAGCACGCGGACCGACTGCACGTTATGGAAAAAATAACGCCCCGTACGCTCATGATAGATATCGTTGAGGAAACGCTCGCCGGCATGGCCGAAAGGCGTGTGTCCCAAGTCGTGACCCAGGCCAATCGCCTCGATCAGATCGCAATTGAGCCCCAGGGCGCGACCGATATCGCGCGCAATGCGGGAGACGAGCTGCACGTGCAAACCGCGGCGTGACAGATCGTCATTGCTACGGAAGCTAAAGACCTGCGTTTTGCCTGCATAACGGGTGTACGCCGGAAGATGAAGTATCTTTTCGGTATCGCGCATAAACGCCGGACGCATAAGCGTGCCTTTGTCGGCGGCGCGATCAATACGACGAATGACCTGATCGTCGTTGCAACGATACGGGTTGACATAGCCCGAAGCACGATCGGCGGCAATGCGCTCGACAAGTTCGGGCGACAACGCCGAGGGAATACGGTCCATGCGCGCCTTAATGACGGCCGTTTCTTGATTAGTTGCCATGGCATGCTCCTTAAGAAGGATGCGCAATCGGTTACAAAGTGCAGCCCACGACCTCGATTATGGCAAAAATCGGCACCAAAAACGGGAGCAATGGCAGGGAGCGTGATTTTGTGAAGAGGCAGGAAAGGGCCAGGGCCAGGAGTGCGACGGCAAATGCCACGATGCCACCCATAGGGTCGAGCGTGCAAAGCGCGAAGAGCGCCTTGGCATCCCCCATGCCGATGCCCGGGATTTGGCGAAGACGACGCCAGAGGGACTCAGTCAGCACGAGAGCAAGATACACAATGACGGCAAGACCCGCGTGGTCAAGCGCTGTGTTCAAACCGAGGTCGAGCCAGACGCCTGCAAGAGCCGCCACCGCACATGCGCCGGCAAGCCCATTGGGAAACCGTCGCTCTCGGGCATCAATTGCCACGCCGGCAAAGATGCAAATCCAAAACGGGATATAGACCATCGGACGCCTCCTCGAGCTGCATCGCAAAAGCAAAAACCACCACAAAGGTGCCTGTCCCCTTTGCGGTGGTTTTGGTGGTGGTTATTTGGCGCCTTGCATGACCTCGTCGAGGGTGACGTTTACGGCATGCTGGGTAGGAACCCAGTCGACCTTCAGGAACAGCGCGGCCACCGTGATGGGGATATAGCTGAACATAAAGATCGGGAAGGTAAACAGGTTAGTCACCAGACGCCACTTTTGCGCGCAGTGAATATGCTTGTACTCAAAGATAGTCGTGAGCAGCGCCAGGATAAAGAAGGTCTGGTACATCATGGCAAAGGTCATAATGAGCGACGCGGCACAGGCCTGCATCTCGACTTCGGTAGCCAAAAAGCCGTGCGAGAGTCCACCCACGATCAGGAACGTCGCATTGGCGAGCATCGAGATGAGCGACAGCAGCATACCCGGGGCGATCGTCATGAACATGTCGTAGGCGGCAAAGCGATGGTAGCGGAACGTCGATTTGACAAGATGCTTGCCATAGGTAAAAAAGACCTGGTAGAAGCCCTTGGTCCAGCGCATGCGCTGTTTCCAGGATGCCTTGAACGTCACGGGCTGTTCGTCAAAGAACTCCGCCGGCGCATAGCCAATGCGAATGCCGTGAATGGCGCAGAACGTGGTGAACTGAATATCCTCGGTCAGCGTGTGGAACTGCCAGCCGTGCATGCCCTCGATAACACTGGCGGAGATGAGGTAGCCCGAACCCGAGACAGCGCAAGAAGTCTTGCAGATATTGCGCGCGTTGTTGAGAAAGCGCGCCTCGCGCAAATACCAGGTAGCATTAGCTGCCGAGATCCACGAGCTGCCAAAGTTCTTGGAGTTGCGATAGCTCGTGACCACATGGAATCCCTGGTCAAAGGCATCGTTCATCTTGGACACGTAATCGCGGGATATGACGTTATCAGCATCGAAAATAAAGTAGCCCTCAAACGTGTCGGGATACTCGTTAAGGATGCGGTCAAAACCAAAGTCCATGACCCAGCTCTTACCCTTGCGGGCCAGGTCGTTGCGCTCATAAACGATGGCGCCCGCCTCGCGCGCGAGCTGCGCCGTGTTGTCGGTGCAGGCATCGGCGACCACGAAGACCTCGATAAGCTCGGACGGATAATCCTGGTCCTTGATGGAGCGAACGAGGTTGGCAATCACGGCCTCCTCATTATGCGCCGCGATAAAGAAAGCATAGCGATGGAGTTTTTTGGCCTTAGGAGGCGCGACCTCGCCACGAAGAGCGCCAATGACAAAGAAGACCACCTGGTATAGAAAGCAGACCGTGAGCAGCGTGACGACAATCTGGTTGAAGATCACGATGGGTGTGTTGGTTTGTAAAAAGGCGAGCATGCAGGCTCCCGAGAACGCGTTACGTAAACAATCGTATATCTTACCGCAGGCTTACCGAGTTCAAGAAACCACCTAATACTGGCTAGGCTTCGAGAAGACCGAGCTGCGGAACGATTTCATCTCCAGCGGCCGTGCGACCGAGCGAGCGCGGAGCCAGATCGTCGAGAACCGCAGCGAGATCCCACGGCAACTCGTCGCGGCACTCAATGCGCTCCCCCGTCACAGGATGGTCGAACGCCACGCGCCAAGAATGCAGGAACTGCCTGGTCAGGCCCTGATCGGCGCGTGCATCGCACTTGCCGTAGAGTGGATCGCCCACGCAGGCGTGGTTGATATGACGCATATGCACGCGAATCTGATGTGTACGGCCGGTAAACAGGTGGCACTCGACGAGCGTATAGCCATCGTCAAAGCGCGTGGAATCAAAGCGCTCGAGGACCTTAAAGGTCGTAATGGCCTGACGAGCAAAGGGATCGTCCGAAACCGCCATCTTGACACGGTCACGCGTAGAGCGGGCAATGCCGGTGTTAATGGTGCCCTCATCCATAGCGATGTGACCGTGAACGAGCGTGATATAGCGACGGTCGAGCGTGCGCGTGCGGATAAGATTTTGAAGCGCGCGCTGGGTGTCGTCGTCTTTTGCCGCGAGCATAAGGCCCGAGGTATCGCGATCCAGGCGATGCACGATGCCGGGGCGGTCCTCACCCTGCACGGTACCAAGATGGTCGATACCGCAGTGGTAGACCAGAGCGTTCGCAAGGGTGCCGCTCTCGTGGCCGTGGGCGGGATGGCACACCAGGCCGCGCTGTTTGGAGAGCACGATGAGGTAGTCGTCCTCGTAGCGGATATCGAGGGGAATGGCCTCGGGAATTACGTCGGTCGGATCATGTGGCTCGGGCAAGTCGACCGAGATGCGGTCACCGGAGCGCACGGCATACTTTTTTGACAGGCAGGTCTCGCCGTTGACGGCAACGGCACCGCCCTCGATCAGATGCGCACAGGCAGAGCGCGTGGGGCAGCCGTCGTTGGCACCAAGAAAGGCGTCGAGACGCTGACTAGAGCAATCGTCGGCAACAAGAATATGGATGTCGGCCATTAACGCTCATTCCTTTCGCGAATCTTACGGGCACGCTCCCCACGCTGCTTGGCTTTGCGCTTGGCGCGTGCCTCATCACGGGCATTGAGCTCGGCAGTCGCATCAACTTCGCGGGCCGCAGGGCTCAAGAACATGTAGCCGATGAGGGCGAGCACGACGCCCGCGGTAATGCCGATATCGGCCACGTTAAAGACAGGGAAGTCGATGAAAGTGGTGGCAATAAAATCGGTCACAAAGCCAAAGGCCAAACGATCGATAGCGTTGCCGATAGCACCGCCCGCAACCATCGCCATGCCCACAACCTCAAGATGGGCGAGCTGGGGTGCACGAACGAGGTACACGGCAATAGCGATAATGACCGCCAACGCCAGCACGGCAAACGCGATGCCATGCCCCTCGCCCATGCTAAAGGCAGCACCGATATTGCGGACAAACATAAAGTCGATGACACCGGGGATGACAGTCACATGCAAAGCTTCGCCCACGGCACGAACCGCAAGCTTGGTCAGCTGGTCAACAAGCAGCACAACCAGCGCCACCCCACCAGCAACACCCAACCGCCAACGCAAAGGCGGCGTCATATCCCCAGTACGACCCAAATCAATCCCCTACCCTCAAGATCGTCGAATTACGTTTAATGTAAAGAACCATCTTATATTGCCATACGCAGAACGCACGACATATCCACCAACGCAAGCGAAATAACCAGCTAAAAACGAAAGCGGCATTCCGAAAAACAGAATGCCGCTTAATAGCTTTCGACTAAGAGCGAAAGCGAAAGAAAGCCTTTAGCTCCAGCAATGGAAACGCCGCGTTATCGTCACCAACAGCGAAAACGCCCCTAAGCGAGCAAGGTGACGTGAAAGAGGAGGGAAGCGTACTTTGGTACGCGACCGACGATTGAACGTCAGATTGCCGCTTAGGGGCGTTTGCAGCGTCGGTAGGTTACGGCGTTCTACGAACGCCGTAACCTACAAAGCGTCGGCGCAGCGCTTGCAAATATGCGCATGGCCGTTGTACTCGCCGACGGTGGTGCGGTAGTTCCAGCAACGATCGCAGCACTCGCCCTCGGCAGCCTCAATGGCAACGGAGAGTTCCTCGCCCTGAGTCAACTCAACATCGGAGACGATGTAGAACTCGGCCAGATCGACGGCCTTATCACCGGTCAGCAGCGCGTACATCTCGGCGGGAACGACCGCCTTGACGCGAACCTGCTGGCTCTTAGTGAAGGTGCCGGCGGAACGGGCATCCTCAAGGGACTTGGTCACGGCGCTACGGAGCTCGAGCGAAGCCTCGAGCACGCCCTCAAACTCATTGGCCTCGTCGACCGTGATGGGCGACTTGTACCAATCGAGCAGCGCGGCGTACTTCTGGTGATCGACGCAGCCGGCGGGCGCATATGCCATGGCCTCATCGACCGTGTAGGACAGGATCGGCTGCAGGTCGCGCATGAGCATCGAGAAGAGCTCGGCTAGCACGGTCTGGGCGCTGCGACGCTCGAGCGAGCCGGGCTTATCGCAGTACAGACGGTCCTTCAGGGCGTCGAGGTACACGTTGGAGAGCTCGGTAACCACGAAGTCGTAGAGCGCACGGTAGGCGCGCGGGAACTCGTAGCTGGCGTAGGCATCGTCGACTTCGGCCTGAACCTGGGTTAGGCGGGCAACCATGAGCTTGTCGAGCGGCAGCAAGTCGGCAAAGGCGACGCCGTCGGTCTCGGGCTCAAACTGACCCTCGAGCTCGGAGAGCAAGAAGCGCAGTGTGTTGCGGAAACGACGGTAGGCATCGGACGTACGAGCAAGGATCTCGTGGTCGATGGAGACGTCGGAGCTGGTATCGACGGAGGCAACCCACAGGCGGATGATGTCGGCGCCCATCTCGTCGCAGACCTTGTTGGGGTCGATGACGTTGCCGAGCGACTTGGACATCTTGCGGCCCTGGCCATCGAGCGTGAAGCCCTGAGAGACGACCGCCTTGTACGGAGCATGGCCGTTGGCACCCACCGAGGTGAGCAGCGAGCTCTGGAACCAACCACGATGCTGGTCGGAGCCCTCGAGATACACGTCAGCCGGGTACTCCAGCTCGGGGCGGTACTCGCAGACGGCCTTCCAGGAAACGCCGGAGTCCCACCACACGTCGAGGATGTCCTTATCGGCCTTGAGGTGATGGCCGCCGCACTTGGGGCAGACGCAAGCCTCGCCCAGGTAGCTCTCGGGAGCGTCGGTGAACCAGGCGTCGGAACCCTTCTCGTGGAAGAGCTTGATGACGGCGTCGAGCGTGGCGTCGTTCATGACCTTCTCGCCGCAGTCGGCGCAGGTGTAGCTGGGGATAGGCACGCCCCAGTTGCGCTGACGGCTGATGCACCAGTCGGGACGCTGCTCGACCATGGCGCCGATGCGGTTGGCGGCGTGAGCCGGATACCACTTGACGTTCTCGCGAACCTCCTTGCCAGCCTGCTCACGCAAACCGGTCTTGTCCATAGAGACAAACCACTGGTCAGTGGCACGGAAGAGCACCGGGTGCTTGCAGCGCCAGCAGTGCGGATAGCTGTGCGTGATCTTCTTCTCGAGGACCAGGGTGCCGCGCTCGCGCAGGAACTCGATGATGTGCGGGTTGGCCTCATCGGTATCCATACCGCTGAAGGGGCCACCGGTGCCAAACTCCTCGCCGGTGTAGAACTTGCCGTCGTCATCGACCGGCATGCAAATGTCGGTGATGCCCTCCTTGAGGCAGGCAAAATAGTCGTCGACGCCGTGGCCGGGCGAGTTGTGGACGATACCGGTACCGTCATCGACACCGACGTAATCGGCCAGCAGCGCCACGCCCTCAACACCGTCAAAGATTGGCTGCTTGTAGTGGATGTGGTGGAAGGTCTCGGCGGGAACCACATAGGGCTTGCCGTCGACCATAACCGGGGTGTACTCCCAGCCAAACTCCTCACAGCACTTGGGAGCCAGGTCCTCGAGCATGACCTCGGCACGACCATCGTGCTCAACGGCAACGTAGGCGGCGCCGGGCTTGAGGGAAACGGCCTGGTCGGAGGGGATGGTCCACGGCGTGGTCGTCCAGATGATAAAGTCAACCGGGCCGTCGAAGTTCTCGAGGCCGGCGGGCTTGGAAGTCATCTCGAAGCGCACGAAAATGGACGGGCTCGTCTCGTCAGAGTACTCGATCTCGGCCTCGGCCAGCGCGGTGTGGCAGTGCTTGCACCAGTGAACCGGCTTGTGACCGCGATAGATCATGCCCTTATCGAACATGGCCTTGAAGACCTCGATGTCGGCGGCGTCGTGCTGGTGATAGAGCGTCAGATACGGGTTGTCCCAGTCGCCAAGCACGCCCAAGCGACGGAAGCCGGCCTTCTGGAGCTCGATGTTCTCGACAGCGAACTCGTTGCAAAGCTCGCGGATCTTGGCCGTGGAGGTCTGGTTGAACTTCTCGGTGCCGAGCTTTTCCTCGACCTTGTGCTCGATCGGCTGACCGTGACAGTCCCAACCGGGGACATAGGGAACCTCATAGCCCTGCATCATCCAGTAACGGTTGATCATGTCCTTGGAGATCTTGTTCATGGCATGGCCGATGTGGATCGGACCGTTGGCGTACGGAGGACCGTCGTGCAGCACGAACTTCTTGTGACCCTCGTTCTTCTTCAGAACCTGCTCGTAGACCTTGTTGTCCTGCCAGTCCTTGAGTCGCTTGGGCTCGGACTTGGAAAGACCGGCACGCATGGGAAAACCGGTCTTGGGCAGATTCATCGTCTGCTTGTACTCGTTTGCCACGGTACCCCTTTCATGTCGTGGGCGCGCACGCCCGATGGGCACCAAAAAAGCGCCCGTCCCTGCAAGCTGGGACGAAGCGCCACAAAACGGGCTGCACGCCCGCAAAAGCTCTTCGCTTAACCACCCAGCTTAGATGCCCTCGCCCGCGTATTCGCGCGCTCGCATCCGTTACTCGGCTGGCCTGTATCGACGACCATCTCGGCGATGTCTACTAAGACGAGCCTGCGCGGCACGTCCGTTGGGACCGCAGCTCCGGGGTGATTTTCATCGGTCGCATGCACGGGTTCTCAGCGCTCCCCGCTCTCTGTAGCATGCGGACGGCCGACTACTCGTCCCCATCAACGCTTATGCGGAGTATGCTAGCACGTTCCGCGCCGGCGAAAAACCCTCAACACTGGTTTTATACGTTCGAAATTTCTCGCTATTACAGCCCTTCTCTAGGAGCAAAATACCTGAAAGCACTCTATCGAACGAAAGAAGGTTGCTATGCGCACGATTGGAATGAGCGACTACACCGTCGGCGAGGATTGCTTTGACGAGCTGCCCGGCGCGCTGGCCGAATACGGAGCGACCAAGGTCGCCATCATCGGTGGTAAGCGAGCACTTGCCGCAGCACTTCCCGGTATCGAAGCTGCGCTGGCAGGTACCGACGTCGAGATTCTGGAGACGCGCGTCTACGGTATCAACAGTACGCGCGCCAATATCGCCAAGGTCGTAAACTCCCCTGCCTGCCAGGAAGCCGACGTGCTCATTGCCTGTGGCGGCGGCAAGGCGCTCGATACCGTCAAGACTGCGGCCATCGAGCTCAAGAAGATCGTCTTTACCGTACCGACGATCTGCTCCAACTGCTCGGCCGCGACCGCCATTGCCGTTGTCTACAACGACGACGGCTCGCTCGAGGGCTATTCGTACCCCAACCGCCCCGCGCACATCTTCATCAATCCCAAGATCATCGCCGAGGCTCCGGCGGAGTACTTCTGGGCCGGCGTGGGCGATGCCCTGTCCAAGCAGCCCGAAGTCGAGTACGCCACGAGCGCCGGCAACTTGGAGCACACCGCCGGTCTTGGCCTGGCGCTCGCCCACACCTGCTCCGAGCCGCTGTTTACCTATGGCGTGCAGGGTCTTGAGGACGTGCGCCAGGATCAGTCGACCGAGGCCGTCAAGCAGATCGCGCTCGACATCGTGGTCAACACGGGCTACGTCTCCAACCTGACCAACCAAAACGATTACTACTACAACTCGAGCGTGGCACACGCGTTCTACAATGCGACGTGCAGCATTCCGCGCGAGGGAACCTATCTGCACGGCGAGGTCGTAAGCCTGGGCGTGCTCGTGCTGTTTGCCTATACGGGCGATACCGAGAACCTTGAGTGCTACGCCGCCTTTAACAAGCAGATGGGCCTGCCCGTGACGCTTGAGCAGGTCGGGCTTTCCGAGGCCGACATCCCTGCCCTGTGCGAGTACGCGCACGCCACCAACGAGTGGAAGCAGGGAAACCCCGAGCCCTTCACCGACGAGAAATTCGCCGCCGCCATCAAGGCAGCCAACGCCTACGGCCACTCTATCCTGGCCTAACCGACCAAAACCGCCACAAAGGGGACAGTACCTTTGTGGCGGTTTTTTATTGACGTAACATGCTCGAGTCAAATTCGCTTGCCGGGATAACGCGGTAGCCGTGGCGGAGCAGTAAATCAACGAAGACGCCGTTGCCCGCCGTAAGGGTGCCGCTGAATGTTCCGTCGTAGATGCGACCCGCGCCGCACGAGGGACTACGGTCCTGCAGGATGCACGCGGCGATCTCTTCCGGCCCGCCCGCCTGCTCGCACATATCGAGCGCTCGTTGGGCACCCAGGCGAAATTCGCGATCGACCGAGATGCCCTCGCAGGTACGAACCTCTCCGTTCACAATCTCGGACGGCTTGCGCGGCGTGGGCAGGCCCCCAAAGACCTCAGGGCAAACCAAGAGGACCTCGGTCCCTGTACGCTCGCAGGCCTCGACCAACTCGCGATGGTAGTTGTCGAGCCCGTTATACTTGCAGCTCTCGCCCATCAAGCAGGCGCTCACCACGATCTTCATTTCCATCCCTCTCAAGCAAAACGCCCCATTTGAGAAAGCTGCTCAAATGGGGCGTCGGCGTTTACTGGCTCGGCCGCGGCTTTACTGCTGCTTGGGCATCAGCGGATTCTCACGCGTGAGGAGGTTCATGAACTCCTCGCCCGTGATGGTCTCCTTCTTGTACAGATAACGAGCCAGCTCATGGAGCTTGAACTTGTTCTCCTTGAGGATCTGCAGAGCGCGATCGTGCGCGTCCTCGATCAGCTTAGCGACAATCGCATCCACACGCTCGGCCGTACCGGGGGCGCAGGTGAGCGACGTGTCCTGGTTGAGATACGCGTTCTGCACGGTACCGAGCGCCATCATGCCAAACTCGTCAGACATACCAAAGCGAGTCACCATATTGCGGGCGAGCTTGGTGGCCTGCTCGATATCGTTGGCGGCACCGGTCGTCATCTCGCCAAAGATGAGCTCCTCGGCCGCACGGCCGCCGCAGTAGACGGCGAGCTTGTCTAAGACCTCCTGGCGCGTCGTCAGGAAGCGCTCGTCCTCCTCGACCTGCATGGTATAGCCAAGAGCGCCGCTCGTGCGCGGCACGATGGTGATCTTGGTAACCGGCGCGGAACCCTTTTGGCGGGCAGCGACGATGGCATGGCCGATCTCGTGGTAGGAAACGACCTGCTTCTCGTGGTCGGAAAGCACCGTGGACTTACGCTGTTGGCCGGCAATGACGACCTCCACCGACTCCTCGAAATCGTCCTGGGTTGCACGCTTGCGACCCTCGCGAACGGCGCGCAGGGCGCCCTCGTTGATGATATTGGCCAGGTCGGCGCCCGAGGCACCGGGCGTGGCGCGGGCAATCGCGGTCAGATCAATCGGCGGCTGGGTCTTCACGCTCTTGGCGTGGAGCTCGAGGATGTTCTTACGGCCGGTCAGATCGGGCAACTCGACGGGGATGCGACGGTCAAAACGACCGGGGCGCAGCAGCGCCGGATCGAGACTGTCGGGGCGGTTGGTGGCAGCGAGGACGACAATACCCTTGTGGTTGTCGAAGCCGTCCATCTCGGTCAACAGCTGATTGAGCGTCTGCTCGCGCTCGTCGTTGCCGCTAAAGCCGCCGCCGTCGCGCTTCTTACCGATGGTATCGATCTCATCGATAAAGACGATACACGGCGCCTTTTCCTTGGCCTGCTTAAACAGGTCACGAACCTTAGCAGCGCCGCGACCGACAAACATCTCAACGAACTCAGAGCCCGAAATGCTAAAGAACGGAACGCCCGCCTCGCCGGCAACAGCCTTGGCAAGCAGGGTCTTACCGGTACCCGGAGGGCCAACAAGGAGAGCACCGCGCGGCAACTTGGCGCCGATCTCCTCATAGCGCTGCGGCTTCTCCAGAAAGTCGACGACCTCCTTGAGAGACTCCTTGGCCTCTTCCTGGCCGGCGACGTCCTTAAAGGTCACGCCCACGTCCTTGGAGGCGATCACGCGCGCGCCGGACTTACCCAGTCCGCCGCCGCCAAAGCCACCGCCGCCAAAGTTCATCGAAGGACCGTCATCACCCATGGCCTTCTTCATGCGGCGGTTGAGCCACCAGCCGATCAGGAAGAAAATCGCCATGGGAAGGATGAGCGTAAGCAGGTAGTAGGTCATCAAACCCGAGTTTTTATCGGGAACGACCGACTCCAGCGAAGCGCCAGACTCAAGCACGCGATCGGTAAAGCCCGCATCGTTCGGCACACCGGTCGTCTTATAGGCGATGTTCTCGTCCTCGCCCTTCTTGGTGTAATAAATCGAGTAATCGTCCGTGTTGTACTCGACCTTGTCGACACTCTTTTTATCGAGCGCTTTGACAAACGTCGAGTAATCGGTCTTCGTAATCTGCTGCGTGTGACCGATGTTGGGGAACAGAACGGTCGAGAGCACGAGGTAGACGACGAAGGCGATGAGCACGTAGAGGATCATATTCCGTCTACGCTTGTTGTCATCCATCTCCATCTGCTTGAACTCCATCTACTGGGGTTAATAATGCTTTCTAGAATACCCAACCCGGACGGCGATAAACCGACGCCGGGCACGAAAAGACAGAGATGGCATCACTGGAAGTCGGCAAGGTTCAAATCTATACGGGCGACGGCAAGGGCAAGACGACGGCTGCGCTGGGGCTCGCGCTGCGTGCCACGGGCTATGGACTTAACGTGCTCATGCTTCAGTTTGCCAAGAAGCTGCACTGCGCCGAACATGACGCAGCACCTCGATTGGGGCTACGCATCGTACAAGCCGACCGCGACACACCCGAGGCTTGCGCCGCGCAGATCATGGAGCTCGCATGCGAGCAGATATCACAGGTCGACGTTCTGATTTTGGATGAACTCGGCGAGGCCATGCGCCGCGGCTTCGTGACGCGCGAGGATGTCGAAGCGCTGATCGCGATAAAGCCCGCCACCACGGAGCTCGTGCTCACCGGCCGGGGCTTGCTGCCCCTCGCGAACCTCGCCGACCTTGTCACCGAAATGCGCCCCATCAAACACTACTTCGACGAAGGACTCCTAGCCCGCCAAGGCATCGAATACTAATCCGGCACTTAGGGACGTTCCTTTTCTGCCGGCACTTGGGGACACTCCTGTTTGCCAACAGTCCAGAAATCTATCCTTCATTCCAACCTGCCGTACCAGAAACAACAGACGTACGACCAATGCCAACGACCCTCACGATCTGATTTATCGTAAGGCCCGCTTTTCTCATTTTGCAGAGAATAGGTCTACGCTCGGAAGGCTTCATGGCTGCAAGCTCAGGAAGAGCTGTGGGGAAAGCAATTCCCTTGGCGACCTCAAGAGCTTCATCGTCCAGAATGCGCGGTCGAGGTTCAGCATCGTAGGGAGCCTGGTCAATTCGATCGGCAAAATAGTGCCTATACTCAAGCGAGCCACCCACAAGATCCAGAACAATGCCAGGGTCGCAAAACCCAAACGAATCGTAGCCATAAGCATAAGCCCGATAACTGGACCAACGATAATTGTCGGCGGCCGAAACGCCCGCCTTGACCGGATTCATATGAATATAGTCAGCAAGTGAAATTGCCTGCGCATCATTCTCGACTGGAATATTAGTAAATCTATCTTGGAATAAATGCCCAACTCGGTCGGTTTTGCGATTGAAATACATCGCATACGACGTAAGAACGCCGCTCATACACGAAGATATCTTCCCATGAGGATCATCAACCATAAGATGAAAATGATTCGACATGAGACACCACGCGATAACGCCGATACCATTCCCAACTAACTTATCCTCGAACAACGTAAGGATCCGATATCGATCTTCGTCGTCTTCAAAGATGCAGATGCCACCATTACCACGTGCGATAATGTGGTTATAGCCCGTCAACGAAACGACTCGACCTGTTCTTGGCATATCGCCCTCCCATCACAAACCCACCGGGCAACATCTGATAGGCGCGGACGATCTAATTTGCTAAGCCCGTGCTGACAGTTTACAGGGCAAGTCAGGCAGATTCTCCGAAAAACGACGAAACAGCCTTACAAGGAGTGTCCCAAAGTGCCGGCAGAAAAGGAACGTCCCCAAGTGCCAAGTGCGTTTTCCTCCGTCCCCTACGGATCAATTAGGCGGTGGCGCGGCCTAGCCAGTTGCCGCTGTGGTGGTAGATGGTGAACATCGCGGCCGTAATGAGCCAGGTTACGGGGTAGACAAGCAGCAGGTGCTCAAGCGACGGATCGAACGGCATAATCGCAAACACCCAGATCACCCTGAGCACGACAGTGCCAAAAATCGTGAGCAGCATGGGCTGCAAGCTCACGCCGGCACCGCGAATGGAACCCGACGCGTTTTCGATAATCGAGAAGATCGCGTAGAACGGCGCGATGAAATGAAGAATCGTCGTGGTGTACGCCGAAATCGAAGCATCGTCGACAAACAGACGCGACAGCGGACCCGAGAACACCAGGAGCACGGCAGACAGGCCACCAATGAGCATAAACGACAGCACGAGCGACGTATGGTAGCCCTTGCGCATGCGCTCATAGTTGCGCGCGCCAAAGTTCTGTGCCGAGAACGTGGTGATCGACACGCCGAGCGCCTCGGTCACCATCCAGATAATGCCATCCAGGCGCCCAGATAGACCCCAAGCAGTCGTGACATCGGCGCCAAACGAATTAACCGACACCTGGATCAGCACGTTCGAGATCGAATAGGCAGCCGATTGAAAACCGAGTGGCAGACCACACGAGATCATACTCTTGCAAATACCGCGATCGATACCGAGCTTAGACAGCGAAAGCCGCCACGCACCCGGTGCGTGCATCATGCGAATCACGATCATCGTGGCGTTGGAGCAAATGGTCAGCGCCACCGCGATGCCGCAGCCCAGCGCCTCCATATGAAGCACGGCAACAAAGATGACATCCAGCACCGCATTAACAAGGCAGCCGGAAGCGATGATCGCAGCAGGCCCGCGCGTGTCGCCCACGGCGCGTAGCAGTGCCGTTCCCATATTGAGCAGCAGCGCCGCAACCATGGCGGCAAAATAGCAACGAGCATAGGCCACGCCCTCGGCCAAAAGTTCATGCGGAGTGTTCATAAGTACCAGCATGGGCTCAACGAACACTATGCCAAGAATCGAGAAAACGATACCGCCCACCAGCGCGAGCGTCATGGCCGTATGGACCGAACGGCTCAGTCGCTCATCATCGTGCTGACCAAAATACTGACCGGTAATGACCGCGCAGCCGGCGCCGACGCCAACGCAAAAGCCAATGCAGAGCTCGGTGAGCACCATCGTAGCTTGAATGCCACCTAGCGCGAGCTTGCCGCCAAACTGACCGACGATATAGGTACCGATAAGCGTGTAGGCCTGCTGAAAAAACGAACTAAAAAAGATGGGAACGCACAGCGACAGCAATTGCTGCCAAATGACTCCTTGCGTTACATCGATAGCCGTAGATTTCTTAGCCACACGCCCTCCCCACACGCATACGTCAATCAGCAAAACAGCAATTTAAAACCAAAGCCAAAACCAGCTTAGCACCGACTGGCGGCGACCGAAACACCCCGAATTAGAGCACGGTGCGGAATAACTGCCTAGTGATACAAACCCGGCTGGTAGTGATACTCATTGCTCACGTGCGGGCATAGCTGCCAAAAGGCGACGGCGCTCGCCGCGGCCACGTTGAGCGAATCGACCCCGTGCGCCATCGGAATACGCACCGCGTGGTCACAGCCGGCAATGGTCTTGGCGCCCAAGCCGGCACCCTCGGTGCCCATAAAAATCGCCAAGCGATCAATCTTCTGCAGCACAGGATCATCAAGCGAAACAGAGTCGTCCGTCAACGCCATAGCGGCACACGAAAAACCGGCATCGTGCAACGCGCTCAGACCATCATGCGGCCACACACGAGCCTCGCTGCCAATGCGCGTCCACGGCACCTGAAACACGGTGCCCATGCTCACGCGGGCCGAGCGACGGTACAGCGGGTCGCAGCACGTCGGGCTGACCAAAATACCGTCAACGTTCAATGCGGCAGCAGAGCGGAAAATCGCGCCAACATTGGTGTGGTCGACAATACCCTCGAGCACGCACACGCGCACCGGACGCTCCCCCGCCGCCTCGACGACGCCACCCAAGAACTCATCAACCGGAATCTGCCGCGGGCGACGAAACGCCGCGAGCGCACCGCGCGTCACGTTAAAGCCCGTCAGCTGCTCCATGAGCTCCATGGAGGCAACGAACACAGGAACAGGACCCGCGCCCTCGCGCACGACTAGGCGCTCAAACAGCGGCATCATCTGGTCGAGCCAGCGTTCGCCCAAAAGAAAGCTCACCGGCTGATATCCGGCACGCACCGCGCGCTCGATGACCTTGGCGCTCTCCGCAATAAAGATGCCCTTCTGCGGCTCCAGCACGCAGCGCAGCTCGCGCTCGGTCAGTCGCACGTAGGCATCGAGCCGCTCGTCCTCGAGCGAATCAATTCGCAGAACCTCAACGGCATCAGTCATAGCAGCCAGCCCGCACCTTTCTTTACAGCACATCTATACCAAACGAGGCGACGCTAAGCGCCGCCCCATGCATTCAATCAACCCGATGATACCGTTCACGCCAGACGATTTACGCCTCGATGCGACGATACGTCACGAACTCATAATCGATGCCCTCGTCACCCTCACCGGCGGCAATCGTCGCGACCCCGCTACGCTGCGCAATCTCCCACGCGGGATCGGCGTCCAAGTCGGGAAAGTACGTGTCCACGGGATGGACGCAGTGGTCATGAGTGACCTCGGCCTCGACGCAATACGGCAAAAACTGCCGATAGACATCGCCGCCACCAATCACCCAGGCAACGGGCTCATCGGCAACCGCGGCGAGCGCCTCGTCGATGCTATGCACCACGTCGACGCCCTGGGGCGCAAAATCCTCGTCGCGCGTGAGCACGATATTGCGACGATTCTTGAGCGGACGCCCACCGGGAAAACTCAGCAGCGTCTTGCGCCCCATGATGACCGGGCAGCCCTTGGTGCAGGCAATAAAATGGCGCATGTCGGCGCGATTGGACACCACCATGTCGCCCTCGCACCCAATGCCCCAATCGTCACACACGGCGACGATAGCAGATAGCTTACACGTCATGAGCACCACCTACACCGCAATGGGAATGTTCTTGACCTGCGGGCCGTGCTCATAGCCCTCGACGATCAGGTCATCAGTCGTAAACGCGTAAAAATCATGCACATCGGGGTTAAGCGTTACCTTGGGTGCCGCAAACTGCGGACGCTCGATAAGCTCGCGGACGATATCGACATGACGATCATAGATATGGGCGTCGGCGATCACGTGCAGCAGCTCACCGGGAATCATATCGACCGACTGCGCGACCATCATCAGCAAAATGGCGTACTGGCACACGTTCCAGTTGTTCGCGGCCAAAATGTCCTGGCTGCGCTGGTTGAGAATCATGTTGAGCGTCGGCTTGTCGTCCTGAGGACGCTGCGTCACGTTATAGGTCACGCTATAGGCGCACGGATAAAGGTGCATCTCGGACAGATCGCTAAACACGTACGTATTGGTCATAATGCGGCGACTATACGGCGTGTGCTTAAGGTCGTACAGCACACGGTCCATCTGGTCGAAGTCGCCCTCGGCGTAATGGCTCTTCTGACCAATCTGATAGCCGTAGGCTTTACCGATGGAACCGGTCTCATCGGCCCACTCATCCCAGATATGGCTGTTGAGATCATGCACGTTATTGGACTTCTTTTGATAGATCCACAGAATCTCGTCCATGGCAGACTTAAGCGCCGTACGACGCAGGGTGAGCGCGGGGAACTCCTCGCGCAGATCATAGCGCGCCGTGACACCAAAGTTTTTAATGGTATAGGCAGGGGTGCCGTCCTCCCACACCGGACGGACCTTTTGGCCCTCGGTGGTGGTGCCATGGTCCAAGATATCGCGGCACATGGTTACAAACTGCTGATCAGCTTTGCTCATTGACCCTCCTGTCAGTCGCCTACAAGCGAGATTCATTGTAGCCCAGGCGCACGCGGCCCCACAGCCCAAACATAAGCCCTCATTTTCTGACATATGCCAGAAATTCCTTGCGCAAATCCGCACGTTCGCTATTCTATTGTTGACATATGTCAGATTTGGAGAGTGTATGGCAGGAAGACGAGAAAAATTACGCCGCGTTGGGATCATCCCCGAATACCGCGGCTTTACCCCCGACGGCCTTGCCAGTGGAGACGCCATCGACATGACGATCGACGAACTCGAGGTGCTGCGCCTGTGCGACCTGGAAGGCCTTAACCAAGAGGCAGTCGCACAGCAGATGGGCATCGCGCGCGCCACGGTGGCGGCTATTTGCAGCCGAGCACATCGTAAGGTGGCAAACGCGCTGGTCAACGGGCGAGCGCTCAGTATCGAGGGCGGCAATATCGCATACTCCCCCATCACCACGACAACGGCCGCATGGCCAGCAAAGGAGGTCAGCACCATGAGGGTGGCAACGACGTACGACAACGGCAACATCTTTATGCACTTTGGCCGCAGCGAACAGTTCAAGATCTACGACATCCAGGATGGCAAGGTGCTCAACGAGCAGGTCGTAGGCACCGGCGGCACCGGTCACGGCGCATTGGTGGGCCTGCTTACCAACGGTGGCGTTGACACGCTCATCTGCGGCGGTATCGGCGGAGGCGCCATCAACGCGCTCACCCAGGCCGGCATCACGGTCTATGCGGGCGCCCAGGGCAGCTGCGATGCCTGCGTCGAGGCCCTCATTGCCGGCACGCTCGCACAGAACGGCGAGGCCACCTGCGACTGCCATGGACATGATCACGAGCACATCCACGAGCATGGCGAGTCCTGCGGCTGCCACGGTCACCACGACCATGACGGGCACGAAGGCTGCGGCTGCCACTAGCGGCAAGCACCTCGTCGAGAACGCGCTTCCACGCGTGCGACAACCAGCGAACAAACGGCGAAGGCCGCCTGGAATACCATCCAGGCGGCCTTCGCCATACACGACTCAATCAAGCCGTTACTTCTTGTTGCGCATCTGCGCTTCCATCTGGCGCAGCAGGTCCATATCGGACTTGGGGCCGCCCGTACCCAGGCCGCCCATGCCGCCCAGACCCATAGCGTCCAGGCCAGGGATATTGGGCATGCGCATCCTCTTGCCCTTCTTGCCCTTTTTGCCCTTCTTGCCGCCGGCCTGCGCCTGATTGGCCATCGTGCGCATGCGGCCCATCATCTTGTTCATCTCGCCCCACTGCTTCATAAGGCTATTGACCTCGGTGGGGGTCACGCCGGCGCCCTTGGCGATACGCGCGCGACGCTGGCCGTTGATGATAGAGGGACGCAGGCGCTCCTCCTTGGTCATCGACATGATGATGGCCTCGTTCTTGTCAAAGATGCCCTCGTCCAGGTTGCCGCCCATCTGGTTGAGCGCGCGCTGACCACCGGGAAGCATGCCCAGAATGCCCTTCATGCCGCCCATCTTCTTGACGGCCTTCATCTGGTCGAGCATGTCGTTCATGGTAAAGCCCTCGCGCAGCATACGCTCGGCAGCCTCGAGCTGCTCGGCGTCGGCTGCCTCCTGGGCCTTCTCGATGATGCCGACAACATCGCCCATGCCCAGAATGCGCTTGGCCATACGATCGGGATAGAACGGCTCCAGCGAATCGGGTTTCTCGCCCATGCTCACGAACTTGATGGGCTTACCGGTCACCTGGCGCACGGAAAGCGCGCCGCCGCCGCGGGCATCGCCGTCGAGCTTGGAGATGATCACGCCGTCAAAGTCGGTGCGCTCGGCGAAGGTCGAGACGACGTTGACAATATCCTGGCCGGTCATGGCATCGACGACCATCAGCACCTGATCGGGCTTGACGGCCTTCTTGATGTCCACGGCCTCCTGCATCATCTGCTCGTCGATCTGCAGGCGACCGGCGGTATCGACGATGACCACGTCGCGCAGGTGGTCAACGGCCTCCTGGATGGCGCCCTTGGCGATATCGACCGGGTGCGCGCCGTCACCGCGGAAGACCGGCACGCCGATCTCGCCGCCAAGCGTGGCCAGCTGGTCGGCAGCGGCGGGGCGGTAGACGTCGCACGCGGCGAGCAGCGGCGAGCGACCCTGCTTCTTGAGCAGATAAGCCAGCTTTACGGCTGCCGTAGTCTTACCGGAGCCCTGCAGGCCCACGAGCATGATGACATTGGGGATGCGGTTGCTAAAGACGAGCTTGCTCTCGGTGGAACCGAGCATCTCGGTAAGCTCGTCGAGCACGATCTTGACGACGTTTTGCGCCGGCGACAGCGACTCCATGACCTCGGCGGTCATGCAGCGCTCCTTGGTCTTGGCGACAAACTCCTTGACGACCTTAAAGTTGACGTCGGCCTCGAGCAACGCCATGCGAATGTCGCGCATGGCAGAGGTGATATCGGCCTCGGTCAGTTTACCCTTGCCGCGCAGGCGGTCAAATGTGTCGTTGAGGCGATCGCTCAGGGAATCAAACACTAGTCACTCCTTAGTTGGACTCGCCCACCAGGGCGCGGCAGAAATCTTTGGCATTGAACTCCTGCAGGTCATCGACCTGCTCGCCCACGCCGATGCGCAGGATGGGAAGCTTGAGCTTCTCGGCCACGGCCATGGCGATACCGCCCTTTGCCGTGCCGTCGAGCTTTGTCATGATAATACCGTCCAGACCCAGCGCCTCGTTAAACTCGAGCGCCTGGTTGAGGCCGTTTTGGCCCGTTGCGGCATCGATCACGAGCACGACATAGACGGGCATGGGGCCGGCGGCCATATTGGCGGCGCGCTTACGGGTCACATTGACCACCTTGGCAAGCTCGCGCATGAGCTCGGGGCTCGTGTGCAGACGACCGGCGGTATCGATGAGCACCAGGTCGCTGCCGCGCTTGTCGGCCTCGTCGAGCACGTCGTAGCAAACACTTGCCGGGTCGGAGCCGCGGTCGCGCTTGATGACGGGGACGCCAGCTCGCTGGCCCCACACATCGAGCTGCTCGATAGCTGCAGCACGGAAGGTATCGGCCGAACCGATCACGACGTTCTTGCCGCGGGCGGCCATGGCGCTCGCGATCTTACCGACCGTCGTGGTCTTGCCGGCACCGTTAATGCCCACAAACAGCACGCAGCTCGGCGTATCGGAGAACGGATCGCGCTCGATGGGCACAAAGTGCTGCTCGAGCTGCTCGGCCAGGGCACGACGAAGCTGCGGAGCGGTCTTGAGGTTCTTCTTGGCCGCGGCATCGCGTAGGTCATCGGAGACCTGAATGGCGACCTCGGCACCCATGTCACCCATAACGAGGGTGTCCTCCAGGTCCTCCCAAAAATCCTCGTCGACCTCGCCGCCAAAGTAGAAGACCTCGTTGAGGGCCTCGCGGCTGCGCTCAAGTCCGCGCGAGAGAGCATCGAAGAATCCCATTATGCATTCACGACCTTTCCGGTTTCGCGATCGAGTTTTTGCGAGACGACGCGACTGACGCCGTCAGCTTGCATCGAGACGCCATAGAGGACGTCAGCGTCCTCCATAGTACGGCGCTGATGCGAGATAACCAAGAGCTGCGTATCGGAACGCAGTACATCAAGGGCGCCGATGAGCTTGGACAGGTTGGCGTCATCAAGCGCCGCCTCGACCTCGTCCAGCACATAGAACGGCACCGTACGCGTGCGATACACGGCAAAGAGCAGGGCGAGCGCCGTCAGGCTCTTCTCGCCGCCCGACATGAGCATCATCTTGGTGATGCGCTTGCCGCGCGGCTGCGCCACGACCTCGATTCCCGTCTCGGCCGGATGCTCGGGATCGGTCATCTCCAGATGCGCCTGTCCACCCGGGAACAGCATGGCGAAGATCTCGCGGAAGTTCGCGTCGACCTTCTCAAACGTCACCAGGAAGGCCTTCCGCATCTTGCGATCAATGGCCACCGTGATCTTGGTGAGCGCCTTGCGCGCGCTCTCCAGATCGGCCAGCTGCTCCTCGATGTAGTCGGCGCGGCGCTTGAGCTGCTCGTACTCCTCCATGGCAACTTGGTTAACGGGACCAAGGTTGTTGATCTGGCGCACAAGCTGGTTGAGCTCGCGCTCGGCGGCGTCGCGGTCGGTGGGAGCCGGAAGCATGAGCGCTTCCTCGAGCACCGTGGTGCCATCGGCGGTAATGGCCTTAATGGCGGCCTCTACCTGCACCTCGAGCTTGCCACGCGCGACCTTGAAATCGTTTTGCGTGGCAGAGGCGGTATCGACCCGCTCCTTAGCGCGGGCAACCTCCGCCTTGGCATCCTCGATGGTCTTCTTGAGCGAAGCGGAGTCCGCCTCCTCCAGAGAGGCCTGGTCACGCAAGCGCGCTGCCCAATCCGATGCGCGCTCCAGCAGGGCCGAATAGCGCTCGTGCATGGGGTCGACGCGCAGACGCAGCAGCTCGAGTGAGCGCGAGGCCTGGCGTGTTCCGCGGATACGACGGTCGATGCCCTCAAGACGATGCTCCAGGTCGGGCACGCGACCCTTCAGCGAACGCAGGCGCTCGCTCGTCTGGGCTAGGCGAACCTTGGCGTCGGCGAGCTTGCCGGCAGCCTCGGAATCGTCGCGGCGAACGCGGTCGAGTTCGTCGTTGGCCTCGGCAATCTGCAAGCCCAGATCGCTTGCCTGCGCGCGGGCCTCGTCACGCGAACGGGTGAGCTCATCAACCCGCGGGCGCGCAGCGCGAACGGCTTCGGAGGCCTGCTCGCGACGCTTGGAGATGCGCACGCGCTCGACCTCAGCATTGTTGGCGCTTTGCTCCAAGCGGCCGATCTCGGAGAGCAGCGAGCGGCGCTCGCCCTCAAGACGGGCGATCTCGCCGGCGGCATCGTCCTCAGCGGCACGCGCTTCCTCAACGGCCGCGTTGGCCTCGACGACCTGATCCGACACACGCTCAAACACAGCGGCCAAATCGGGCTCAAGCCCCTCCAGCTCGCGAATGCGACGCTTACGCTCCAGAGCACCCGACGCCTCGCCGGCATCGAGGCCCACACGCACCAGGCCGCCGCAGGCGACGCGGGCGCCATCGGGGGTCACGTAAGTCACGCCGTCAACGACCGGCGCCGAAAGCGCGGCAGAAAGATCGTCCACGACGTAATAACCGCCGAGCAGCGCCTCAACGACGGGACCATAGCCTGCGCGCACGGACAGAAGATCAACCAGACGGGTACCGGCAGCGCCCTCAGCGGCGGTAGAGCCGCTCACGCCGCGCGCCACCAGCAGCGCCTCGCCCGAGGCCTTCTTCTGGTCCAGGGCGGCACGCCCGGCACGCTCAAGCGTGGCGGCGTCATCAAACAGCAGGGCATCGATATCGCCGGCAAGTAGCTGCTCCACCAGGCCCTCAAGCTCGCGCGGGGCCTCGAGCACGTCGCCCAGACGACCCGAGACATCGTCGCCCAACGCACCCACCAGACGGCTCACGAGCGGCGAGCTGTCGGCCATGCGGGCATCAAGCTTCTTTTGGCTGGCAAGCTCCGAGCGCACCTCGGACAGCTTGTTGCGCGCCTCGCTCTCGCGGGCACGCAAGTCCTTCAGGGCCGCACGGGCGACCTCGGTGGCCTCACGCGCATCGACCTGAGCCCGGCGCGCTTCCTCAAGAGCGCCCTCAAGCTCCTCGGCGCGGTCGTGACGGCTCTCGAGCGAGGCCGTGACCTCCTCGAGCTGTTCATCGATCTGCTCCAGGCGCGAGGCATACATGTTGTCCTCGACCTCGGCATTGGAAAGCGAATCCTTCACCTTGGCGAGCTCGAGCGCGGCGTTATCGGCCACGCGCTGCACATCGCGTTGCTCACGCGTAAGCTGCGAAATCTGATTGTCGAGCGCCACGCGCCGCTCGTGGAGCTCGGCGGCGGCAGGACCAGCGGCGTCAACGTCCTCCTGGGCCTGCATGTGCGCACCGGTCACTTCCTCAAGCTGCGCACGCGCGTCCTCGAGCTCCTCGACCACGCGACGTCGCTGATGCTCGGAGCTCGAAATCTGCCCGCGCATGTCAGACAGGCGCGACACCATGTTGTGGCCCTTTTCCTCGAGCAGGCGCATGTCGGAGTTAATGCGGCCGACCACATCTTGCATATGACGGCGCTGCTCGCCCAGGTCGCCCACAAACAGGCCCTTTTCCTCGAGCAAGACCTGAAGCTTCTCGAGCTCGCGCTCCTTTTCGCCCAAGCGGTACTGCGCAAGCTCCAGCTCGGCGGCGCCTTCCTTGGAACGGCTCTCCAGGTCGTTCCACTGCGACTGCAGCGAACGCAGCTCGTCGACGGCTAGCATCTGCGTAAGCTCGTTCGCACGCGAGGACAGCTCTTTGTACTTGCGCGCGCGATCGACCTGACGCTCCAACGGTCGCAGCTGACGGGCGATTTCCTTATTGATGTCGCGGGCACGCGTCAGGTGCTCGTCCATCGACTTAATCTTTTTGAGCGCACGCTCCTTGCGGCGCTTGTGCTTGGAGATGCCGGCGGCCTCCTCGATGAGGGCACGGCGCTCCTCGGGGCGGCTCTGCAAGATGGCATCGAGCTTGCCCTGGCTGATGATGGAATGTGTATCCTTGCCCAGGCCCGAATCGTGCAAGATGTCCTGAATGTCCATCAGGCGGCACGGGCTCGAGTTGATGAGGTACTCGCTTTCGCCCGAGCGATACATACGACGGGTGATGGCGACCTCGTCAAAATCGACGGGCAGCATATGGTCCGAGTTATCGAGCACAAGCGTGACCTCGGCGACACCCACCGGCTTGCGCGCTGACGAGCCCGAGAAGATGACATCCTCCATGGCCTGGCCGCGCAGCTGCTTGGCGCTCTGCTCGCCCAGGACCCACAGAATCGAGTCAGAGATGTTCGATTTTCCCGAGCCGTTGGGACCGACGATGACGGTCAGGCCCGGCTCAAACGTCATATGGGCGCGGTCGGCAAACGACTTGAACCCTTTGAGCGTGAGGGACTTGAGATACACGGTTCCTCGCTTACACGTGCTTCTTGTTCAGAATCACGCCGTTGGTGGTGTAACCCATGCGGTCGAGCGCTTCGAGCGCGGCAGCTCCCTCGGCTTCCTTCTTTGAGGAGCCGGAGCCGCGACCCTGACGAATACCATCGATCAACACCACAGCGGTAAAGGTGGGCGCATGCGCCGGGCCCTCGGAGCCAACGAGCTTGTACGCCGGAGGTTCGTGACCGTCGGCTTGCACGCACTCCTGCAAAAACGACTTGGGGTTCGCAGGATGCTCGGCACGCTCGGAAGCCAAATGCGGCTTAAGCGTACGGTGAATGAACTCCGCCGCAACGTCCCAGCCGGCATCCAGGTACAGCGCGCCCACGAGCGACTCATAGACGTTCTCGAGGGCCGAATGCAGGCCGCGCGCACCGGAACCGGTCTCGGAGGCACCAAAGATGATGATGTCGTCGATGCCCAGCTCGTGAGAAACCTCGGACAGCGTAGCGCCCGAGACAAGCGACACCTTCAAGCGCGTGAGCTTGCCCTCGTCAAACTCCGGATAGGACTCAAACAGGGAGCGTGCGACCACAGCGCCCAAAATGGAATCGCCCAAGAACTCAAGGCGCTCATAGCTGGCAGAAACCGGCTGGCCCTCGACTGCCGAGGGATGCGTAAGCGCCGCGCGCAGCAGCACCTTATTGTTGAACTCGTGGCCCAGGATTTCCTGGGCGCGCGTAAGTCGGTCGGATAAAGCCAAGACTTAGGCCTCCTTGGCAGCTTCGATAGCGTCGACGGCGTCGGCGACAGAGTTGAGCGAGAGCAGGGTCTCGTCATCGATCTCGAGGTTGAACTCGTCCTCGATAGCCGTAACCAGCTGCAGGCGCTCGAGCGAGTTGGCATCGAGGTCGTCAAAGGTGGTCTCCTCGCTAATTTCGGCAACATCGACGCCTAGAACGTCAGCAGCGACCTCGGCGATCTTGTCGAAGATTTCGGAGCGGTCCATAGCGCTTCCTCTCATAGTGCATGAATACCAAAAGAATGGTACCGCCCGGGCGGTACCAAGACACGGTTCTGATTCTACCCCACGACGTGCGCCGCGAAGCACATAACAGCACTCTTACTCGCTCTTATAAAACGATACCGTCCATAGAGTTGGCGACATTCTCGACCAGTCCGGCGCGCACGGCTTCGGCCGCCGCGAGCGTACCGTTTCTAACAGCCTCGACCGAGGTGGCGCCATGGCCGATCAGGACCACGCCGCGCAGGCCCAAAAGAATCGCGCCGCCCTTGGCGTCGCCCGAAAGCTTGGCTTTAATCTCGCGCATCTGCTTTTTGATGAGCAGCGCGGCAATCTTGGTGCCGAGCGAAGACATAAAGGCGCCCTTGAGCTCCTGCAGTAAAAACTTGGCAGCGCCCTCGGTGGCCTTGAGCGCAATATTGCCCGACATGCCATCGGCAACGACGACATCGAAGTTACCTGAGGTGATGTCCGTTCCCTCGCAGTTACCAACAAAGCCGGGAACGGCGGCTTTCATGGCCGGGAAGCAGGCCTTGGTAAAGTTGGAGCCCTTCTCGTCCTCGGTGCCGTTGGCAAGCAGGCCCACGCGGGGATGCTCGATGCCCAGGACGACGCGGGCATAGGCGCTACCCATCTGGGCAAAACGTACCATATCGTCAACCTCGACATCGGGGTTGGCGCCCATATCGCACAGCACCGTCAGACCGCCGGCGCGATTGGGCAGCGCATTGGTCAGACAGGGGCGCACCGGCTGCTTCTTGCCTTCGGCCTGATACCTAAACGGCGTCACATAGGCGGTGGCGGCGGCGGTCATGGCGCCGGTGGAGCCGGCAGAGAAGAACGCGTCCGCATTACCCTTCTTGATGGCGCGACACGACAGCACGATCGACGACTTGCGTTTGGTCATCACGGCGCGAATGGGATCGTCATCCATGGCGATAACGTCAGGTGCCTCAAGGGCCTCAACACGTGCATGGGAAGCGGCAAAGGGATTGACGATTTCGGCGGGGCCAGCTGCCAAGACCTCGATATCGGGATCGGCGGCAAGTGCAGCCTCGATACCATCGAGAACAACCTGAGGTTTCTCGTCTCCGCCCACAACGTCTACACAAACGCGAACGTTACTCATATACATGCTCCTTATACAAAAATGGCCGACTCATTGAGCCGGCCATTGTGGTTCCATTTGGAACGGCATCGCATCCAGAGTATACCGTTACTCGGTAACGATAACCTCGCGGTCCTTGTAGAAACCGCAGCTGGGGCACACGTGGTGCGGAAGCTTGACAGCGCCGCAACGGGGGCACGTGGACTGAGCCGCAGCCGAGATCTTCATGTTGGCGGAACGACGGGTGTGAGTGCGGATACGACCCTGCTTTTGTTTAGGTACGGGCATAGTGACCTTCCTTATGAACTATCCAGTGTGGCGATTACGCGCAAGTAGCGATACTACCACAGTTTTACTCATCAAGCTTGAGATTCTTCAATGCTGCAAATGGATTTTCCGTGGCAGCGGCCCATTCTGCCTCTGCCTGGGCGGCGCAATCGCATTGCTCGACGTTGAGATTGCAACCGCATGTGGGGCACAGACCGCGGCAATCGGGCTTGCAGAGCACCACAAACGGCGTGTCCATGACGACCGCGTCGTTGATGGGCTCACCCAGATCGACGATGCGGTCCTCACACAGGAGCTCGTAGCCGTCCTCGTAGGCCTCGGGATCCTCGGGCTCCTCAAAGAGGTAGAACTCCTCGATCTCGCCGGCGATATCAAACGAGGCGGGCTCCAGGCAACGGTCGCACTCGCCGGTGGCGTGCGCGCGGACCATGCCCGTGAGCAAGACACCGGTACCGGCATTGGTAAAGACAACGTCGTAGTCGATGCCGTCCTGAAGCTGGTACTCCTTCTCGCCCACCGTGTAGGTGGCGACATCGACCTTACCGGTCAGCGGATACGAATCTCCAGGAAACTCGAGCTGCTCGGAAAGATCGACGGTAACGCTCGGAAACTCAGCCATTACCACTGACCATTCTGTTGGGCGGCACCCTCGTTGAGCTGCTGACGGCAACGGGTAACGGTGCCAGTCAGGCTCTTGAGGTTCTCCTCCAGGTGCGTAAAGACCTGCTCCGCGTAGTCCTCGGCAGCATAACGCGTCTCGCGCTCGTACTGCTGGGCACGATCGCGGATGTCGTCGGCCTGCTGCTGCGCAAGGCGGACGATCTCCTGCTCACCGGCAATGGTGAGGGCCTGCTGCTGAGCGTCGGCGATGATGGAATCAGCCTGAGCGGCGGCGGAAGCCATAAGCTCCTCGCGCTCCTTAAGGATACGGCGGGACTTCTGCCACTCCTCGGGATAGCTCATGCGGATCTCGTCGAGGATATTGAAGAACACGTCGGCGTCGATGACCTTGAACTGAGCGTTCTTGCCGAAAGGCGGCTTGGCTTCCTCGATCAGCCCTTCGAGCTCATCGACCAAGCTGACGATCCTATCGCCAGGAAAATTCTCGCCCGGCATCCGGTCTCCTTTCATAGGTAACATATCATCGTGCTAGTTTACCACATGCCACCAGGCAATAAAAAACGTCACGAAAAGCGATGTCTGAGCGCTTCGACCACGTTGGGCGGCACAAACGTCGATACATCGCTGCCGAGCGAGGCGATCTGGCGAACGACCGAGCTCGAGATGTAACCGTACTGCGGAGCACTCATGACAAAGATGGACTCCAGCTCGCTATCCAAGCGATAATTGAGGTCGGCCTGCTGCAGCTCATACTCAAAGTCGGTCATGGCGCGCAGGCCCTTGACCACGGCCCCCGCCCCCTGCTCACGAGCGAAGTCGACCAAGAGGCCGGTAAAGGGCAGGACCTCGACGCCATCGATATCACCGAGTGCCTCACGGGCCAGCGCCACGCGTTCATCGAGCGTAAAAGTGGTACCCACGCCGTTTTTGCCCTGCGACTCGGCAACGGCCACGATCACACTGGGAAAAATGCGGCGGGCGCGGCGGATGACGTCGATATGGCCAAACGTGATGGGATCGAAGGTACCCGGAACGATGACGCGGTTAATGGTGTCACTCATGGGCATCCCCCTGAAACGTCGTGCCGTCGCTGTCATCGGCATCGGTGGCGGTATCGTCATCCTCGCCCTCGCCGACCCAACGGAGCAGGTCGACCGAGGTGATGCCATAGCGTTTCTCACGCACGGTTACAAAGCCGGCAGGATGTGCACCCGCGTCGGCGGCAGCATGCTCAAACAGAGCATAGGCACCCGGGGTGAGCAGACCCTGCTGGGCCAGGTTCTGCAGCAGCTCGTCGACCGGCTTGGCACCAAAAGCATAGGGCGGGTCGAGCAAGACCAGATCGAAGGGGCCGCCCGGCACGCGGCCGCGCGAAGCGCTCGCAAGGACATCGCCCGTCACCACACGCCAACGCGCGCGATCGCGACAGAGCGACTCGATATTCTTGGTAATGAGCCGCGCGGCGTTGCGATCGATCTCAAACGTCGTGAGTGAGCGGGCCCCACGAGAGAGCATCTCGATACCTAGGGCACCGGAGCCACCAAAGGCGTCCAGCACACGAACCTCGTCCAAATCGAAATCGAATGCCGACATGACCATAGATGCGCACGCCTCGCGCACGCGATCAGTCGTGGGGCGGGTGACATCGCGACCACGGGGCTCCTCAATCTTACGACCGCGCCATTCGCCGCCGATGATTCTCATCCTCCGCTGACCTCCTTAAAGATATGTCGATAACGCATGGCGACCGCGTCGCGCAAGGGACGCGTCGCCACAGAGTCAAGGTTGCAAGCATACCGCAAGAGCTCGAGCGCGTCCAAATGGGCCCACTCGATCAGTTCTTCGTCGGCATCCAGGTCGACAAAACGCAGGGTCACGCCACCATGCTGGCGATAACCCAGGATCTCGCCTTCATGGCGCAGGCGCAGGTCCATCTGGGCGAGCGTAAAGCCGTCCGAAGTCTTTTCGAGCGACTGGAGACGGTCTTGCGCCGCCGATGCGCCGCCGTTGCCCTTGGAGTGCGTCATGACCAGACACGTGCCCGACACGCTGCCACGGCCCACGCGACCGCGCAGCTGGTGCAGGGCAGCCAAACCAAAGCGCTCGCCGTTCTCGATGACCATGACGGTGGCGTTAGGCACGTCGACGCCCACCTCGACCACCGTAGTCGAGACGAGCACGTCAATTTCGCCACGCTTAAAGGCATCGATAACCTGGTCCTTCTCCCCCGCTGGCATACGGCCGTGAAGGCGCTCGATGGCAAGCCCCGGCAACGCCAGGCGCAGGCGGTCGAGCTCGGTTGCCGTATCGTGCAGTGGCACGGGGACGGTTACGCGGCCCTCGTCGTCGCGGGCAATACCGGGCACGTCTTCCAGCTCATCGGCCGAGTCACTCGGCTCCACGAGAGGACAAATCACGTAGGCCTGCTGACCCTTTTCATGCGCCTCGCGGATGGCGCCATAAGCGAGGTCACGGCTCGACTCGGTGAGCACGCGTGTCGTCACGCCAGCACCAGGGACGGGCCGATGGCGAATGATGCTCGTGTCCAGATCGCCGTAGACCGAAAGCGCCAGCGTACGCGGGATGGGCGTCGCCGTCATAACGAGCAGATCGGCACCCGGTCCCTTCGCGCGCAGGGCGTTGCGTTGGCCGACGCCAAACCGGTGCTGTTCATCGATGACCACGAGCGACAGATGCTTGAACGCAACGTTATCCGAAAGAACCGCGTGGGTGCCAAAGAGCACGTCAAGCTCGCCCGATTCCAGCTGTACATGGATGCGCTCGCGCTCTGCGGCCGGCGTGGCACCCGTCAGAAGTGCCCAGGACATGCCGGCCTGGGAGAGCAGAGGGCCGGTCTTATCGGCATATTGGCGCGCCAGCACGCCCGTGGGCGCCATAACGCAGGCCTGCGTACCGCTATCGGCAGCCACAGCCAGCGCGCAAGCGGCAACGGCGGTCTTACCGGTACCGACATCGCCCAGCAGCAGGCGGTTCATCACGCGCCCGCCATCGCACATATCGCGCAGGATATCCTGGAACGCGGCCTCCTGCTCGTCGCTCAGCGAAAACGGTAGGACCTGCTTGAGCGCGGCCAGGTGCTCGCCCGCGGTGTGGGCATAGGGCACCACATCGACCAGGCCGCCATCGTTGCGCAGGCGCAGCGCCAACTGCAGGTAGAGGCACTCCTCGTAGGCAAGCCGTGCGCGCGCGATATCGCGCTCGGCCATGCTCGAAGGAAAGTGGATCGATCGAAGCGCACGAGCATTGCTCATCAGGCGACGCTTAACGCGTAAGCGTGCCGGAATGGGATCAAAGGGATTGCCGACGACCTCGAGCGCGCCGCTTACGATGCGGCGCATCCACGCCTGGCTCACGCCATCACTCACGTAATGGACCGGCAGGATGGTGCCTGCGGCACGCCCGACCTCGAGCTTTTCAAAGTGCGGCGAGGCCATCTGCTTAAAGCCGTAGGCAAACTCGACCTTGCCCATCACGGCCAGGCGGTCGCCCTGCTTAAGCTGCTGGGCAATCCAGGGCTGGCGGAAAAAGGCGACCTGCAGCACGCCCGTCTCGTCAACAAGCGAGACCTCGGTCACCTGCATGCGCGGACGCGGCTGCTTTTGGACGATACGGTCGACCGTGGCGATGATGGTGCACACGGTACCGATGGGCGCCATCTCGATAGACCAAGAACGGGTAAAGTCGAGGTATCGATGAGGGATATGGAGAAGGAGGTCCCCCACCGTCCGAATTCCCAGACGGCGAAGGGCCTCCTCGCGTTTACCCGAAACATATTTGAGTCGCGCGATATCCTCGTCGAGCGCATTGCTCTGGGCAAAGCGCTCCGAGACGCGCGGCACGGAGCACAGCTCGGACATGGGCAGTTGCCTACTCGATCGAGAAGATCACGGGATAGAGCGGCTGCTCGCCACGATGGGCGTCGATCTCCAAGTCGGGCTGAGCCTCCTCGATAGCGTCGACGATCTCCTGGAAGACCTCATCGGACAGCTCCTCGCCGGCCAGAATCGTCAGCGCGTCACCCTCCTCTTCCTCCTGCATGCGGTTGATGCAGTCGAGCGTGACCTGCTTCACGTCGGAGCCGACCACGTCGATGGAGCCGGCGATGATACCCATGACGTCACCGGAGTGAATCGGAGAGCCGTCAGAGGCGCTGGAATCGCGCACGGCGCGGGTGACCTCGCCATCGCGGACCTCGCTGATGGCGTCGACCATAGCGGCGACGGCGTCCTCGAGCTCGGAATCGGGCAGGACCGCGAACAGCGCCGAGAAGGCCTGCGGAACGGTCTTGGTGGGAACGACGGCAACCTTCTTGTCCGTGCAGGCAGAAGCTGCGGCCTCGGCAGCCATGCGGATGTTGCCGTTATTGGGCAGGATGATGACCGAGGTCGCGTTGACCTGGTCCACCGCACCCAGCAGGTCGGCGGTCGAGGGGTTCATGGTCTGGCCACCCGACACGATCACGTCGACGCCGAGGGACTTAAGGATGTCGGCCTCGCCGGAACCAGCGGCAACGGCGACAAAGCCCAGCGCCTTGGCGGGCTCGGCGGCCTTCTCCTGGTCCTCGTGAATCTTGGCGGTACGGTCGTGGGCCTCCATCTCCATGTTGTGGATAAAGACCTCATAGATCTGACCGAGCTGCAGCATGTGCTCGAGCACCAGGTTGGGGGTGTTGGAGTGCACATGGATCTTGTAGTCGGGATAGGCGCCCACGAGCAGCTCACAGTCGCCCATGGAGCCTAGGAACTTAAGGCACTCGTCCTCGTCAAACGGGGCGTCGGCCTTAAAGAGGAACTCGTTGCAGTAGCGGAACTCCGAGCCCTCCCAGTCGTCGTTAGCCTCGATCTCAACACGGCCAAGAGCGGCATCGCGGGCAGAGCCGGCGGAGTCAAACGTAGCGGAGAAATCCTCGACCACGGTGCTGCGACCAAGAGCGGCGGCAACAAAGTTCTCCAGGAAGATGGCAAAGCCAAAGGCGCCGGAGTCGACCACGCCGTTCTCCTTCAGAACGGGCAGCAGGTCGGGCGTGCGGGCGACGGACTGGTACGCCTCGACGACGATAGCATCGAGCGCATCCTCGGCCGAGAACTTCTTCTTCTCGCACTCATCGGCCTTGGTCGAGACATCGCGCAGGACCGTGAGGATCGTGCCCTCGATGGGCTTGCGGACAGCCTGGAAGGCAACCTTGACGGCACGACGGAAGGCGAAGGCAATGTTGGCGGACGTAATGGGCTCATCGGCAGAGACAAGGCCCTCGGCCACGCCGCGCAGAATCTGCGAGGTGATGACGCCAGAGTTACCGCGGGCGCCCATAAGGGAGCCGTGGGTGATGGCGCCTGCGATGGCCTCCATGTCGGCATCGGCAGGAAGAGCGGAGAGCTCCTTGGTCACCGAGGCGAGCGTGAGCGACATATTGGTACCGGTGTCGCCGTCGGGTACGGGGAAGACGTTGAGCTTGTTGATCTCCTCGGCCTTGTCGGAAACGGCAGCCGCAGCGATCGGAAAACAGGTGCGAATGGTCTTTGCAATCATGGGTATTTGAATCTCCGTTTTCGGATGCTAGTTCAGACGGCTCTTGAGCGCGTCGATATGGATGCCGATCTTAAGGCTGGCGGGATCGATCTGGGCGATCTCCTGCAGGGTGAAGGCAACGGAGCTCGAAAGATTGTGGCAGACGGACTTCATGTTGACGCCGTTCTCGAGCACGACGTGAAGATCGACCGTAAGGCCGTTCTCGTCGGCGGAGACAAGCACGCCCTTGCGGAGGCGCTGACCGGCAAGCAGGCGCACGCTCTCGGCGCCCTGGAGCTGCTCAGCCATACCGACAACGCCATAGCACGTCATCGCGGCATAACCGGCAATATCGGCAATAACGTCGTTCGAGACGCTCAGGCTGCCGTTAATGGTCTCAGACACAAGAATCTCCTTTTCTTGGTGCTCGCGGCACCATGTCGTGGGAGCAATCATTGCAATATTCTACAACGACCGCGCCATGTTGAGGTGGCGGGCCTCGGGATTACATCCTCGACACGAAATGTTGATATGGTAACGTTCGCGAACGGCGATCGCGGCATGAAAAAACCCGCCGCATAAGCGACGGGTTTTACAACCTGGCTCCCCGGGTAGGACTCGAACCTACAACAGCGCGGTTAACAGCCGCGTGCTCTACCATTGAGCTACCGAGGAATTTAAAAGCCCAACGGAAAGGGCTGGAAAATTCTGGCTCCCCGGGTAGGACTCGAACCTACAACAGCGCGGTTAACAGCCGCGTGCTCTACCATTGAGCTACCGAGGAATAGGTGTGCGCTCTCAAGCAACGAAGTTTATTATACGGACGAATCAGCTCAGGGCAAGAACTTTTTTAAGAATTTTTCCGACCTAGTCATTGTCGTTGGGGACGTTCTTAAACGACTAGTCATTCAAGAACGTCCCCAACGACTACATGAAAGCACCCCCAAGCGGATGTGCTTGAGGGCGCCTCTTGCTTGACTAGCTTTCGATATAGTCCTTGAGCTTGCTGCTGCGGCTCGGGTGGCGAAGCTTGGCCAGGGTCTTGGACTCGATCTGGCGGATACGCTCGCGCGTGACGCCAAACTCGCGGCCAACTTCCTCGAGCGTACGGGGATGTCCGTCGACGAGACCAAAGCGCAGCTCGATAACCTTGCGCTCGCGATCGGCAAGCGAATCGAGCACCTGGGTGAGCTGCTCCTGCAGCATGGAGAAACTGGCGGCATCGGGCGGAACGATAGCCTGGGAGTCCTCGATGAAGTCGCCCAGCTGGGAATCCTCTTCCTCACCGATCGGGGTCTCGAGCGACACAGGCTCCTGCGAAATCTTCTGGATCTCGCGGACGCGGTCGGCGCTCATGTCCATCTCAGCACCGATCTCCTCAGGGGTCGGGTCGCGACCCAGATCCTGGAGGAGCTGGCGTTGCACGCGGACGAGCTTGTTGATGGTCTCGACCATGTGCACGGGAATACGGATGGTACGGGCCTGGTCGGCAATAGCGCGCGTAATGGCCTGACGGATCCACCACGTGGCGTACGTGGAGAACTTAAAGCCCTTCTGGTAGTCGAACTTCTCGACGGCGCGGATCAGACCGAGGTTGCCCTCCTGGATCAGATCAAGGAACAGCATGCCACGGCCGACATAGCGCTTGGCGATGGAGACGACCAGACGCAGGTTTGCGCTGATGAGCGCCTGCTTGGCCTCAAGACCAACATTCTCAATACGCGTAAGTCGACGCATCTCGGAGCGTGTGAGTTCAATCTCGCCTGCATCGGCAGCCTCGAGCTTCTCGGTGGCCTCAAGACCGGCCTCGATCTTCATGGCCAGATCGACCTCTTCGGAGGCGGTCAGCAGGTCGACCTTGCCAATCTCCTTGAGGTACATACGGACTGGGTCGCCGGTCAACATCACCGTGGAGGCATCGATGCCGCGCACGCGCGAACGCGAACGGGACGTGCGCACGGTGCGCTTCTTCTTGCTCTTGGAAGAACCCATCTCGGCGTCGGCCTGGCGGGCCATCTTGAGCTCGTGATCGTCGAGCGAGCCGGAATCGTGCTCGTCGTCGTCATCGAAATCGTCGGTATCAGAATCGGTATTGTCATCGTCGACGTCCATGGGGGCGTCGTCGTTACCGCTCGCGGAGATAATCTGGATGCCGCTGTTGCGCAGCGCGGAATACACCGCGGTGAGCTGCTCGTCAGAAACATCGATATCCTTCAGGGCGACCTGAATCTCGTCCTCGGTTACCGAAGTCCTGTTTGAGCCGTTGCCCATGAGCTTTGCAACGTAGGATTCCAGCCCAGTACCCGTGCTCTCAGTCTTTTTTGGCACAGATTCTCCCTTCATAGTCCACAGGACTCAATACTTTAGCACACACAATGACGTCTATACCCAAAAAGAGGACTGGATATAGGCGAGAATACGCTGGTTGACCACAACATCTAGGCTTGTTCGGTGCCTGCGGCCTCCAGGCCGATCAAACGGAACGGATCCGCCACGCCGCCGATCGACTTTTGCAGTTCGCGTTGACGCTGCGAATCCTGCGCGGCCTGCACGGTCAGCGCGCGACGGGCCTCATCATCGAGCGAACGGTCCTGGCGCAGCTTGGCCTGTGCGGCACGCATGCGGCGCTTGATGGTGTAGAGCTCGAGCGTATCGAGCATAAACACGATGTTCGTCTCGGTGGGGTGCTTGCTCGTCGCCGAGATGCGCCCGGCACTCACAAGCGTTGCCGCCTCGGGACACACCGAGCGCGCCGCATCCATGCAGGCTGCAGGATCGGTTCCCGGCGGCGTTGCCAGAACGGCCCACGCGATGGACTCGTGACGTGGGTCAACCCACTCGATGGAGCAGATGCGGTCGGCATATGTGCGGAACAGGTCGGGGTAGCTCGTGAGCATCGTCAACAGCTCGCGCTCCCCTGCCAAGGACTTGCGTTCAAGATCGGTAAGAACCATCGGCGCCGCCGCAGCCGGTGCGCCCGAACCGTCAGCCACAGGCACAGCGCCCATACCATCAGGCACATCGATCGGCGGCAGGTCGTCGACGACCTCCACGGGCGCGGCGCCGTAGGCATCAAGCGGGACGTAGTCGTACGGCTCTTCTTCGACCGGCGTCGCTACTGCCGGCGTCGCGCCCGATGCCCAAGCGCCGCGACCGGCATCGCGAGAACCCGACGCCCGACCGCCCGCGCTACCGGACCGCTCAGCCTGTGCCCGCTGGCGCTCATAGTTCTGCTCACGACGTCGTTCAGCATCCTCGCGCTTGGCGACATCGCGAAACACACGGCCCGAGCTCGCGCGCACGGTCTCCAGGTCCAAACCAAGCAGGTCGGCAATCTGGATAAAGTACGTGTCGATCATATAGCTATCGCGCAGCGGATAGATAAGCGTCAGCGCATCTTCCAGCGCCTTGGCGCGACCGCCCGGCGTGCTAATATCGCTCGACTCCTGCAGCGAACGGTACACAAAGTCCATAAGCGGCTCGGCCGCGTCGATGCGCGCCTGCAGCTCCTGGCCGCCGTGCGCCGAAATAAACTCCATAGGGTCGTTGCCGTCGGGCAGCACCACGCAGCGCAGGTCCATAGAATCCTGCTCGATAAACTGAATCGCACGGCGAGCGGCCTTTTGGCCGGCGGCGTCACCATCGAACATGTACACGATGCGCTTGGCAAAGCGGGTGAGCGTCTTGACATGATGCTCCGTGAGCGCGGTGCCCAGCGTGGCGACAACGTTTTTAATCCCCGCCTCCCAGCAGGCGATGCAATCGGTATAGCCCTCCACCACAATGGCGGTATCCTGCGCGACGATAAACTCCTTGGCCCAATTAAAACCGTAGAGGTTTCGCTTTTTATGGAACACGCTCGTCTCGGCGGTGTTGAGATACTTAGGCTGACCGTCGCCCATAATGCGACCGCCAAAGGCAATGTTGTGACCCTGCTCGTCAAAGATGGGGAACATCACGCGGTCGTAAAAGCGGTCGGCAAGCTGCCCGCGCCCGCGGCTCACGGCAACGTTGGCGTCGATCATCTCCTGCGGGGTAAAGCCCGCCTGCGACAGGTGCGACACCAGTGCGTTACGGCCCGGTGCAAAGCCCAGGCAGTAGCGGCGGCAGACGTCGCCACCCATGCCGCGGCTGGCAAAGTACTCGCGCGGACGGCCGTCCTTACCGCGCATGAGCATGGTGTGGTAGAACTGGGCGGTCTCGGCGCACAGATCGTAGATGCGGGCACGCTTGGTACCGCGCTCGCGGCGATCTCCAGTGTCATGCAGCTCAATACCCGCGCGATCGGCCAAATAACGGATTGACTCGGGAAAGCTCAGGTTCTCGCGCTTCATGATATAGGTGAAGACGTCGCCACCCTCGCCGCAGCCAAAGCAATGCCACACCTGCGTGGCGGGAATAATGTGGAAGGACGGCGTCTTTTCGCCATGAAAGGGGCAGCAGCCCCAAAACTCATGGCCGCGAGGCTTGAGCTCAACCGTTTCCTGCACGATGGCGACTAGGTCGGACGCAGCGCGTACCTGGTCTTTCTCCTCATCGCTAATCACGGATGCTCACCCCCTGCTCGCCCAAGTTGCGACGAATGTCCTCGATATTACCCTCGACGGTCGCGATCAACTCATCCAGCGAATCGAACACGCGCGAGGGACGCAGCCAGCGTGTAAACGCCAGCGAAACGGAAGCGCCGTACAGGTCGCCCGTATAACCAATTAAGTTAGCCTCGAGATGCGCAGATGCCGCATCGTCAGCATACGTTGGCGGCAGGCCGACGTTCACGGCAGCGGGCCACGCGGTGTCATCGACCAGCACCAGACCCTCATACACGCCATCGGCTGGCACCTGAATGCCGTCGGGAACCTGCAAGTTTGCCGTGGGAAAGCCCATACCAGAACCCTCGTGACGGCCACGAATAACACCGCCACGCACCATATACGGACGGCCGAGCAACTCAGCAGCCAGCTCCACATGGCCCTGTCCCAACTCATGACGAATGCGGGTGGCGCAAATGGCCTCACCGCCCTCGCAAAGCAGGTCGTGACCATACACGTCAACGCCGTGCTCGGAACCCCAGGCGCGCATCTCGGCAACACCAGAAGCACCGCCACGACCCAGCCTAAAGTCGCTGCCAACGCGAATCGATCGAATGTCGACCAGACGCGACACCAGCGAGAGAAAACCAACATGGTTAAGTGCCGCAACCTCAGGCGTAAAGGGAACGGCCACCACCGCATCGACCCCGGTTTGAGCCAGGGCATGCAGACGGTCGGCCGTCGTCATCAATTTTTGAGCGGGCGAAGGGCTCACCACAACGTCCGGGTCGGGATCGAAGGTAACCACGACCGCCTTACAGCCATGGACACGGGCATCACGGACAAGCGCTTCGATGAGTTCCTGGTGTCCACGGTGAACGCCGTCGAACACGCCGATGGCAATCGATGCGGCACCCAAGTGCTCACACTCATCAAACGTATCGGCAGCAACGATGCGAGCCTCGTCCGACTCACCCGCGAAAAAGACACGCGCGAGCTCGCGAGCGGACAACATCATCGAACACCGCCGATTGCCTGCGGAAACACGTGCTCCATGACAAAGCGGCCACCCTCAATGCGGGCGAGCGCCTTGAGTCCCCCATCGAGCACCAGCGCAAACGGCGCCTTCGAGGCATCGAAATCGGCAAGCGCACGCTCAACGGGAATGCGTCGGCCGCAGAGAAGGTCGTCGGCAAGATTGCCCGGCAAGTCAACACGCGTGGCGCCCAGGGCCACAATGGGATCCAGGGCAAAGCCAGCGGCGGACTCGGGAGAAAGCTCCTCCACCGCATGACAGGCACCAATGGAAACCACACCGGAGGCCGTACGGCGCAGCGCGGAAATATGCGCAGCACTATCACAGGCACGACCCAGATCGCGAGCGAGCGCACGAATGTAGGTGCCCTTGCTTACCGAAAACGTCACGGTCCAGACGCACGTATCGCCCTCGCCGCCCACGGCAATCAGGTCGGCGGCATAGATCTCGACGGGACGCGGGGGCAACTCAACCGCATTGCCCTCGCGAGCACTCTTATAGGCGCGAACGCCATTGACCGAGATGGCCGAAAACGCTGGCGGCACCTGCATCTGCGGGCCAAGCATAGCGGCTAGCTGCTCACGGGCGTAAGCGAGATCGTGCAGCTCGGGGGCAACGGGCACCGTGCGAACGGCCTCGCCCTCCGCGTCATCGGTATTCGTCTCGACACCAAACGAAATGTCGGCGACATAACTTTTGGTATCGAGGGTTAGCATGCCCAGCAGACGGGTCGCCTGGCCCACGCCCACCACCATGACACCCGAGGCCATGGGGTCGAGCGTACCGGCATGGCCGATGCGTCGCTCATGGAGGGCGCGTCGGCACTGCGATACCACGTCGTGGGACGTGCAGCCCACCGGCTTATCGACAGCGAGCAGCAAATTCAGTTGAGAAGGCGTACGACGAGCCATGTACCATCCAAAAAGTTAAAGCTCGACGGTCACCGAAGCGGGATCCTCCCCTACCAGTTCGGCCAGCATAGGAAGTGCCACGGTGAGCGTCTCGAGAATCGTTCCGTTGTTGGAGAAACCGGCGGCAGCGGGATGTCCGCCTCCGCCAAAAGCAGCAGCGATCTCGGACACGTTGAGGTCGCCCTTGGAGCGCAGGTTGCCGCGCACCTTGGTATCGCCCTCGATGCCCTTCAGGAACAGGCAGACCTCCACACCCATCACCGAGCGCACCACATCGACCAGTCCGTCGCACTCATCCGAGGTGACACCGCAGGCCTCAAGGTCACTCTGGTACGCGTAGCTATACGCGACGCGCCCGTGGGCCACCGTCTTAATGCGGCCCATAACAATAGACTTGAGGTGCAAAAACTCAACGCGCATGCTCTGATAGACCTCGAGTGCAACGCGCGCCGGATCGGCACCGTGGGCAACCAGACGCGAGGCCGCATGGAACGCGGCGGCATCGGCGTTTTGGTACTGAAAACGGCCGGTATCGGTAACCAAGCCGCACAGCAGGCAGGTCGCAACGCCATCACGTGCGACAATGCCACAATTGTCCAAGAAGCGGTCGATGATCATGGCGCAGGCTGCAGCTTCGACGCGCCTCAGGCTGAGCTCGGCAAACTCCTCGCGCGCCGGATGGTGATCGAAGCACACCACATGCTTGGAGCGACGAAGCACCTCAGCGGAATTATTGAGACGCTCGACGACCGGCACGTCCACCGAGATGAACAGGTCCGGATTGCCGGTGTACGCAGATGCCGGCACCAGGCGATCGGAGCCTTCCATAAAGCGGTAGATACGCGGAACCGGGTCATCGTCTGCCAGCAGCAGCGCAATGTCCTTGTTGGGGAAAAACTTCATGAGCGAAAGGCCCAGACCCAATACGGAGCCCAGGGCATCGCCATCGGGAGAAGTATGTCCCGAAATCGCAATGGAGGACGCACCCTCGATGAGCTCGAGGATGCGTCGCTGAATATCTGCAGACTCGCACGAGGCGAGGTCGGCGGAATTAGTCATCTAAAGCTGCCTCCTGGGCGGCATCCGCTATCGGATAGCCGTCCTCGTCCTTTTCGATCGCAAGCGTGGCAGGAACGTTTTCCAGCGCACGCGTGATGCGCTCGGCCTCATCGGTCGAGCGATCGATGCGAAAATCGAGCTCGGGCGTGACACGCCAATCGAGCGAGCGAGCCAACAGGCTGCGAATACGGCCCTTGGCGCTTGCGAGCGCCTCCATGACCTCGTCGTAGCGGCTCGCATCGCACGACACGTACACACGCGCGAACGAACGGTCCACCGCGACCTCGACCGCGGTCAAAGTAACCAGGTCGAGACGCGGATCGGAAACCTCAAAGAGCAGGATATAACCAAGCTTCTCGCGAAGCTGCTCGCCCAGACGGCGGGTTGCCTGCGTTTGCTTCATAGCGCTACCCCCTACTCGGTACGGGCAACCTGGTCGATGCGATAACCCTCGATCTGGTCGCCGGGCTTGATGTCCTGGAAGTTCTCCAGGCCAATGCCGCCCTCGGAACCGCTCTTGAGGCTCTTGGCCTCATCCTTGTAGTGACGCATCGAGGCGATCTTGCCGTTGAAGACCACGATGCCGTCACGTACCAGGCGCACGGAATCGGTCGCGGAAATCTCGCCCTCCTCGACGCGGACACCGGCAGCGATGCCGACTTTGGGCACCTTAAAGGTGTCCAGGACGGTCGCAGTACCCGTGGAGACCTCGACCTCGGTGGGCTTAAGCATGCCGATACGGGCAGCGTCGAGCTCCTCGAGGCACTTGTAGATGACGTCGTAGCAACGGATCTCGACGCCCTCGCGCTCGGCGGCGGAGCGGGCCTTGCCATCGGGACGCACGCCAAAGCCGATGATGATGGCATTAGAGGCATCTGCCAGGACGACGTCGGTCTCGTTGATGGCACCGACCGCGGAGTGGATCGTGTTGATGCGCACCTCGGACTGGTCCATCTTGTCAAGCGAGTCCTGAAGGGCCTCGATAGAACCCTGAACGTCGGCCTTGATGATCAGGTTGAGCTCCTTGACCTCGGCGTCGGCGATGGTCTCGAAGAGGTTCTCGAGCGTGACGTGCTTCACGCGGCTCTGCTCCTCGATACGGGCCTTGAGCGAACGCTCGTCGGCCAGGGCGCGAGCCTCGCGCTCATCCTCGAACACGCGGAACTCGTCGCCGGCGTTGGGCACGGACTGCAGGCCCAGGATCTCGACGGCGTCAGAGGGACCGGCCTCGGTAACGGCGTTGCCCTTGGGGTCGAGCATGGCGCGGACGCGGCCGTAGGTAAGGCCGGCGACCAGCGTATCGCCCACGTGCAGGGTACCGCGGGTCACGAGCACCGTGGCAACCGAACCGCGGCCCTTGTCGAGCTTAGCCTCGAGGACGTTACCGGAGGCAAAGGTGTCGGGGTTGGCCTTGAGCTCGAGCACGTCGGCCTGGAGCAGCACGGTCTCGAGCAGGTCGTCGATACCGATCTTCTGCTTGGCCGAAATGTTGACGAACATGTTCTGTCCGCCCCACTCCTCGGGGATGATGCCGTACTCGGTGAGCTCCTGGCGCACGCGGTCGGGGTTGGCGCCCGGCTTATCGATCTTGTTGACGGCGACGACGATGGGTACGCCGGCGGCCTTGGCGTGGTTGATCGACTCGATGGTCTGAGGCATGACGCCGTCGTCGGCAGCCACGATCAGAATGACGATGTCGGTCACCTTGGCGCCGCGGGCACGCATGGCCGTAAAGGTCGCGTGGCCGGGGGTATCGATGAAGGTGATCTTGCGGTCGTTGATCATGACCTGCGAAGCGCCGATGGCCTGCGTAATGCCGCCTGCCTCGCCGGCAGCGACGCCGGTGTGACGGATGGCGTCGAGCAGCGACGTCTTGCCGTGGTCGACGTGACCCATGACGGTGACGACCGGGGCGCGCGGCTTAAGGTCGGCGGGATCGTCGTAGAACGAGAAGGTGTTCTCCTCCTCGGGGGTGATGATCTTGATCTGACGGCCCAGGTCGTCGGCAACGAGCTCGACGAGGTCGTCGGACATGGACTGCGTCATGGTGAGCGGCGTACCCAGCAGGAACAGGCGCTTGATGATGTCGTTGGCCGGAACGTCGAGCGCCTCGGCGAGCTCCTGGACCGTAACGCCCTGGGAAACCTTGATGGCATCGAGCTCCTCGGGGTTCACACCCTGGGCCAGCGCCTCCTCTATCTTGCGCTCCTCCTGAGCCTTGGCAGCCTCGCGTTCGCGCTTCTCCTTGCGCTTCTTGCGGCGACCGGTGGACTCGCGAGAGGCCTCCTCGACGGCAGCACGAGCCTCCTCGAGCACCTTCTCGCGGCTGTACTCCTCGGCCTCGCGAGCCATGCGGCTGTAGTGGTCCTCTTCGTTGTTGTGACCGCCCTTGCGCTTCTTGCCCTTGCCCTGCTTATCGGGGTTGGGGAAGTCCATGCCGGCAGCGACGTTGTTGCTGGCGTTGGTGCGATGGCTGTGCGGACGGCTCTCAGAGGCGTTGCGCTCGGAGTTGTTGTCGGAAGCGTTGCGATCGTTACGACGGCCACCGCGGCGGTCGTTGTTGCCGCCACGACGGTTACCGCGCTCGGCGGCGCGCTCGGCCTTGGCCTTGTCCTCGGCGTCCTTCTTCTCCTTGAGCACGGTCTCCTGTGCGGCGATCTGGTCGAGCAGCGAACGGAAACGCGAACCGGAGTCGGAAGCGGGAACGGCGCGGCGCTGGGCCTCGCGGGCAGCCTCCTCCTTCTCGCGGGCAAGGCGCTCCTGCTCGGCCTTCTTCTTGGCCTCGGCCTCGGCGCGGGCAGCCTCCTCGGCAGCCTGGGCTGCGGCAAACTGGCGGCGCTCCTCCTCGCGTGCCTTCTCGGCGGCGATGCGCTCGCGCTCGGCCTCGGCGGCGCGTGCGGCCTCCTCGGCGGCAGCAGCCTGCTCCTCGGCCTGCTTGGCGGCCTCGACTTCCTGGGCGCGGGCCTCGATCACCGGGGCGAGCTGCTTGCGGACCATGGCGACGTAGGCGTCCTCCAGAGCGGAGGAAGCGGACTTAGCGGGAATCTTCATATCGGCGAGATGACCCATCAGTTCCTTGGAGGTCATGCCGAACTCTTTGGCCAGGGTGGACACACGGACTTTTGCCATATGACTTCACCTACCCTTTCTGGCACCTTGGTGCCTAGAGACTGAACGAGCGTGGGAGATGCGCCGAAACCTGTCCGGCGCGACCGCGCGCTAGATCAGGTCCTCCGCATCATCGAAGGCGTCGGTGTCGTGGACACCGCAGAAACGGGAACCGGGACGGGCCTGGTTGCGGCACTGGATGCCGTCCTCGGACACATACTCGCAGCGACGGACGTCGTCGTCTTCCTCGTCACCGATCAGGTCGGCGGCGGGCTCCTCGTGAACGGGGACGTTCTTGAGGATGTCGGCGGCAAGGGTCTCGGACTTGATGTCAATGTGCCAGCCGGTCAGGCGAGCGGCGAGGCGGGCGTTCTGGCCCTCCTTGCCGATGGCGAGGGACAGCTGGTCGTCGGGCACGATGACGCCGGCGTAGGCCTTCTCCTCGTCGATGAGGACGCGGGTGACCTTGGCAGGCGACAGGGCGTTGGCAACGTAGACGGCCGGATCGGCATCCCACAGGATGACGTCGACACGCTCACCACGGATCTCACCAACGACGGCGCGGACACGGCTGCCCTTGGGGCCGACGCAGGCGCCCACGGGATCCAGACGATCGTCGAGCGAATGGACGGCGACCTTGGAGCGCTGGCCGGGCTCGCGGGCGATCGACTTGATCTGGACGGTGCCCTCATAGATCTCGGGCACCTCCTGCTCAAACAGACGACGCATGAGCTCGGGGTGGGTACGGGAGATGACGATCGGCGGACGGCTATGCTCGCCGCGGACCGGCTGCAGGTTGGAGTTGGGGTCGCGGACGTCGATGATCACGGCCTTGATGTGCTGGTTGTGCAGGTAGCGCTCGCCCATCGGACGCTCGTTGCGCTCGTTCTCGTAACGGCGCTGGTCAAAGTGCGGCAGCTCGGCCTCGACGCCGTCACGGATCTTGACGATGGTGAAGTCGGGCGTGGACTGCAGCACGGTACCGCTGATGAGGTCACCGATGCGGCCGGAGAACTCCTCGTAGATCTGCTCGCGGGCGGAGTTACGCACAATGGCGTTAATCTCGGCCTTGGCGTGCTGGGCAGCGATGCGGCTCGTGTTCTTGGGAGTGACGTCGATCTCCTCGAACTCGGTGAAGTTGCCCTCCTCGTCCATGGAATCGTCGATCGGCTCAAGGCGGTAGACGTAGATCTTGCCGGTGGTGCGGTCGATGGTCACCTTGGCGCCCCACTCAAGATGCAGAATCTCGGCATAGCTCTTGGCGAGCGACTGCTCCAGGCGGTCGATCAGGTAGAGCTGGTCGATGTGCTTCTCCTGGCAAAGCTCCATCAGGGCGGACATCATGTCGGATGCTGCCATCTTACTTTCCTTCCTTCGCGGGCTTGAAGTCGTAGGTGGGCTTCAATTTGCACTTTTTAACATCAGAGAAATCGAGGGTAACGGACTCGCCGTCCTCGAGCTCGAGGGTCACGTCGGCCTCGGTGGCGGCGGCAATCTTGCCGGCGTACTTGCGACGGCCCTCGGTGGCGGTGGAGGTGAGCTCGCAGTTCTCGCCCACAAAGCGGGCAAAGTCACTCGGGCGGCGCAGCGGGCGCGCCATACCCGGGCTCGACACCTCGAGCGTATAGCTCGAAGAGATGGGGTCGAGCTCCTCAATCACATCGCCGACCCACTTGGTGTTGGCCGTGACGTCGTTGAGCGACAGGCTCTGACCCTCGGCACCCTCGATACGCACGCGCACGCAGGGGGCCTTGGTGGCACCCACGAGCTCGACGTCGACGATGTCGATATCGTGCTGGGGAGCGACGGCCTCGAGCGCGTCGATGATCGCCTGCTCGGTCTTGGTCTTGACCATTGCGGCACCTCCATCCATACAAAAAAGAAGCGGGGCCGAAACCCCACTTCTTTCAATTACAACTTCATTTGCAAGCAAACTATACCAATAGCTGCGGAAACGTGCAAGCACAGTACGAATCTGCAGGTCAGCGTGCGCACAGCTTCTCCACAAGAATAGGACAATTGGACTAAAGACTCCATGAGGCAAGCGTCCGAGGGTCCAAGAACGGGCCATGCGTCCCAATCCACAGGCCCGTTCGGACCCCAAGGGCATTCCTCCCCGAGCCCCTATCGATCAGACTTACGTTAAGGGGCATTCTGCAACAAGCCAGCCAGCAAGTCGCGCAACGACGAACCTTTCGAGATCCTTTACGGTAAGGAGGCACCCATGAAACGCCTAGGCACCCTCTGCATGACTGCGCTCGCCATCGCAACGTGCTCGTTGACCCTCGTGGGCTGTGGCAAAACGAACAGCAAAACCGGAACATGCGAACCGGATCTTGGCAGCACCAAAGCCATCGAGAAAACCGAACCCCCGGCGAGCTTCGACAAAATAAACGAAGACATCGTCGATCCCCAGGGCCTGGGTCCCGATTCCCAAGAACAGCTCCCCATCGACCTTGAGGCGGACGAGAACGTCCATGTTACCTGCGTGGGCAAGGACACCGACGGCTACGGGGACGCCGCGCTCGTCTTTACGGTGTCCAACAACACCGGTGTCGACATGATGTTTGGCGATGTGGACTCCTATGCCTACGTCAACGGCGTGGTCCGCGACGTACACATGCGCCAACCGGTCGCCGCTGGAGAGGAAACGCGCGCCATGCTCACCTTTGTGGGCACCTTCGACGATCCGGACTTTGATGTGAACAACGACCTCAACGACATCTACCTCAACATTTGGATGTTCGAAGAGGCAACGGGCAACGTTTACTTTAGGGACCTGGTACACATCCCATAGAAAACGTTGCGACGCAATGACTAAGCAGGGCTAAAAACACAAGACGAGGGACGACCCAACTGGATCGCCCCTCGTTCATTGCATGTCAGCTATGCGCGCAGTGCTTACTTGACCACCAGGTTGACCAGCTTGCCGGGCACGCAGATGGCCTTGACGACCGTCTTGCCCTCGAGCCACTTGGCGACGGCGGCCTCGGCGGCAGCCTGCATTTCCTCGTTGGAGGCATCGCGGGCCACGTCGACGCGGCCGCGGACCTTGCCGAGCACCTGGACCACGATCTGCACCGTGTCCTCAACGGACTCGGCCAGGTCGAACTCGGGCCAGGCGGCGGTGTAGGCGTTGCCCTCGCAGCCGAGCGCCTCGTGCCACAGCTCGTCGGCCCAGAACGGGCAGATGGGGGCAAGGACGCTCACGATATCCTTGGCCACGCCGTAGCACAGCGCCTTGTCGCGGGCGGTACCCTCGGTGGCGTTGAGGTAGGCGCTCGCCGCGTTGACGAGCTCCATGACGGCCGAGATGGCGGTGTTGAACTGGCCGCGATCGAAGTCCTCGGTGCACTTGGCGATGGTGCGGTGACGCTCGCGATAGAGCTTCATCGCGACCTCGTCGAGCGCGGACTTGTCGAAGGCCACGTTGGCGTCGCCGGACTGGACGAGCTGCCAAACGATACGCCAGGCGCGCTTGATGAAGCGGTTGGCGCCCTCGACGGCCTTGGGATCCCAGTCGAAGTCCTTCTCGGGCGGGGCGATAAACAGGATCGCCAAACGCATAGTGTCGGCACCGTAGGGCTCGATAACCGAGCTCGGGGGCACGACGTTGCCCTTGGACTTGGACATGGTGTCGCCGTTCTCGTCCTTGACCATGCCCTGGCACAGCAGGTTGGTGAAGGGCTCGTCCACACTCAGCAGACCCAGGTCGCGCAGTGCCTTGGTAAAGAAACGGCTGTAGAGCAGGTGCAGAATGGCGTGCTCGATGCCGCCGATGTAGTTATCGACGGGCATCCAACGGTCGGCGGCTCCCTTGGAGAAGGGCAGCTCGGTGTTGTGCGGGTCGGTATAGCGCAGGTAGTACCAGCTGGAGCAGGTAAAGGTGTCCATGGTATCGGTCTCGCGCTTGGCCGGGCGACCGCAGACCGGGCAGGTGGTCTCGTAGAACTCCTTGCACTCGGCGAGGGTTTCGCCGGCGCCCAGGTCCAGGTTCTCGGGCAGCGTCACCGGCAGCTGATCCTCGGGCACGGGCACGATGCCGCAGTGCTCGCAGTGGATGGCCGGGATGGGGTTGCCCCAATAGCGCTGGCGGCTGATGAGCCAGTCGCGCAGACGGAACTCGACCTTGCGACGACCGCAGCCCATGGCCTCGAGGTCGGCCACGATCGCAGCCTCGCCCTCGGAGTGCTTGCCGCCGCGCATGCCGGTGTACTTGCCGGACTGGACGAGCGTGCCCTCGGCAGCGTGGGCGCAATCCCAGTCGACGGTCTCGGCATGGAAGGTATCGATGGTCTCGCCGCTGGCCTCGACGGCAGCGCGATCGTCATCGTCCAGGATGATCGGCACGATCGGCAGGTCGTACTTACGGGCAAACTCAAAGTCGCGCTGGTCGCCACAGGGAACGGCCATGACGGCACCGGTACCGTAGTCGGCAACGACATAATCGGCAACCCACACGGGGACCTTCTCGCCGTTGACGGGGTTTACCACATAGCGGCCCGTGAAGGCACCGTGCTTCTCGAGGGTGCCCTGGGCACGCTCGACGGCAGAGATATGCTTGGAGTCCTCGACGATCTTGGTGACGGCCTCCTCGTACTCCGTGCCCTCGACGAGCTCGTGCAGGCCGGCGTACTCGGGAGCCAGGACAAAGAAGGAGACGCCAAAAAGGGTATCGGCACGCGTGGTGAAGACGGTGATCTTGCCCTCATCGCCCTCGATGGGCTCGCCATCCTGGTCGCACAGGGTAAAGTCGACCTCGGCGCCCTCGGAGCGACCGATCCAGTTGGCCTGCATCTGCTTGACGCGCTCGGGCCAGCCGGGGAGCTTCTCCAGATCGTCGAGCAGCTCCTGAGAGTACTCGGTGATCTTGAAGTACCACTGCTCCAGGTCGCGCTTCTCGGGCTCGGTGCCGCAGCGCCAGCACTTGCCCTCGGTAACCTGCTCGTTGGCCAGAACGGTCTTGCAGGTGGGGCACCAGTTGACCGGGTTCTTCTTGCGGTAGACCAGGCCCTTTTCCCACATCTTCTCAAAGATCCACTGACCCCAACGGTAGTAGTCAGGACTGCAGGTCTTAACCATGCGATCCAGATCGTAGGAGAAGCCCATGCGCTTCATCGTGGCGAGCGCCTGGTCCATGTTCTTATACGTCCAGGCGGCAGCCTGCGTGTTGTGCTTGATGGCGGCGTTCTCGGCAGGCAGGCCAAAGGCGTCAAAGCCGATGGGGTGCAGCACGTCGTAGCCGCGCATGCGGGCCTGACGGGCCATGGCATCGCCGATAGTGTAGTTGCGCGCGTGGCCCATGTGCAGGTCGCCCGACGGATACGGGAACATCTCGAGCACATACTTCTTGGGCTTACTGTCGTCGGTGTCGACGGCAAAGAGGTTGGAGTCCTCCCAGGCCTTCATCCACCTGGACTCAATGGCCTGCGCGTCGTAGGCAGGAATCTCGTCCTTATGATCTGTGCAATCGCACATATCAGCTCCTTTGTTATCTCGGTTGGGGCGGGGCGTTCTTACCTTTACTCGCTGCTGCGGACAGTCCTGCTCGCACGAAGAGCACATTAAGTGCTCTTCGGCTCGTGCGGAACTTGCAGCGAGCAAAGGTAAGAACGCCCCGCCACATCGTTAACTCGCATGATGATAGCAAATACGACAAGCGAGATGCCTGCGACTTGCAGGCATCTCGCTTTATCTAAATAACGTGGTTGAAACTCAACCTTTATGTGAGGCTCTTACCTTATCGATAAGATACGGACTGCTGAGAATCCTTCACGACTACGTCGTGGGCGCCGCCTTCGACGATGGAGGTGGAGCTTACCAGGGTCAGGCGTGCCTTTTCCTGGAGCTCGGGGATCGAGAGGGCACCGCAGTTGCACATCGTGGACTTGACCTTGTAGAGCGTGCCGCCCACGCCGTCCTTGAGGGAACCGGCGTAGGGAACGTAGGAGTCGACGCCCTCGACGAAGCTGAGCTTTGCGGCGCCGCCCAGGTCGTAACGCTGCCAGTTGCGGGCACGTGCAGAACCCTCGCCCCAGTACTCCTTCATGTACTGACCGTTAACGTTGACGCGCTCGGTCGGGCTCTCGTCGAAGCGGGCGAAGTAGCGACCCAGCATCATAAAGTCGGCACCCATGGCAAGAGCGAGCGTCATGTGGTAGTCGTAGACGATGCCGCCGTCAGAGCACACGGGCACGTAGACGCCGGTCTCCTCGTAATACTCGTCGCGAGCGCGGCAGACGTCGATCAGCGCGGTGGCCTGGCCACGACCGATACCCTTGGTCTCACGGGTGATGCAGATGGAACCGCCGCCGATACCGACCTTGATGAAGTCGGCACCGCAGTCGGCAAGGAAGCGGAAGCCCTCGGCGTCGACGACGTTACCGGCACCGACCTTGACGTCCTCGCCATAGTTGGCGCGAATCCACTCGATGGTGCGCTTCTGCCACTCGCTGAAGCCCTCGGAAGAGTCGATGCACAGGACATCGGCGCCGGCCTCGATGAGCAGCGGCACGCGCTCGGCATAGTCGCGGGTGTTGATACCAGCACCGACCATGTAGCGCTTGTCGTTATCGAGTAGCTCGTTGGGGTTGGTCTTGTGGCTGTCGTAGTCCTTGCGGAAGACGATGCCCATGAGGTGATCGTTGTCGTCGACGATCGGCAGGGCGTTAAGCTTGTTGTCCCAGATGACGTCGTTGGCAACCTTGAGGCTGATGTTCTTGTCGCCCACGATGAGCTGCTCACGCGGGGTCATGAACTCGGAGACCTTCGTCTGGTGGTCATCGCGGCTGGGGCGATAGTCACGGCTGGTGACGATGCCCAGGAGCTTACCCTTGGGAGTGCCGTCGTCGGTGACCGGCATGGTGGAGTGACCGGTCTTCTCCTTGAGCTCGATGACCTGCTCCATAGTCATGTCGGGGGTCAGGGTGGAATCGGACTGAACGAAGCCGGCCTTGTGATCCTTGACGGCCTTGACCATAGCGGCCTCGGACTCGGCGCTCTGGGAACCGTAAATGAAGGACAGGCCACCCTCGGTAGCGAGCGCGACACCCATGTCGACGCCCGAGACGGACTGCATGATGGCGGAAACCATGGGGATGTTCAGGGTGATTGCCGGCTTCTCACCGCGCTTAAAGCGGGTTAGCGGCGTCTTAAGAGAGACGTTGTTGGGGATGCACTGCGAGGACGAGTAACCAGGGACCAGCAGATACTCCGAAAACGTGTGGGACTCACCGGGAAAGAACGTAGCCATGTTTCTCCTTTTTCCATGCGACCGGTCGGCTGCAGGCCTCGTAGGACCCAGCCCAACCTTGGGCGCCCAATACTGGGGAAGTATCTTAACGCACTTTGACTGCTACAATGCATGTTTTAAGAAGAGCACACGAGGGTTTGACGCAGGCTTTGCGTTTGCCCAGCAAACACTTTAGCGGGGAGACGTGGAGCACATGGAGTACAAGACGACGGCAAAGTTGGTCATTCAAGCGTGCGACAAGGATCTGCCGGGCGTGTTCGGCCACGGCTGCGTTTTGCTGCTGCAGGGTATTGCCCGCGAACACTCGCTCAACCGCGCCGCCAAGAGCATGGGCATGGCGTACTCCAAGGCCTGGCGCATTGTGAACGAGGCCGAAGGACAGCTGGGCTGCAAGCTCATAGAGCGCGACGGCGCCCGCGGATCCACCCTCACCCCCGCCGGCGAGCGAGCCATAGCGGCCTACGAGGAGCTGCAGGCCGACATCAACAACGTCATCGCCACCAAAGCCAACGCCCTCATCGCAAGTATCAAAGAGTAGCCCATTTGGGACGGGGCCTTATAGCCACACAACCCCTTCTCATAAGTTGCGGTGAAATAGGGACTGTTTATGCGGTTAAAGCCGTAAATCAATCCCTATTTCACCGCAACTTATGGAGTCGAGGATGATTTAGCTAGTTGCGGAGGGCATTATCTAGGGTGGCGGCCACGATCAAGGGGTCGTCGGTACCGGCGAAGAGGCGGATGGTGCTCCCCTGCTTGCCGCGTGGGGCCGAAAGGCGCGTCGTTGCGCCGCCGGCGGGCGATGTGCGAAACTCCCCGGGCAAAGCATCGAACAGCTCGCGCGCACTACGCTCGATAAGGTCAAATTCAACTGCCGGACCAAAGCCGTGCTCGAGGATTCCCGTTGCAACCGCATGATCGGGATGCGAGCTCAGCCCGGGATAGCGCACGTTGCACACCATCTCGTTGGCGGCCAGATACTCGGCCAGCGCACGGGCGCGGTCGAAATGCGCCTGCATGCGGACGTCGAGCGAGTCCAGCCCGCGCTTCAGCACACCGGCCTCGTCAGCAGTCAAATCAAGCTTGGCCAAGCCACGGCCCACAAGCAGGGCATGCGCGCACTCGGCAGCGGCATCCACACGATGGCGCTTGAGCTGCGAGCGCGCCACCGAAGCGGCAACGAGCTTGCGCGGAGCATCACCGGCGCATACACGATCGAGCGCCTCGAGCGACAGCACAGCACCCAGCCGCAGCGAATCGCAGCCAAAAGCTGACGCCACGGTATTGTCCACAACCAGCAGCGCATGGGCCTCACGCGCCGTGCGGCCCAAAGCGCGAAGGTCGGGCACACGCAGGCCAAACCCACCGATTGAGTTCACAAACCACCACAGGTGCGGCCCCTCGGCATCAAACGAAGCATCAAAACCCTCGGACGCAGCAGCAAACGCCGCAACCGACGGCTCGCCCACCATAGCCACGTCGCAGGCATCAAAGCCGTGCGCAAACGCATCGACAAAGTCGTCCGCAAAGGCCACCAGGCGGTCACCGGGACGCACAATACCCAGCAGCGACAGAGCCGCCGGCACATGCGGGGCCGCAACAAGACGCGCCTCACGCGCGCCGGTCCTTACAGCCCAGGCCTCTTCTAGCTGCTGTACATCCACAAGGCATCGCCCCTTCATAAGCAAAAACCCACGATGCGGGTGTTCCCCGCATCGTGGGCAACGGCTGCAGTATAGCGCCGATATGCGACGAATCGCCTAGATGTTGAGCGTGCGATAGGTCACATTCGCGCCCGGAGCGTCAACGGTCACGCCATAGGCCTCGGGATAGATGCGCGTCGAAAACACGAGCGAGCCATCGTTCACAAACACCTCGACCGACGAGACATCGCCAACAATGCGCACGTTGCGCACCTCGTCGACGGGCTCCCAGCGCACGGTACGACCGCAGCCGGCAGAAGCGCGACCCTCATCGGTAAATCGCATCTCAAAGCGCGAGGGCAGTTCGCCCTCGGCGGGCACAAACGCCAACTTCAGCTCGCCATCAACGGTCGCGGTAAACGCGCCATCGACACCGTTGGCAACAACGTCAAAGCAGGTATCGCCGTCAACCTCCAACGAGCCCGCCCCCACACGCACCGAGGCATAATGGCGCTCGATCTCGCGCGCCGGCTGCTGCAGCACCAAGCCGCCAGCACCGGCTGTAAGCTCACGCGGCACCGTCATACAGTGCTGCCAGCCACACGCCACGGTGGGTGCGTTGCCATAGGTCGGCTCATCGGGCATGCCCATCCAGCCGATCAGAATATGTCGACCATCCTCGGACGTAAACTCCTGCGGAGCATAGAAGTCAAAACCGGCGTCCCACAGGCGGAACTCGCCCAGCTCATAAGTGTCATTATCACCGGTGATGTCACCCGTTACAGGCATATAGCCAGCAGCATACACATTACCGCGGTCCCAACGACCACCTTCGAGCCCCTGGGGCGAGAAGGACAGCCACTTCGCCGGTACACCGCCATCCGACTCAAGCTCAAGGTATCCCGGGCACTCCCACATAAAGCCAAAGCGCTCGGGCGTAGACACACGGCTCTCGAGCTCCCAGCTCATCATGTCCGCCGAACCGTACACCAGGATCTCGCCCACATCGCGCCCGGCACCCTCGCCGTGCATGGCGCAAAATCGACTATCGACATGCGGCCCGTCCACGCGACGACGCGCGCCCAGCACCATGTGGTAACGTCCATCATCATCGCGCCACACCTTGGGGTCACGCACGTGGCAGGTCAAATCCTCGGGATAATCCTCGGACGCCAGCACCACGCGCTTTTGGCTGAACTCCCGACCGGCAAGGCCATCAACGCTCTCGACATAAACAGTATCGGCGCGGCGGCCGGTATTGACGTAGTCGTACGTGCCGTCCGCATCGGAAAGCTTAACGTTGCCCGTATAGAGCACGCGAATGCGGCCATCCTCGGCAAGCGCGGAGCCCGAGTACACGCCATGGCAGTCAAACGGCTCGTCGGGAAGCAGCGGCGCGCCAACATATTCCCAGTTCATAAGGTCGCGGCTTGTCGCATGACCCCAGGCCTTAACGCCGCCCTCGACATCAAACGGCGCATACTGAAAATAGGCATGGAACACGCCGCCCGCCTGGCAAAGACCGTTGGGGTCGTTGAGCCAACCCGCCGGCGGCATAATATGGAAGCGTTGGCCATACGCGCCATGACCGCACTCAGAGGCGGCGGCGTCAACAGCGGCGACCAGCTTTGCAAGGTCGCGACCAAGTGCATTAGACATATCAAAGTCCTAACGGATCGAAAGTTACAAGGCACAAGAGATCGGCACCAGATACGGGAAACGCCCGCGAGCATACAACCCGCGGGCATCCCCTCAATCAAAAGCTCTTAGGCCTGCTCGGAAGCCTTGGGCTCGTCCTTGTACAGGACAAACGAGACGGCAAAGGAAACCAGCGCGGCGACCGCAAACATGATCGCGTACTGCACGGGTTGGGCCAGGCACAGCAGGATACCGAAGATACCGGTAACGCCCGTGCCGGAGGCGGCCAGCGAAGTGAGTGCGCAGACCAGGGCACCGCAACCGCCGCCGATGCAGCCGGCGATGAAGGGCTTAAAGAAGCGCAGGTTCACACCAAAGATGGCAGGCTCGGTAATGCCCATGAAGGCGGACAGGGCCGAAGGAAGCGCCAGACCCTTGATCTTGGCATCGCGGGTCTTAAAGGCAACGGCGAGTGCGGCGCCACCCTGAGCGATGTTGGCAGCACTGGCGATGGGCAGCCAGTAGGTCACGCCGTACTGGGCAAGCTGGCCCAGGTCGATGGCGGTGTACATCTGGTGGATACCGGTAACGACCGTGGGGGCATAGAACAGGCCGACGATAAAGGAACCGATGCCGAAGGGCAGGGTCAGAAGGGCCTGAATCAGACCGAGGATGGCGTTCTCGGCCCAGACAAAGATGGGGCCGACGGCAACGAGAGTCACGAGCACGGTCACGAACACCGAGACAAGCGGAGTCACAAAGAGATCGAACATCTCGGGAACGATCTTGTGCAGGCGCTTCTCGAGGAAAGCGAGAATGGCACAGGCGATGACGATGGGGATCACATGACCCTGATAGCCGACCCACTCAAAGCTGTACACGCCGGGGATGACGTTGACCATGGTCTGCACGCCCTCGGAGGCAACCGTATAGGCGCTCTGCAGCGAGGAGTTGATGAATGCACCACCGACGACGGCGCCCAGGTACGGGTTGGCGCCAAAGGCCTTAGCTGCGGAGTAACCGATCAGGATCTGCAGAATGCCAAAGGACGTGCCCGAGACCAGGTCGGCAATCTTATAAATAAAGTTATTGGTGTCGAGCGCGATAAAGCCGTTGGAGGCCATAAAGTTGAGGGCGCTCATAATGCCCAGCAGCAGGCCCGAAGCCACGATGGCGGGGATGATGGGGACAAAGACGTCGCCGAGCACCTTAATGGCACGCATAAAGATGTTCTGCTGCTGCGCCGCTGCCTCCTTGACCTCGGCCTTGGTGGCAGCCTCGACGCCGCTGAGCGCAATAAACTCGTCGTAGACCTTGTTGACGGTGCCAGTGCCAAAAATAATCTGGAGCTGGCCCTGGGCCTCAAAGACGCCCTTGGCGCCGTCGATATTCTCGAGGGCCTCCTTGTCGACCTTGGCGTTATCGGCAATCACAAGGCGCAGACGCGTGGCGCAGTGTGCGGCAGAGACGACGTTGTCGGCGCCACCGATATTGTCGAGCACCTCTTGGGCTGATTTGCGGTAGTCCATGACTTCCCTTTCCTCCAACGGGCGCATCTGCACCCGGCCATCTTTGACACTTACACTGTAATCGTTTTCAGTCTCATATGTCTGTAATCGTTTTCACAGTAGGGTGAACGGTAGGAAAAAGCCGGCGAAAGGTAGTTTTAAAGCAAAAAGAGGCGGCTCAGAGACAGGCAGACGTGCCCAAAGCCTAGACATTCATAAGCTGATGGCCGAGCTTGAGCGTCTTTAGACCACTCTCCCCCTCCACGCCATCGAGCGTGTTGAGCAACATATTGGTCGCCTCGACGCCACTGGTCAGGTAGCCATAATGCACGGTGGGAATGCCGCCCGTCAGCGCGCGCAAAAACGCGTTGTCGCCAAAACCGCTCACGCGGTGTATGCCCTCGCCCATACCGCGAACCTCATCGATGGCACGCAGCGCGCCCGCCGCCATGGTGTCGGTCGCGCAGGCGACAAACGAAACATCGGGGGCATCGGCAAGCAGCTCGCGCGCAGCGCGATAGCCCGAGTCGAGCGTAAACGAGCCCAGGCGAATCAAGGCAGCATCGAGTGGGTTACCCGCGGCGCGCAAACCGGCTTCAAAACCGCGGCGGCGTTCATAACCAGCCGCGCGGTCCTCTTCGGTAACTCCAATGTAGGCAATCTTGCCGTCCACGCGACCCGCAAGCGCACGGCCCAGCTCAAAGGCAGCCTCGTAATCGTCGTGATAGACGCACGCCGCACCCTCGACATGCTGGCCGATCAACACAATGGGCACACGGCACGACTCAATCGCGCGACGGTGCTCGTCGGTGATCATGGTTGCCACCAGCACAATGCCATCGACCGGGTGGTTTTGGAATAAATCGAGGTACTCGAGCTCGCGATCGGGGGCGTTATCGGTATTGGCAAGCAGCATCTGGTAGCCACGGCGACCAAGCACCTGGCCAATACCGGCGGTAATGCGGCTCACGGATTCCGAGTTGATCTTGGGTACGATGACGCCGATGAGCTTGGTGGAGCCGGTGCGCAGCGCACGAGCCTGACTAGAACGCACGTATCCGGTCAGCTCAATCGCCTTCTTAATGCGCTCGGCCTTGTCCGTCGATATGTAGCCACCGTTGAGGTAGCGCGAGACGGCGGCGCTCGAAACGCCCGCCAACTCGGCCACATCTTTCATCTTTACCACGAGCACCCCTGTCATTGAAATCGCTTTCACCATGATACCCGTGAAGACGGCATCCGAACAAAATCGGCCCACCCAGGTCGAGCAAACGTCAGCGAGCGGGCAACTGCCGTGGCGAGGTGCCGCGAAAGAGGAGCGAAGCGTACTTTATGTACGCGAGCGACGGTTTGAGCGGCAGATCGCCCGGCAGATGCCCGCGCAGCGTCGAGCGGTCCGGCGTTTGTTAAAACGCCGGAACATAATTAGCCGTGGTATTCGCCGTTGTACTGGATGAGTGTGAGGTCCTCCACGCCGTCAAGCGCGCGAATAGCGTCGGCATAGGGCATATCCACACCGTCCGAGAACAGCTCGACGGCCATCTCGACTTTGTCGCCGCGCATGGTCTTGGACTTGACAGTGAAGTTGGTGCGCCCAAACGCGCGCACGATATCGTCGCCTGTGGTCTGGCCTGTGTAGTGAATGACCATCATGTACACGCGCGCCTTATCCTGATGACTCGCAAAGCCGGCGATCATCACCACGATCACCACCGCCGTGAGCCCCACGAGCGCATACATGCCGGCGCCGGCCGTAATGCCCGTGGTAATGGCCCAAAATAGATACAGCAGGTCGAGCGGGTCCTTGACCGCCGTACGGTAGCGGACGATGGACAGAGCACCGACCATACCGAGCGAAATGACCACGTTTGTCGAGATCGCGAGCGTAACCATGCAGGTAAGCACGCACATACCCACGAGCGTCACGGCAAAACTGCGCGAATACACCACGCCGGTAAAAAAGCGCTTGTACACGTAGTAGATCAGGATACCCATGGCGAGCGCCACGAGCAGCGAAAGGCCAATCTTGGCGGGATCGACCTGGCCAAACGCCTCCAAGACGGAGTTCTTAAAAAAGTCCCTGGTGCTCATGGTCTAAATATCCCCTCGGTTCTCAAAATCCGATTCCCAGTAATTAAATCCGCGAAGGTAGGCGGTCTTTTCGTAACACAGGCAGTACTTGGAGACCGCCGTAAGCTCGGCCGCTCCCGGCGGCACCATATCGCGCACCAGCTGCGGGCAAAACTCCGTAAACTTGACCTCCATCACCAGCTTGCCGGGCTCCAGGACCGGCAGCGCGGGCAGCGTCGCGTCAAAGATATCGAAGCTTCCCACCGCGGCACGCACGTTCATGTCAAACGTGATGCGCACGGTGCCCTCATCCATCACCCACGGCTCGCGCTCGTAGTCCACGATGGTCCGCGGGCGCATCATATTGCAGATGCACTCGATGTAGAACTCGCGACAGAGCGGATAAGGACTCCTCAGCAAAAAGTCGTAGTCGCCAGCCAGAATCTGCTCAAACTCGCCACGCGTGAGCGGCGCGTCCTCCTTGTAGATCCAGCTGCCGTACTTCTTTTTGCGCTCGAGCTTAATCACCTTGTCGCTGCCGTTATAGATGCGCACGCGATACTTTTTGCGCATGAGAATGCCGGCGTCTTTTTCCTCGTAGGCCGAGTTGCAGTAGTCGTCAAAGTACAGGCTGCGAATGGTGTAACCGCCTGCCCGCGCATGCTTGTCCAGCTTAAAAACCGGCGCCATGCGACAGGCAAGCGCGGCGTGCTCGCCCTCGTTAATGAGATATTTGAGCTCGTGGCGGTAACGCTCCTGCGTGGCACGCACAGGCGGGGCCGCCAAGCGCTCAAGCAGCGCGCTAGCCCTCCTCATACGTGTCCTCCACGACCTTACCGCCGTCTTGCACGTAAAAACACTTCATGCCGTAGTGCTTGCCGTCGTCGGTCACATAGTAGTCAAACGCATCTTGCGTATAGCCGTCGGAGTTGGTGGCACGCACGCGCACAAAATACTGGCCGGTATCGGGCGCATCACAGGTCACCTCGGGAAGCAGCACGTCCTCGGCCTTAAAGACCACGTCGCTTATGGCATAGTCACGCGCAAGCTCCACGGTGTAGCGAATGTCGCGCGCCTCAAAGTCGTAGGACGCATCCCAGTTAATACGCAGCTTACCGTTATCGATCTGCGGCACGCCGATGTAGAACGGCATGGGCTTTTTAAAACTCTCGCGAAAGCTCTTGTAGTTCTCCTCGATCTCGGAGGGAATCGCCGCGGCGATCTGCTCGTATTGGTCCTTGGTGACAGGCAGATGGTCGATATCGGGCGAAGCAAAGACCAGCGATTCAGTAACCTCGCGGTAGTGCTTGATCATCTTGCTCAGGCGTGCCTCGGTCATATACGAGCGCAGGTCCTTGACGGCACGGTCGAGATCGCTGCGGAACGATTTGCTGCGCAGCGCACGATTGAACAGAACGTTGCCCCAGTAGTTGCTTACGCCGCGCTCCCAGCTCGCGTAGTCCGAAAACCCGGTAAGAGAAAGCTCCAGCTTACGAAGCATGCCATCGTTATCCCAATCTAAAAAGTACCAGGTATTTGAGTTGAGAGGACTGTACAGATAGCAGTTACGGTTCTGCGTATCGCAGTTGCCCGTCAGAATCTGAAACGCCAGCCAATAAACCAGATTCTCGGAATCAAAGTGGGTGTCGAGCACGTCATCGATCTTTTGCGATTCGTCGTTGAGCGCATCGAGCATCTCGATGAGCTTCGTGTGGTCCGTATCGCCCTTAATCTCGAGCATGCCTTCAAAGCTTGCCTGGTTGTAGTCGGGATCATCGGCAAGCTTAATGGTGTCCTCGTAGCGATGGAAATCAAAGCTGTTCACCTTGTACAGGTGCCCGCTCTTATCCAGGCCATGTGCCTTAAGCGCCGTCTTGTTGAGCTGCTCCACCTGCGTAAACAGGCCGTAGTCCTCAAAGGTATCGTTGGACTTTTCGGTCTGGTCGCACACCCACAGATGCACAAACTGCGTGCGCAGGCCCATCATCTGGGGAATCCCGCGGATAAGGTCGTAGGCCATCTTGTTGCGAAAACGCATACCCTCGCCCATGTGCTTGTTGAGCGCAATCGCGCGCTGTTGGCGCCAGGTACCCTTGCCCTTTTTGAGCTCCACCTTGTAATTCTTCTGCGAGTTCATGCTCGATGTCTGACCGCGCACCTGCACGGTAGCATTGGGCGCTTCCTCGCCATAGCCAACCTCGCCGGCAACCGGGCCGTCTTCGTCGCCCGGCTGTAGCAGGCCCATAACCTGATAGCGCGTCACGCCCATGTCGGCATAGTCATACACCGAGTACGTGTTGATCTCGGCCCAGCTGTGGTCGGTGTTCTCGGAGCTGTTGCCGCGTGAGACCGTCAAGTACATGGTCACAATGCCCGAGTCATCGTAGACCTCGTAGAGCTCGTCCTTGTCGCGCAGGTGCTTGGCCTCATTCGAGGCCTCAGCCTTTTTAATCTTGTCCTGCTTTTTGACCTTTTTGGTCGAGGAGTCTTCCTGCACCGAGCAGCCCGAAAGCAACAGCGCACCGGCAGCCGCCTCAAACAGGCGACGGCGAGACATCATCCTATCGGTCATCAGAACCTCCCCAATGCTTGCGATACACGCGAACTACTGCGCGCTCAAACGCGCCGTGCGGCACGCCCTTATGTCGGCCTTCCTCATAGCGCTGTTCGGCACGGTCGAGCAAGCGGCCCAGCTGTGTAAAGCGACCCGTCTTGTCGGTCGCCACAATGGGCTGCTGGCTCAGGATACGATACGGCAAGTTGGAGGTATAGGTATCGAGCCGCAGCAGCGCCACGATAAAAAACACCGCCGCACCCAACAAAAAGCCAAAGCCGTAAAACTGCTGCGGCAAAAGCAACGAAGCGGCAGTCGCCAGCCCGGCCACACCGGCAAACAGGCCCGAAGCCAGCACGGCCCCCTTATAGTCGGTAAAGTACAGCAAGATGAGCATCACCGTATTGCCCACGGCATACAGGCCATAGCCCACGCACAGCGTGCGAAAATACCCGTGCATCAGGTTGTTAAAGCCCAACGGTAGGGCCGACAGCACCGTGGTCTCGAGCGAAATGACCGCCGCGGTCACAAACAGCTGCTTGAGCGCACAAAAGCGCAGTTCGCTGTTAAGCGTGGAGAGCATCTCCTCCTCGGCCACCACAATGTCGCCCACCACGCCGCCGTCATTGAACAGGCTGTAGTAGTCGTGGTAGCGCGGATAGAAGTTGACCTCGACCGAGACCACAAAGTTGACGGTCGTGACCAGGATCGTCAAAAACGCAATGAGCGCCGGCACATCGTAGTAGGGCGCACCATAAAACAAGCCCTTGACCTGCACGCCAATAGGACCGGCCCAAATAATCACCAGGTGCGCAAAAAGTCCCAGATTGGTTAACAGGCCCGTGAGCGCCAGCGGCATAAACTGATCGAGCCACTGCAAAAAGGGCCAGGGGCTGCGGTCGCTCTGAGGAAAATACCGGTACAGCAGCACCACGTCCCAGGCGAGCATGACGCCGTAGCCCAGAGCAATTGACGCCAACAAGCCCTCGACCGGCGGCAGTCCCAGCGCCAGCGCGGCCAGGGCGCACAGGCACGCCACGCCAATGGCAGCCGCAAAGCTGCACAGGATGCCGCGGTAATCCTTGATGGCCGTGAGGTAGCTCATGCCGTTCCAGTTGACGATCATAATGTTGAACAGCCACAGACATAGCAGCCCCTGCAGCAGCGTGGCGCCCGAGAACAGCAAAAAGACACCGTAGAGCACCGTGCCCGCAACGAGCATGACAGCATTGGAGCCCCAAAACGAAGGCAGAATCTCGTCCTCGCGCTCGGCAAACAACATATCAGCCAAAAAGCGCGTGACCGGCATGGAGAAAAAGCTCGTGAGCAAAAGTGAGGCCAGCAGTGTGTAGGTCACCATGCACACCAGCAGATCCTGGTTGGCACGGCCCACACCCCACAGACCGCACAGCACCAAGATACCCACCTGGAGCAGCACGCCCAACAGCATGGGACCCGTGCACACAATGCCGGCGTAGCCATAAGCGCGCATCGTGGCAAACAGGCCCCTGCGCCTAAACAGGCGCTTGAGCTCAAAACCAATTCCGGCCACCGGCTACTCCCCCTCTCTGGGCAGGTTAAACGCACACGCCGTCTCGTCGTACAGCGCGCGATAGTTGGCGAGCATCTGCTCGTGCAAAAAGTACGTGGCAACGCGACGCTGCCCGCGCTCCCCCATCTCGATACGGCGGGCGCGGCTCACGCACATGCGCTCCATGGCATCAGCCAAGCCCTTGCGATACATGGGCGGCGTCACAAAACCCGCCACGCCAAAGTCGTCGCCCGGGGCGCCCTCGAGCAGCTCGCGGCAGCAGCCCACCTCGGTCGTCACGCAGGGACGGCGCGCTGCAAGCGACTCCAGCACGCTGAGCGGCTGGCCCTCGGAGATGCTCGTTAAAATGGTAAAGTCGAGCTTTTCCATGTACTCGACCACGTTAACGCGGCCGGTAAATATCAGGTCGCGCACGCCCAGGGTGTCAACCAGCGCATGGCACTCGGCGCCGTACTCTTCGTCGTCCACGCCGCCCATGATGTGCAGGCGCACCTTGGGCAGGCGCTCATGCAGCTCAAAGAAGGCATAGATCATGGTCTTGACGTCCTTGATGGGCGCCAGGCGCACCACCGCGCCAATGTCCACCCAGCCGTCATCGGGCTTTAAGGGAATGTCCTTAAAGCGGTCGAACTGGATGCCGTTGGGGATGACCAGGCATTTGTCCGCATCGCAGCCCATATCGATCTGCGTCTTGCGGGCGTTATGGAACAAACTGGTCACGCGGAAGGCACGGCGGTAGATCTCCTCCGAAAGCAGGTAGAAAAAGCGAATCCAGCGGTCCTTAAACGACGGCACCACCCAGTCGGCGCGAATGATCTCTTCCTCACGCTCGCGGGTATAGATGCCGTGCTCGGTCAGCAGTACCGGCGCATGGGAAACGCTCGAGCCCAGGCAGGCGAGCAGACCACCGTAGCCGGTCGAGATAGCGTGGTACACATCGGCCACCGGCACCTCGCTGCCCAGCAGGTAGAGCACTGGCAGCAGCATAGAGCGCATGGTGTGGAATGCGTCGGCAAAGGGCGTGTAGGGGTACTCGGTCAGACACACGTCGCGGAAGATGTCCATAAACGTTCGGCTCTGTAAAAACGAGAGCGGATGCACACGACGGCGCTGGAAGATATCGAACAGCACGTCCCAATCCGGATTGGAGAGCGACACCAGGCGGCGTAGCGCCTCGCGCTCGCGGTCGTTAAAACTGGCTTCGTGCTGCTCGCCCGAAAGCCGCAGGGCGTCGTCCAGGAACACCTCGTGCACCTCGACCACGTTGCCGGGCAGCTCGTAGACAAACTTGCCGCGGTCGGCAGCATGCGCGCCAATCACCCACAACACAAACTCGTGCTCTGGCATGGCCGTAATGTAGCCGTGCATCCAGGTGGATACGCCGCCGTGTACATAGGGGTAGCAACCCTCGAGTACCAAGCAGATTCTCATTTGTCGCCACCCTCCTTGCGCTCGATCGTCACGGTCTTATCATTTGCCTTGAGCAGATACAGATTGCCCGTAAGGTGCGTCAATTCGCCACCCGTCACCGCACCCGGCTCGCCGTTGTTGGCGCGGAACATGAGCCACGCCTCATCGTGGAAATTGCCCAGGCTGAGCGCCCAGGCATCCGCGCTGGTATCCACGCTCACCGTAACCGACGAAAAGCGCTGGATGGCACCGGAGCACTCCGACGCCGTCTGGTGCCGCAGGTCGGGCGCGGATTTGGTAAGCCACTCCAGGTAGTCGACCAGGCCGCCCTTGTAGACCTCCCAGCCCTCCTTGGCACCACGATCGGGATCGAGCAAGTCGTCCGGGTGCATAAAATGCGTGCTCACGTAGTGCATGTTGAGCTCGGACACGGCTGCCAGGCGCATATAGGAATCGTCGACCATGCCGCCCGAGACAATACGTGGCTGCTCCACAATGCCGTCGCTCGCCACGCCAAACTCCTGCACGTAGGGCAGGTCGGTGCCATCCTCAAAATACGTGCTGGCGATGGTCTTAATGCGCGGAACGTCGGTGCCGATGAGCTTGCGCGCTCGGGCCGAAAGGATATTCGACGGCGGTACGTAAACCGAGCCATGAGCGTTGGGCAGAACCTCGTCCTGAAACGCGATAAGTTCGTTGAGCGAAGCGACGAGCGTCTCTTTGTTCTTCCAGGTCTTGTAGACGTACAGCGTGCCGTAGTCGGTGTCCCAGAGCGCGAGCGGCTGATGGTTGTAGCCGTGAAAGCCCAGCTCGCCGCCCATCTGCAGCAGCATGCCGCCAAAATATCGAAACTGCGTGGTATCGGGTTGGCGCGCGGGCTCGGTCTGGTTGACCGCGTCCTCGTAGTTTTCGATCATCACGCCGGTATAGCGAATGCCATATTTTTGCGCGAGCTTTTGCAGATCGGGCCACCAGACCTTGGTGTAAAAATCCGCAATGGAAAGGCCGTAGTCACGCTTGATATAAGTACCATCGCCCGAGGGCACGGGGCTAGGAAAGTCGTCCAAATAGAACACGGCGCTGTTGATGACCGGATAGGCCGTAGCATCGCCCAGCAGACTGATCGCCGCGGCGAAAAAGCCGCGCATGACCTTGTCGTAGATACCGATATTGCACACCACGGTGCGCCCGCTACCGCAGTCATTAGACCAAATGAGCGGCGCGCCCGCATCGCCAGTCTTAGCCCACTCACGCGCCGTCTCGCGCAGCGATACTGAAAGCGACGAATCAAAGGGGTCCGAGAGCTCGTAGCGCTCTCCCCCGCCCAGCATAAAGTCCTCACTCGGCACAATGCTTTCGGCTTTTACATAGTCATATCCGGCCGATTCAATGCCAAGCTTGGAGGCAATCACTTGCAGATAGCTCGAGTTATCCGGCGGCATGGCGAGCATAAGCGAACCGCCGGCACTCACCCAACTCATAATGTCGCTCAGGTGCGTACCGAGCCCATCGAGCGACGGCATGAGCAAAATCACGCGATCGAAGGAGGTCAGCGAGGGAATGGCATCCGCACCATCCAGGGCAAGATCCACGTCGCGATGGGCGATCTTCATGTCCAGCAAAATCTGGTCGAACTGGTCTTTGACGTCGTCGACGCCATCTTGGTCCGAGTCTGTAATGACCAGGCACGTGGGCTTTTGGCCAAAGATTGCCGAGGAGGCCGGCACCGCGTCGTTGGCGGCAAGCATCCCCAGCCTATGCTGGCCCGCACTGTACTGCACGCCGGCACGCTCCACCAGCAGCACGGCGGCCATGGCAATAAAGACCGCCCACACCACGAGGAGTCCCATCCAACGAAAGCGGCCCACACGGTCTCGGATATGTTGCGCCACGCTCATCGGGCCTCCTCCCCATCGCGCCAAAACGCCAACTTTTCGCGGTTGTCGGCGCTCAAATACACATGTTGCTTGTCAATCGCATCGATCACACAGTGGACCTCGTCACCGTCGCGGCGCATCACGGCCAGGCGCAGGCAAAGCATCCAAACCTCCTGCTCCTCGGGCACGTCGAGTACCAGCTGGTCGGTCACGGCCTGCGCCTCGTCGATCTGTCCGACATCGGCCAGCGCCGTCGCGTATCGAATGCGCAGCTCAAGGGTATCCTCGCGCTCGCAGCGACGCGCAAGCAGGCGCGCGTACTGTTGGCGCTGAATCTGAGCAACGCGCCCCTCAGCCAAGCCCGAGCCCAAGTATTCACCAAGAAAATCACAGTATTCGTTGAGGTTTTGCGCGCTCGGGTCCGTCTTAAAGGCACGCTCCAGCTGCTGCAGTTTAAGGTCGGACTCCTTGGAGATCTGCGCCACCGCCGTCGCGGCATAGTGCGCCACCTCAACGTCGTCGTTAAGCTTAGCCGCCTGCAACTGCGCCAGGTACGCGTCGGGCTCCTCGGTGAGCATGGAGAGCATTAGGCGGCGCCGGTATGCCGGGTCGTTGACGATGAGCGCCTCCTCGAGCGGGACCACGCCCGCATCGGCGTCACGGTCGTGCACCTGGATGCTGCGATGCAGGTCGTCGTTGAAGCGCAGCGACTCCAGCGCAGACTCTTTCAGTCCCTCGCCGAACACCGCGCTGCGGACCGATAGCAGAACCACCAGCAACGGGCCCCACAGCGGCACCAGCACTATCACAGCCAGCATGTGCCCGCGCACCGGCAGCAGGCCCAGCTTCATGAGCGTCCACAGCATCAGGCAAACCAGCGCATGAATCAGCAGCAAGACGGCAGCAACGACAAGCGAGATCAAGCGACACTCCCCTCACCGTCACCGGTGTAAGAGACGTGCTGCAGCAGCGCCACGATGTCCTCGCCGTCGACGGGCTCCACCGCAATCTGCTTTGCGCTCAGGCGCTCGCGGATAATGGGCAGATCGCACGCCTTTGCCTGGCGCATAAGCAGGTAGAGCACGTCGCCGTCGACCAAGCCCGCCGCGTCACTCTCGCGGATTGCCGACCCAATTGCGCCCACCAGCTTGCCGACAGGCTCCACGCCCGGTACCACGCGCAGGAGCAAAAAACTCCCCATCTTGCTATCTGCCAGCGCTTGCTCCGCCGCGAGCTCTTGGCCAAAGGCAGCCTGCTTGAGCACGCAAGTGCCGCCAACGCAGCGTTTATCCTGCGCCACCGCCTCATAGTCAAAGGCACGGCCCAGCGCGCTTTCGACCAGCCCGCACAAGATGCGGAACAGGTTTTGATAATAGAGGGTCATTTGGTTTTCGGCCGCACTACGCACAAAGATCAACACGGCGGGTGCCCCGTCGCGCTCGATCGTGTATCCAAACATGGGAAGCCCCGGCGTCAGCTCGCGGTTCACCCACAGGTTCGAACGACCCCCGTCGCCCAAAAGAGGTGCAAGCTGCTCAAGCGTGAGCGAGCGTGCGGCATCTTCGGCAATCGCGGGACTTGCTGCCACCAGGCGTGCAAATGCCCCGCCCGAAACATGGTAGATCGCCACCGAATCGTTCTCGAGGATCTCGCCCAGAAGCTCGCAGCACTTGCGATAGATGTCGCGAGGATTGAGCACATCGAGCTCCTGCGTCACGGCAAAGATCTTGCCAAAGCTGTCGTGGCGACCCACGATCTGGCGCCTGTACGCGCGCTTGTCCTCGATCGCGTCGTGGTAGAGCTGCGTAAGGAACGTATTGCGGTTGCGCACGAGCTCGTTTTGATCGCGCTCTGCCCTAATGGCTTCACTGTTGCGCAGCTGCACATAGCCGCACACGGCACCCACCACAAAGTACACAATAAACGGCAGCCAGTTGGACGGCTCGTAGAACAGGCCCTGGAAGGTATAGCCGTACTGAGTAAAGTAGCTCGCGGCCAAACCCACCGACGCCAGCAGCGCCGCAACCAGGCCAAAATCGAGCCCATACAGCGTGCCGATCAGTACCACGTACAGCAGGCGGTAGTCGAGCACGTTAAGCTGAGCAGACTGCGAAAACACCAGCTCCAGGCCCTCAAAGAGCACCCAGGCCAGCGCGGTCTCCAGGCATTTGATGGGCAGTGTCCGCCCGCGCATGCGGTCGATGGCGGCACGCAGCGGATGGCGCTTGCCCGCGAGGGTCTGCTCCCAGCGGGCGTGTATGGTCGAAAGATCGCGCAGCACGTCATAGCGCTGGAACCACCCGTAGCGCGTGCGGACGGTATCGCTCGGAGCAATGGAGACGACGGCGTCCCCGTCGTAGGTAATGTCGAGCCCCGGGAACAAGCCCTTGAGCGCCTCGCCCAGGTCTCCCACGGTGTGGGCAAAGCTATCCGGAACCTCGAGTTCCTCGAATGTGGCATCCCAGCTGTCGAAGATGCGACGCACCAGAACGGCCAGCTCCTCGGCGCAGAGGGCACCGAGCGGTGAGTCCGCCCCAGCCCTCATGACAGCAGAGCCTTGCGAGCACGCCTCGAACAGCGGGGTCAAAATCGGGTCTTCCAGCGTGGGCGAGGCGGTGTACAGATACGGCACGCGCAAGATCTTGGCCTGAATGCCGTCGCGGACCGCATAGTAGCGGCACAGGTCGTTGGCCGCACGGGCAATGATGCCCTTGCCGTTTTGCCCCGCAACGTCCACCGCACCGTCCGCTCCCATGGGACCAGTCACAAACAGCAGCTGAATCTGGCGACCCATGCAAGCTCGAAAGACGGAGCGCAGCAGCTCGATGTCGCCAACGGCCTCGGTATGCGGCGTGAGATAGGTAGAGAGGTAGACCACACGGTCGAATTCGTAAGCCTGGTCCAGGTGCTGCAGCAGCTCTTTCCAAGACGCATGGAGCGACGACCCGTCGCGGCGCGCCTCGTTGGCCGCCACGACCTGAACATGGTCACCGGGAAACGCCTTGGCACAAAAGTCGTCATCGACATACGCGGTATTGCCAACAACCAGCACTTCCACCGTGCGCTCCCCCTCCCCAAATTTAGCTTTTGCCATGGTAAACATGCGTATTGTACGCTGTCAATGTAGGCCAAAGGCAACTTTAAAGCTGTTTTAAGAACTTTTTCAGACGGGAAGCGACTCGCGCCTGAGCCAGAGAGCCCTACACGTGCCGCTGCACGGCGGAGAAAGGCGAATCCACTACCCCTCAGGCATAATTCCTGAGCAAAATCAAGCAGAGCACACGGCTTTTTGCGCCACTTTAAGACGTAATCGGGATGTGGCGAGAGGCCAAATTCGGAAGTGCGGGGAAAACCAAAGGAATGCTGACCAGACCCCCGTTTTAGGCTTCCGCGACCTGCGGTTTTGATACAAAAAAACCGCGTTGTGCTCGAAGGTTTTCGTTTTTTCCCCGCACTTCTGTAATTACATCTCTGGATCGAGGGCGCAGGCAATGGTGACGACATCCACGATAGCGCCCCCCTATGCCTGATACCAAAATCGTTCCATAGGGACCCGTTTCCCAATGGGATGATTCTTCACAAAGGGCATTAAGGCGCATGAGAACATGGTAGAGGCAAGCAAGCGCGCTTCCACGTTTTCGCCCATGGTGACCACGGTATAATCCAACGAGACAAGCAACGAACGGGAAAGGCAGCGCGGATGAACCTGGGCAGCGAGAGCGAGACCGTCGAGTTCAAGAAGTCCACTGGCGAGCATAAAGAAGCACTGCAAGCCATCAGCGCCATGCTGAACAAGCACGGCCGCGGCGAGCTCTACTTCGGCGTGAAGGACAACGGCGATGTCATCGGCCAGGATGTCAGCGACGCAACGCTGCGCCAGGTGACGTCGTGGGTGTCCGACAAGATCGAGCCCGCGGTGTTCCCGACGGTCGAGTGCCTCGACGCCGATGATGGGCTGCGATACATCAAAATTGCCTTCTCAGGTGCCGACGCCCCCTACTCCGCCGACGGACGCTACTTCACCCGCGTGGGGACTTCGAACAAAGCGCTGTCGGCCTCGGAGCTGAGCGCCATGGTCGTCAAGCGTGAGCGCGCCCGTAGCCCGTGGGACTCGCTGCCGTCCGGCAGGCCCGTCTCCGACGCCGACGAGCAGGCGGTGCGTGACTTCGTCGCGCGCGGCGGCAGGGCCGGACGCGTGGGCGGCGGGTTCGCCGGCGTGGAGGACACCTTGGCAAGGCTCGACCTCGTCGCGCCCGACGGCAGCCTAAGAAACGCCGCGGTGGAGCTGTTCTGCGAGGGATCCGACACCTACCCCAGGATGAAGCTGGGGCTTCTGGGCGGCAACACCAAGGCCAAGATCCTCGACCTGCGCCGCGAGTGCGGCACCATGCTCAAGCTGCTCGACTTCGCCGAGTACTTCGTGACGTCGAACATCAGGCGCGAGTTCGTCATCGGCGAGACGGGCATGTACCGCAAGGAGATCCCCGAGATCCCGGCCGAGGCCATCCGCGAGGCGGTTGCCAACGCGCTGTGCCACCGCGACTACACCACCGGCACCGCCGTCGAGGTCAACGTGTTCATGGACACCGTCCAGATCGTGAGCCCGGGCCTGTTCCCCGAGGGCGACTCGCCGCAAGAGCACCTAGACGGTACCGCGAGCGAGTTCGGCCTCCGAAACCCCGCGATCGCGCGCACCCTGTTCCGCGCCGGCGTCATCGAGCAGTACGGCACGGGCATACCGCGCATCAAGGAGGCCTGCGAGGCAGCCGGCGTGAGGTTCCGCTTCGAGCAGACCGTCAACAGCACCGTCGTCGTCTTCGAGCGTCCTGGGTTACAGAAAGCGGCCTTCAGGAGAACCGCGGCCGACAACCGACCGCTCCTCAGCGAGCGCGAACGAGCAGCGATGGCAATTGCCGCCGCTCAGGGGAAAATCACGACCTCCGACCTCGCGCGGGAGTCCAATGTCGGTAGGAAAACGGCCTCGAAGACTCTGAAAGACCTTGCCGGGCGAGGCCTGTTGGAATGGGTAGGGAAAAGCCCGAAAGACCCGCACCAGTTCTACAAGATGCCAAGCGAAGTTTGAGGCTGCAGGTCCTAGCCGGGAAACAGGCCCATTGCGTTTGCTGCCCTCCCCCTGCTGGGCACTACTGAGTAATCTACTGGGCACTGCTGAGTAATCTACTGAGTAGTGCCCAAGCGCGAGTTGGCAAGTCCGCCGAAGCCCAGAGAAACGGCTCCGAAGAATATACTGACCGCTACTGACCGCTACTGATCGCGGCATTCGGCAGGCCCGCCGAATGCCGCGGTCTCCCGAGACTAGCAGAGCCGCCCTTATTGTTAGCGCTGCCGAAGCAAGCCCTACTTCAGCAGCAACTTGAATTTTCGTGCGATGAGCCTCCCCGGAGCCAAGAGCCTTTTGCCCTAATCACAACACCGCAATTCAAGCACCGCAGAAAACTCCATTAGCGATGAACCAGCCACTTGAAGACGTGATCAAGGTGCGGCAAGGGGTCAAATTCGGAAGTGCGGGGAAAATCGAAGAAATGCTAACCAGGCCCCAGTTTTCGCTTCCGCGAACTGCGGTTTTGGTGCTAAAAATCGCGTTGTGCTCGAAGGTTCTCGATTTTCCCCGCACTTCCGTAATTACATCCTTGGATCGAGAGTGCAGGCAACAATGACGTCATCCGCGATAGCACCCAACAGTCACGGACGTACAAAAGGCCGTTGCCGGAAGCCTCCATACAACGACTCTTCTTTGCGCGCGCCACGCTCGCAATGCTCCATTAAATGTAACTAATTGATTTGCTATATACCATTCATAATGGCACATAGCAAATCAATTAGTTACATGTGGAGGCAGAACATGAGGGAGTACGTCGAGAAGCAGCTGCACACTAGAGTCGATTGCGAGCCCAACGACGCCTCGGAAATATCAACGCAAAACTCTTTCCGAAAGTGTAGGTGAGCGAAATGGCGACTCATGCATACGATGACCTTTATTCTTATCTAGCCGCATTCAAGAACAGCTCTCTTGCCGAAATAATTGCGTACCTAGAAGAACTGGGGCAAAATAGGTTCGACGCCTTTATTGGGGGCCTTGCACCCCTTATCCCAATCGATAAAATCGAAAATCAATCCCTATTCAATTTTTCTGTTGACTCCACCCTTGAAGGAGGCAAATTCCCCTGCACTGACTATGCCTGTCGAGAGCAAAACATTTACCATTTGGCAAAGTTCTCAGCATTGTATGCAGATAAAACCCTGATTCATTGTCCTATAGATTCGGCATTCGAAATGGCGCACGATGATTATGTCTCAGTCGATGAACTTGCATTCGGGATCTATTTGACCATGCGAGTCGAAGACATAGTCAAAGCTGGAATACTCGGATTTTCGAGCAATTACATTCCTCTTTGCGAAAATTGCCTAGCGCGACAAATCGAAAGAGAGTCAAAAGCAAAAGGATTGATATCGACTTATTGGGATGATCTCGTACGACAATTCTGCTCCTCTACCACGTGCACTTTAAAACGAGCACCGGATGGGAATCTGTATGTAGCGATTGAGGGAATGGATGCATATGGGTCCCATGAGGAGATAGATGTCGATTTCCTGGTAATCCCGTCTGAATACGAATCGCTCTATGCAAGCCACGGCGAAACGCGATTGGATAGAGACATGCTGGAGAACGGCGGCATCACAACTATCTTACTGCCATTGTTGAACGATAGCTTTCAAGCCCTCGTCAATCCCTATTTTTCGAATAGCTCGTATTTAACCACTCGTCCTGCTCAGATTGAGTTCCTCGAGTCCGCAACTTCCACCCTTTATCCTCGAAAGGATCAGACCCTACCCATTCGCCGGTTATCTTGTCCCCTCCCCATTGCTGAAAATGCGACGTTACGTAGCATCCTTGATTGCCGCATTAGAAACGAAGAGTCGTTTCTTGTGTTTAGGGACACCTTGTCCAAAGGCCTGAGCGAAAGGCCCATCGACAGTTCAACATTAACTGACCTAAAGAACGACCTAATAGAGCCCGAGCTTCACAAGATATCTTTGGTGATGAAAAACGAACGATCCCGATTAGTCACCTCCGCAGGCATTGAAGCCGCTATCGGAATTGCAAGCTTTACATTGGGGCAATACGGAGTCGCATCACCTTGTGATGTCATGACCATCCTCGGGGCTGCCGGCATAGGGGCCGTTGCATCTCAATCCGCAGATTTCTTGCGAGAAGCCAAGGCAAAAGAGAACCCCATGTATTTCCTCTGGAAGCTCAATAGAAACAACCGTCTGTAACCTAATAAGAGAACTGACTGAAATATAGTCATCGAATTTTGCAGAGGACCACGCCGGCCCTAGCGCCCGCACGTAATAGCGATCACGCCCAAAAACGCATACCAACATTGATATTGAATAATCGGGGCACAACGATAAACGCTGGACTCATGAGGAGTTCCCCGCCTCAAACAGACAGTTCGTCTTACTCAATCAAAAGAAAACGGGGACACACCCAGTGGATGCGTCCCCGATAAGAAGGTATCAACCTTCTTTGTATTGTGAGTGAGTATTATAGCTATAGTCTTGTTCCCAAAAGAGACTATTTTCTAATTCACAAACCAGCCATTAATCAGGCCGCTAATAAATGCGAAACCAGTTCTTATTTGGTCATTACGAAGATAGTAGCTCTCGTTGCGATACATTCTTTCAGCTAGCCTGCGCAGCTGTTTTCCTTTATTACTCCTTACCCCGGTTGAAGCCATAGTGCTGTGAAGGTACAACGTAGTCGCAATATGCTGTAGCCGATCGTTTGATAGCTCAGCCTTAACATTCACATCTTGGAGCTTAAGTCCTGTCACAGCATTTCTTACGTCATACTAAACGTTATACGACCGGAGCCTGAAATAATTATTGTTATGTTTTAAATAACTCAGAGCTTCTTGTTTGCTCATCAAGTTGAACGCTACGCCCTTACGCTCCAAATGCTCAATCTGTTGTTCAGGAGTAAGCCATGGTTTATCGTGCATAACGCCCCCCACCGGTCATTCTTTATTAGTGAACAGAATATCAAGCAATTGACATTGAAAAGTTGTAAGGCGAAGCCCCGCAGGGGCAACGATTAAGGGCAACTACTAATTGGTTTAATTAATTGTCTATTTGTAGTCGAAATCGATCGGCGCTATAGCAGCAAAATGCCCGAGCACTCAAGCGTTTAATATTCCTGTAAATCTTGGCCTCATCAGGGGCAATCGGATCATTTGGAAACGCCTTCTGGGCTCTCGCCACGTAGGAGAGAAAGTTCCCATAGCGAGAAAATGCAGAAGAGTCAGCATCACCCGAAGGGCATAACTTTCTTCCCTTAATACCAAGCGGCGAATAATGTTGATACAGAGCGGAGACACGCTTTTTTGATGCGTGCCTTCCCTCCCCCTGATTAGAACGCGCAATCGCAGTGGCTGCCTCACGGAGACGCTTGTGGTACCTTCCAACCGTAGACTGTCGAAGTCTTACAACGCGCCCGTCAAAGTCAAATCCCAGGAAACTGATTTTCTGCGCCGGATGTGCACCGGAGTACGAAAGGACCTTACCCGCACGAACGCTTTCAAAATCAAGCTGAGCAACTCCGTCGCCATCAACCCAGAACACCTTGGTTTTCTCAGGTTGCAGTTTAACGGAATCGACATCGGCCATTAGATTGATGGCTTCTACAAGTGCATCAAAGCCAAACTTTGGAACGGCAATAATAAAGTCATCGCAATAACGAAGATACAAGCCGCCAACCCGTTCAACGGCAAGCCTGACTTTCATGTCGATATCGGCCATATAGATGTTAGCGAGCACTCCGCTTGCGGCAAGACCCTGAGGAATTCCCAGCCCAATACCCGTTCGCTTCCACGGTCTGGTGATGACCTTACTTTTGTTTGCAAGAAACTCAGACTTTGGCAAGATAACGTCCAGCTTATTAAGTTCGCGAATAGACTTGAACCGAAGCTCGATAGCTGCATCGCTAATCATTTTCTCCCGAGTAGGATCGATTGCTGGCCATGGCAATTCATGTCGAGCAGCCAAATCAGCAATAGGCCAGCACGAATAGCGGAGGATATTTTTAATGACTTGATAGTGATCGTCCGGTAAGCGTCCACTGGGAAACAACGAACGCAACGACGTCATTAGATGAACATGATTTAAGTTGTCGAAGAAGCTCTCGAAATCACCCGTAAGCACAAAAGCCGAATCTTGCTCGCGTATATAATCGAAGGCCTTTTTAGCTGAGGAAATATTGCTGGCAGCAGCTACGGCGCTGTCTGATGAAAGCGAGGAGCGGTACGCTACGGCGACCTCATTAAACTCTTCGACAATAGCCTTCTTGTTATATAAGTCCGACCAAAGATAAGAGTAGTACTGGAAGACGCGGTGATTGAAATGCGAGGCATAAGCGATATTGCGAACCTTGCAGCTTCGCTTACCTCCACGATACCGAACAGTAATGATCTCGTTGGATATTAGAGGGTAGAACGCGTGATGGGAAACGTACTCTGAATCTATGATTTTGGTCTGAGCTTCGGCAAAAGAGACCCTATGATCAAAATGGGCATATGAGCTTTTGGAACCATATCGAGGAATACGAGTGATATCGAACTCGGCCAAAATACCCCCAAATAAATCAACCTGTCCGGATCAACAAGCGGCGGCTAACCCTCCCCAGACAGGCTAATTAAAGGCGCAGCAAGTGCAACCAACGCTTTCGCGGCCACCTAAAACAATGCTTGCCTATGGCATACTAGACGAAAGCGAGGAATTGGTACTTATGACCATCGAAGCCCTTATCCAGCTAGCCGCAGGCAACGCTGGCGTCAATGTTGCGAACGTCGGAATTTCGTCGTTTGCTATATTGACGGCAGTAGCGTACCCCATCGCCATTTCGCGATGGGCAGGAAACTTTATTCCCTTTTCAGTCAACGCTATACAGCAAAAAGGCCAGTTTTATCAAGCACTCAATTGCAGGACAAGGGCCTGCGTATCCCTAACAACATGTGAATTGGAATAGGAACGCCAATAGCAGGCGCGCTCCATACCGCCACAAATCACCCCTCCCCGTCCATGACCGTCCAACTCACAGGCTCAATGCCCGGAAGAGACGTTAGGCAAGAGGGGCAGGCAACCTGATAGTTCCCGTAATTTGACCTGCGCTGCATAGAAGCGGAGATATATACCGCTTTGCGGGCGCGAGTGACGCCGACGTACAGCAGGCCCATTTCCTCAATAAGCCCGTCTGGCATTTTCTTCGCATCCATAATCCGGCATCCACGCGCAGAACGCGAGCACATGCCAGCACTTTCGCACCGAGAGCAAATCCTTCCAGGCCAATCGGAACGCGTAACGCCCGGTATGAAAACGGTGTCCCACTCGAGTCCCTTAGCAGAGTGAATGGTCATGATCGAGATATCTGCATCAAGGTAATCAGAGAAACGCCGCAGGGAGCCCTCGGAAAAGATACTTACGATATAGTCGAAGCGCTCCGAAGGGTCCATCGCGACGCAGTCATTTTTGAGGTGTTTCCGCAGCGCTCCAAGAAGCATGGCATAGGACCGCCCATACATTAATCTCCTGGAGTCAGTCAGCAGTTCATCAGAGATGGAGTCGATTATTTTGTCCGCTGCAGACCGGCTGACGCCTTTTTCTCCAGACGCTGCATCGGTAATCCTGGATAAAGCAAACGCATTGAATTCAATGAACTCTGGGTCTGTATCCGAGAAAAGCCCGTTGAAGTATGGCATCTCCTCTTTAGTCAGCTCGTCAGTGATGAGATTGGCCAGGGCACCGCGCTTACGAACAAGAATCGCAATCCTACCGCCACCGCCTTGGGCGAATAACCGCAGCGCTCAAGGTAATAACAAATCAGGGACTGCAAGCGTGTGGCACCGTCTGCACTGCAACAATTGAAGACGCTCTTTGATGCATCGCAATGGATATTATTGTTTAAGACAGAAACCGTCCGAGGGGAGATAATCGTGATAGTAATCGTCGACACGAATCTAGCTAGGAACGAAAACTCATATTCCGAGCTTCTAGGCAACCGAAAGCAATTGCAGGCAATTGCTGCAAGTAACGAACTATATATTCCCGCAGTTGTTATCGATGAAATAGTAACGCAGAAACGTTTGTCTTTTCTGAGGGAACAGGCGCAAATTAATAGAAGCGGAATACTCAAGCTGACGAGCTTTTCAATAGATGAGGCCGAAAGTTTGGCTTTCGAACAAGTCGAAAAGAAAATCCGCAGCGACAAATCAATTCCGTTTAACGTCTTACCACAAGCGCCAGTCGAGTACGCGTTCCCTCGCATATACAACTGGGCAATTAATCACGAGCCGCCATTTGAAGAAAGGAGTGATAAGGGCTTTAAAGATGCTTGCATCGTTGCATCAATCGACTTTTTTCTCGAACAGAGTTCAGAAGAAAAGCAGGTGCTGATTTGCACGGATGACAAAAGAATGGCCGAGTATTTCAAGAATCGGACCAACATCACGGTTGAAGGCGACTTGAAAAATGTAATCAAGCTTAATAATCGTCCTAAAGATAAAGAACGAGTGTCGAAACCACAACGAACCAGCGATGCCGACATGAAGAATACCGCTAAGGATGACGTTAATGCACTAATAGAAGCGCTGGCAAATTCGATTTCTTTCGCTGAGACACATTCGATAATTTCAAAACTGAGTTCCAGTTCCCACATGCCCACAAGCCAACAAGAGCTCCGCATCCTTTCAGTTGCCTTAGCAAACCAACAAGTAGAATGGATATTAAAGGATGACGATGTCAGTGAATACATAAAGCCGATTTTCTTAAGACATAAAGAAGATCTTATCGATAGCGAATACACAAGATATCTCGATGCATTCGATCTCCCAGACGAACGGGAAGAGAAACGCGAATCACCGTTTTTCACAACAAAGGAAAAGCGGGCTTTTCGCAATTTCATTAATGAAATTATTAGCCACACTGTCTGTAAGAGCCATTTATCAACTTTCGAGATTAACGCAGATACCATTCTTGCGCGTCTTCAGAGTTTGCTTAAATCCCATTTGTTAGATAGCTCACTTGCAAATGTCAAATATCTAACTGACATCCTAATCAATGGCACTGTCGAAACAAAGCCAGGATCAATTTCAATAGATACCATCTCAGACTTTGTAAACCTGCTCGATAATGCAAGCCCCAGAAAAAGAGAGGCAATCATGGCAAATCTAATTTCCCACCTAGAGGATATCGAAGACGATATACCGTTCTAAATCCTATATGAGAGCAAAGCGCAGCGGGCGACATGGCGCAATTTTTTGATATGCGCACTTTAAACAGGCATGTCAAGCACATATCCGAACCGCTAACCAGCGGCAGCAAGCCCAAAAAAGTGTATGCCAACCCAATGTGGGGCATGATGATTCGCAAGTCTTCGAGATATCTAAAAGGCTCCCATGACCCGCAGCGTTTTGGCGTAGTAGTCACCATCCACAATCTAAAAGGCGAGAACCGAATTGATACATTCATGCGACAGTGTTCCGCCATTGGCTGGATAGTCGAACGAGTCGAAATTGATACCGAACTCAAGATTTACTAACACAGTCAAGTTGAGGTGGAGTTTGAGTAACCACTGGTTGCAGCAACATTAGGCATTAAGAGGGCATCGGGAGCTATCGCACCGGTGTCCTCTTACAAGCTATCCACACTATTAGGAACCCACGAGCCGAAAGGAACGTATGACGAAAAATGCTACCGTGAAAATCTGCAAGGACTGCTCCAGACCCTTCGTTCTCATGCCTTGGCAAGATCCCAAGAAATACACCTTCTGTCCCATCTGTCATAAGACGTGGTGTAAAGAACAGGCGGAGAAGCGCGAGCGTGAAGCAAATGCAAAGTGGCAGGCGAAACACAAAGAAGAAACGGAGACTTTCGAGCAGGAGTTAAGAAAGTTCGCCATAATCGATCTATCCGAAATCCCCTCCAGCTCCAACACCCTCTATGTAATAGGCAACGGCTTTGACCTTATGCATGGAGTAAAATCCAGTTATTACGATTTTGGCAAAAGCCTCAAACGAAACGACTACCTTCGCGACGCGCTAGAAATCGCTCTGACGCCCGACGATATTTGGGCGGATTTCGAAGAATCACTTGGCAAAATCAACTTGGACCCAATGGCAAGTCGTTATTTAGTAGACATGTGGCTAGAAAGCATGGGCTTCTACGATGGCGAAGACAGCGCAGCGAACTTCTACGCTGCAGTGGACGCAGCGGCCACGCCAATCGAGGCAATTGCAACCGATCTGCCGCCAGCTTTCCACAGATGGGTGAACAGGCTAAAGATAGGCACCGACGATCGGCCTCTTAAGGCGCTCATTAATCCTCGCGGAAAAGCATTGAGCTTTAACTACACTGAGTTTATTCAATCGCTCTACCATGTGGACGAAGCCTGCTATATCCACGGCTGCAGGGCCAACAAGCGTGACAAGCTGATCCTTGGGCATCGCCCAGATGCCGAGATACGGCCACTTTCCGAGAAGCATCGAGAGCCACGCACCTATAGGCAGGCCGTAATCGATGTCGCACAAGATAACGTGCTTCGAGTGATAGGTGAATACAATGAAGACCTAACCAAAGACAGCCGCGAGATAACTGAAGAACATCGTGAGTTTTTCGACAGTCTCTCAGACACAACGCAGGTTGTTGTGATAGGACATTCGCTGTCCCCCGTCGATTGGGACTATTTCAAAGAAGTGCAACAAACGGCACCAAAAGCCAGTTGGTTCTTTGGGCTTCATGGCCTCAGAGATTTGAATAACGTTCAAAATTTGGCGAAGGAACTCAAACTTGATAGCTACCGCGTATTCCGTACGGATGTCATCCATACAACCAAATTGCCAGAGCCTGAAGGCCAAATAGCCATCGCACCGAAAAAGGCAGTGGCCTATATAGGAAAGGGCGTTAAGGCCATTGCGAGTGGCAAAGACCTGGTCATTGAACAAGGAGGCCACACTATCTTTGAGATCATTTTGCCTGCCGAAGTCCACCGTGCGGTCTTTTTTGGACCACACTTAATAATCAAGCTAAACGACATCGACAAGAACATTCTGCTGTTCTCCCAGAACGGAGAGGGCTGGAATTTTATAGCTCGACTGAAACCGACACAGAATCAAGACCTCATCAACCGGAGGTTACAACATATCTACATGACAAATGAGGAAATTACCTTTGTATATAACAACAGAGTCCGCGCCTTCGATTTGCGTACGGGCGCTGTCAGTTGGACAAAGCCGATGCAAGGAGCAAAAGATCGTTTCTTCCCGGGAACCGACATATACGACGACCTGATGAAATAGCCACGAACAACAACATTGCAACAGCACCCAAAGAAGCTCATATCGACAAGGTGACGCATAATTTCTTTCGCAAATTGACAACCGCATAGCGGAACACGGCCCGCGCCCCGTCATATGATTTCCAGCGGTTAAACAACAAATCATTGACGAAGGTGGCACGTGCCGTGTCTGCGAACATCGTATCAGTCGATGAGGAGTCGCTGCGCAATAACATATAGAACCTGTTGAGGAAGACCGTCGAGGAGACGCTCAGCGCACCGCTCGACGAGAAGGCGTCCGAGCTCGTCGGGGCCAAGCGCCACGAGAGGACAGCAGGCCGGGATGCCTACCACGGCGGCCACTACGCGAGAAGACTCGTCACAGGCGCCAGGGAAGTCGAGCTCAGCGTGCCGAAGCTCTGCGGAGCGGCCGCGAGGACGGTGCGCGACGGGTTAGCCGAGACGCTTGCCTACACGGAATTCCCGCCGGAGCACTGACTTCGGATCGGGACGAACGACGGGATCGAGCGCATCAACCGTAAGAACAGGAGGTGTACAAGGGTCGTCGGGACCTTCCCGGACGGCAATTCGGCCCTCATGCTGGTGACGGCGAGGCTGAAGTACATAGCGGAGCACGAGTGAGGCAAGAGGAGGTACCTGGACATGTCCGAACTGGATGAGGTGGACGAGCTGAGGGGAAAGGCGGAGGGCTAGAAGAGGACGGGGCAGAGGGCGGCTAAATCAATTTGCGAAAGCATCTTGACGGTACCCCCCCCCGTCATCAATGACCCCTTTCAACGACATAACAACAGCAGTTTGAGAAAATCGGTGCATTCCCCACTGATAATAAAAAGGTTAGCAAGCCCAATGGACACTCTAAATCTAGGAATGAATGGCCTTCTTTAGCCAGAGCGGGATGCTTCTCTTCAGGCGTCCCTTGAAAACAAGCTTCCAATTATTCTTTTCAAATTTCGAAGCGAAAGCCGCTGCCCCTAGAGATCGATACTCAGCCATGAGCTCGTTGTAACAATCGGGCTTAGCCGATGGGTGCACGAGTTGGCCATTTTCACGCACAACATCATCCATCGGCACCTCTTTAATTACGCCATCGTTCCTAAGCTCATTTACAAGCGAAATGCCCTTATCCGTTGAAGCAATAATTACTGAAACGCCCTTTGAAGAGTCAATATTCTCACAATACTTTGCTGCGCCCCAAAAATCGCCTATCGTCCAGTCAGAATATCGTTCTCTTTTTGCATAAGGACAAGAGTAGCAGGATTCCCTGAAAAACATGCCTTGATAAAAGTAATAATAGTAGTAGTAGACCTCTTCAGGCTTGAAGTAACGCGTTCTAACTTTGCCGTCTGAGGTCCTAAAATCAACGGCAAGCAGAGCGCCCCAACCCCTATTCTTATCACGGAATCTGAGATCTACGATCTCTCCATTCACCTTGGTTTCAAGATATTCAACGAAATCAAGAAACAGCTTCGCGCTCGGCACCCCATGACAAATGAGTTCAACACAGATTAAATTATCAGGAGTTTTGCGTCCAAACAGAGACCTTACAGCAGCACACTGACATGGAGTACCAGAAAACAGAACACCAGACCCCTCGAATACGTCTTGTTTTAACTTAGATAAAATCGGCGTTAAGTCGCTTTGAACATACTTTGAGCCCTGAACTCTAGAAATATCGGACCAATCGGCAATACGTGCATGTTCGGGCTTCATTCCTTTGCCCCAAGACGCGCCATAGACAACGCCCCCATTATCGAGAACATGTTTTGCAAGTGCAGAAAAAGCTCCTCCAGAAGCACTGCCGTGCAACGCATCCTTATTGGAATTAACAAAAGCCAGAGCCATTGGCGACACGGAATTATGGGAATTCTTAGTCTTGCCAAAGTCACATTTCTTAACGCATGCCCCACAATCGATGCATAGAGAGCTATCGATTATTGGATAGACAAATCCGTCCAAATCCTTGCGAAAAGAAATTGCGTCTTTTGGGCAAACCCGCAGACACGCACCGCACCCGCAGCATTTATCTTTAGAGTTAAATGGGGTTTCCATTATTGATGAGCCTTTCGAAGAGCTGACCTAAGAACTGAAAGGCAAGCTTCAGTTAATTTCATGACAACACGACGATTGACAAATAGCATGACAATGAGAAGGGCAAGTGCAATAAGAAAACGATGCGGAACGTGCGCTATCATCACGATAGACATTCCAGCGAGAATAAAGTATGAAATTAAATCAGATACAAGCTCAATATCGAGACGAATGATCTTTCTCGTATCCCAAAGACGCAATGCCCAAATTGAAACATAGCTAGCGAGAGTAGCCAAAGAAGCCCCCATGGCACCCAGCGAAGGAATCAACATGACATTCAAAACAATGTTAAGCACAGCAGCAAACATTGTTGATACAAACAACATCTTGGTTCTCTTAGCTGAAGTGTAAATGGATCCCAAAAATGCAGACATAGCGGAAAACTCAAAAGCAATCAACAGCACTGGAACAAGAACCCAGCCATTAAAAAAGTCATTAGAGAAGAGAATGCTTGCCAGAAGTTCGCAGCCGCAAATCAGCACACCAACAACAAGAGAATTAAACGTGGAATACTGTTTATAAATGTTGCTGTAGAACCGTCTCGATTCTTGAGAACCGAAATCCTCTACGGCCGAAATCTGCCATGCACTCATAAAAATTGTTGAAACGGTAGCAAACAAGGAAGGTATACGCTGAGCGGCAGAGTACACACCCGTAACACCAACCCCAACAAACATCGTCAACAAATATTTGTCCGAAGAATTGCTAATCCACCAACTAATCGAATTGGGAATCATCGGAACAGAATAGCGAAGCATATCCCTAAACAGATTCTTATCAATGGAGGCTGGTCTCACCAAAAAGCCGTTAAGGCCGGCACCGATCCAAAGTAAAACGCTTGTAGCGGCCTCACCTATCAGCATGGCGAGCATATAGCCCGTAACTCCAAGGTGTAAACCTAAAAGAAACACAAGGTTTAAAGCAATGAAAACAAAGGTCTGAAACACGCCGCTAATTGAATAAATCGCGACGTTCTCAATCCCCTTAACAAACTGAGAGACAAGAAGATGAAGACATGTAAAGAAATAGTACGCAAGAAAATAGCCTAGATACGGTGCCATGTCCTCACTCAAAAGAACAAGCGGGGAAACAGCGCACATGGCAATAAAGCCGCCGCATGTCACAATCAGCCCGATGGTAAATATTTGCCCTTTATCTACATCTTGATCAAGGGCAAATCGCATTACGGCCTCACTGATCAGAAGCGTAAAGAAAGGTGAGAGAAGATTAACTGTCGTCGTCATTAAATCCGCAGTACCGTACTCTGCCGTTGACAACACGGCAGTATAGAGCGGCAGCATGAAGAATGACATTATTTTGGACGCGAAGTTCCCGATCGTTATTAGACCGACATTTTTGCCAAGTTTTTTATATTTGCCCATAGGTGAAACTCATGCCCTCCTCACCTTTGTTTTTACCTTGTCAACAAGGCGATACAGTTTTCCTGATTTACCGACATAACCAAATCGGGAAGCTACCCCGCCCCAACTGCCATTCTCATAGGCCGTCCAAAATGAATCGTAATCAAACTGCGGATAGTCAGTTGAATTATGCAGATTCCTTTGAACAGGAGTCTCGGTCTCTTCCTTAAGAGTTAAGCGCTCACTTGAGTCAGTAAGTAGCGTTCCGCCCTGTTCACTATTCACGAAGACCATGGATACTCCGACGTTGTCAGAAAACTCAGGATCATCCTTTTCAATTCCCCAGTAATCCGCAATCGTCAAATCGCCCACTCGCTGCATGCGAGAATATGGACAGTGATAGCACGACGGCCTCAACCCGAGACTCTTTGAAAATACAACAGCAAAGCCGCGCGCTTCGGAACTATCATCCAGTAAAACGGATCCATCTTCAAACTCCGCTCGAATATGGTAGCCACGCCATCCGGCATCTTTATTACGGAAAGAATATGAAACCAAACGAGATCCCTGCTTTTTTTCAAGAGACCTCACATAGTCGCCCCAAACCGCCGGAGAGGGAGCGCCATGGCACACCAGGTCGGCATAAACCCAATTCGAGGAATTCACTTTTAGCAGTTTTGCCACCAGCTTAAATGCAGCGATCTGGCATGGGGTCCCCGTAAACAGAACCTTCTTACCACTTAGATTTTTATACTCATTAAAGACATTAGAGATATCGCTTTGGACATATTTGCTTCCACGCATTGAATCACGAGAAGTAACTTCGCCAGCCACCCTATGCCGAACACACATCGACTCGTCATAAGCAGCACCCACAATTAGACCGCCGCCGTTAAGCATGCTATCGCTCAGAGCAGTAAAAGCTCCTCCCGAAGACGATCGAGACCGAATTTCATCCTCGTTTTTTACAGCGTATGTTGCTTTGGGATATGGTGTCAGGAGGTCAACTTCATTGCCAATTTGACAAACACGATTACAAAGATGACAGTCGATACACTTCTCTGGGTCAATAACGGGATATAAAAAGCCATGCTTGTCATGGACCATTTTGATGGCACTACGCGGACACACAGAGGCGCAAGCACCGCACCCATAGCAATCCCGTTTATTGGTAAATAGAACCATCATTAGAAATCACCCTTAATAGATGTAACGAAATGTTCAGACGCCTCGCGTTCGCGAGCAAGCGAACTGTCAACATTTCCCCAATCAATATCCTTTAGCAAAATATCTCTATCAAAACGATCCGTATAGCGGTTCCTTAGACCAGCAATATCAAGAAGGTTGGTAATTCTCCCACCTCGGGTAGCTTTAGGAATGGACGCAAATGGCCTATGGAATAGAAGAGAAAAGACGGTCCCATGGAAAGAGTCGGTAACAACGTAATCCGCACCCGCGATGAGGGAAACAAATTCTTCAGGCCCAGCATCGCAAATAACGTCATGACCTTTTCCAATTTGCAGCCCTCTGTTGCCGCTCAGTCCGACAAGATCGAGATTTTTATAACGTGCGATTTTATCGGCCAAAGATAGAGCGCGGTTGTCCTTCCTTGCCAGTTGGTAATAAAGGACGTAAGGCCTATCGCGGAGAGACTTTACAACGGGAGCGAATAGTTCTTTACCCGCAAGGATGGTAGGGTCGACAACCACCTCAGGCCTAATACCGGTCAATTTCTCAATCAAGCCCGCTGCTTCTGGTTCTCTAACAGAAATTCGATTAAGTCTTGAAACCAAAGGCAGCATAGCTTTGCAGTCCGCATCAGATAGAGCCGATTTGCCTATACTGGCAGCGTACGATGCCTTAATGACGCTCCCGGGGAACCGGTCGGCAAAGTACATGGGATCGATTCCTTTTGTAATTTCCGAATTCCAAATTTGATCGCTCCCACAGAAGACGGAATCGAACGAATGGAGGACCTCGTCAGTAGCAGGCCACGGCTCCAAGTCCATCCTCTCTGAGACAAAGTGCTTGAACTTTCTTTTCTTACGAACGCAGGCGGGCACAGTGAGAGCGCTGCCAATGACTGCTTTAGGTCCAGAAAAATCAAACGTTTTGTAGTCAGACAAAAGACAGCCAGGACAATAATCAATAACTTTAACTTCGTCGTAGTATTTTTTTAATTTCTCAGATAGAGCAAATGCTTGAAGAGCGGCCCCATAATTGGGAACACAGTGGAATGTAACAATGCCAGCCTTAGTCATGGAACGCCTTCCTTTTAAAGTGAAAGATAAATGCAAACAAACGCGGCGAAATTGAACCTAGAAGCACATAACTCTTAAGCTTAAGGGGCAAATCGGGCGAAGCAAACGCTTCACCAAGCGTCGATCGTGCCCAGTTCGCCATCTTCTTGCGACAGTATTCATCGGCGAAGCCGGAAGCGGCAGCGACGATTAACAGGTGCCGGATTAAGCCAACGTTTAATCGCAAACGCAATGAGTTAGCTTTCTCGCCTTGAAGACCAAGGAGCGAAACGACCTTATTTGGAAGCTCCATACAGCTCAACTTTTTTTCATTCAAGGCAGAATGACTTACGCTTTGCTCAGTAGAGCGATAATGATAAAAAGCTGTATCAGTTACTGAAATGAAGCGCGAATTATTTAGAAGTTCAACGTTAAAGAACCAGTCTTCTAGAATATGCACATTTTCTGGGAATGCGCACCTCGCAGCCGCATCCCTACTCATCAGGCAAAGCCAGGGACAGGCAATGAAGCGAAAGTCCAATTGATATTTAAGTAATACGGACGCATCGATACTGTCGGATCTGGAGATACAGGTTTCACTGGCACATAAAACTCCGTTGCTGTCATAGTACTGACTGCAGTAGACAGCATCAGTTCCGTTATTTTTTATAGCAGCCAAGAGCGTCTCGACAGCAAATGGTTCAATCCAATCGTCGGCATCTACAAACATCAGGTAAGAACCACGGGACTCAGAAATACCATGATTTCGCGCAGAACTGACACCACAGTTCTTCTGCGTTATAAGCCGCAGCCTATTGTCAGAATCCTCCATTCTTGAAATTATCGCCGAGGTTCCGTCGGTCGAGCCATCATCAACAACAATTATTTCAACTGCGCGGTGAGTCTGGCTCAAAAGAGAACAAACGCACTCTTTCAGATGTTTTTCAGCCTGATACGCTGGAACAATAATGCTGACTAAATCACTACATATATCCACGAGGACTCACAGATCCCTTCGATTTAAGATAGCCGGCAATAACGCCCCAAAACATACACAGAAGCAAAAAATGAGTTGGGTAAATAATCAAGTGCGCCATACACGACATGAAAATCATCAGCACCAGAGATGCTGCGAATGCCGGCGCGAGCTGAGAACAATCGGACTTGACACGCAGATACAATTGCCAGACGTGATAATAAAGTCGCAAATAAAGTAAAAACCCAAGAAGGCCATAGTCATAAATGACTTCAAGAAAGTCATTGTGAGCGCTAAGGCCCATAGGGGAAGCTTGATATACCGTATTAAAACCATGGCCAATAAGAAGTGACATTGGATCAGAAGCTAGTATCATTCTCCAGACACAAGCCCAGACATCCGGTCTACCCGAACCATCATCATTTGCAAGATTTTCAAGACGATCTAACATTGCCAGATTGTTTGCTTTTGTAAATGAAGTGAAAAAATAGTAGAAAGCCATCGCAAGTATTACAGAACCAAGGATAAGCAGGACCCTTTTAGGATCTCCCTTTCCAGCCATCTGCCACTCAACCACGGCATAAACAATAAGAGCCAGGAAAAAAGCAATGAATCCACCTCTCTTAGAAGACAGGAGAAGTGTGGCGAAAATTATTGCAACAAATACCCAACGAATTGTTTTATTGCGCAACAGTAAGACAAAAGGCAGCAGAAACAGGGCGTAGTACGCCATAGTTACAGATTCTGTCCAACCAATCTCATTGATATGGGTTCTAACTCCGGCGAAGAGCACAAAAACAATAGGGACTGCAAGGCCCATCCATCCAAGTCGTTCAAGTAGAAAGGGACTCTTATATCCAGACCAATAGGAAAGAGCGAAAACAGCAATCCAAAGAACGGATAAGGATATTTGAAGCAAACCGTACTGAAAACTAACGTACCCACTGAGGTAATAGAAGCAAGTTGGTACCAAAATTACAATACCAAACACCAATAAAAGTCCGAGCATGTCTTTGCCAAATACAAGGTCTGCACGACAAGAAAGGCGAAGCAATACGCACAATCCGACTGCGGACATTGCCATCTTCAACTGATCTCTAAAGGGAACAATTCGGCCAGCACCTGCTAGAAGATTGCCAAATGTCACATAAATCAAACCTATAAGCAGAAACAAGAAAAGAACCGATAAGGAACGCCTCGCAGAATTTAACCCGCGTTTTTTCAAAGCAAAACTAGACATTTAATTCCCCGCAGTAAATCCCGGCAAGAATTCTCCAGCAATCTTCAAGATCAAAACCGGCTGCCTTAGCCCGGTTAGTCCTCGGCAAATCGTGAGAAATCATTGAGAGTCTTTTGATCTCATCCACCCACAAATCAGGACGATCGAGCGGCAAATAAGACACTTCGCCGCATTTTTTAAGCTCAGGCGTAATCGTTTGAGAAACAAGAAGGGGAAGCCCCGAAGCCGAAGCCTCAACGCCAACAACCGGAAAACCCTCATACAGAGAAGTCAACATGAATGCGTCAAACGCCTGATACAACCTTGCGGTATCAGATCGTCTTCCAAGGAGCTTAAATCGATCGCCGCATCCACATGCCTCAATCGCAGAGGATATCTCACTCTCAAGCTCGCCGTTTCCAGCCGCAACAAATCGCACATTACAATTCTTGTCAAAAGTGCTCGCTATTTTCAGCGCAAGGGAATAGTTTTTTTGTTTCGACAGTCTACCAACCATACCAACAACGAATTCCTCGTTGAACCCAAGCTCCTGACGCACGGCGCGCCTAACGGACGGATCGAATGTATATGAACCAGTATCAATGGCATTGGGCAAAAACTGCACCTTCCCCATTCGCCAACGCCATTTACCGAAAACGCGTTCACCGGCAAGCTTCCCACAGGAGATTAAGCATGTAGCATAACGGCCATTTAGAACGCAGCCGGAAACCCTTCTTAAATGGTCGCGAAATGAATAACACGGTGATGTAGTGTGGGAATGCGCGATTCTAACAGGCACACCACACTTTCGAGCAACCCGAAGGGCAACGTAAGACGTTTCATTTTCATGAACATGAACCGCATCATAGGAATTGTACTTAAGCAGATTGGCTAAGGCTGTCTCATAGGCACCAATTCCCTCGCTCTTCGAAGGAAGTCGATATATGTGGGAACCAAGCTCACGAAAGCGCTTGGCATTAAGACCAATTTGATCTGAAGTTAATGCCAAATCAAAATGAAAGCCATGTTCCACAAGGTGCCTGTAATAATTAAGAATAACTGATGAAATGCCGCCGGCATCAGCCCCATACATCACGTGTAATACATTAAACATTTATTCACCCAACGCCTCGTCGATATATCTATCCGCATCAAGGCGCGCAGCATTAAGCGCCTTGTTTACATGCGAGTAATCAATGACAGGCAAAGATTGATTAGAGTCTAAAGGCTTTTTTACAAGTCGATCCGACAAACCAACGAGGCTGAGAAGCGAATCAATTCTGGAGTTAAACTCATTTCTAGGAACAACCAAAAACTGGCGTTCAAAAATCAGAGAAAAAGCAAGTCCATGGAACGAGTTAGTCACAACAAAATCGGCATTGGAAAACAGGGATAGAAAATCTGCTGGGGACCTATGCGTAAACAACTTATCAACAGCCTCGGGCTTTTTCATTTCCCATGAAATCTTAACGAGCTTCAAGCCCCTCTCGTCGGCAATTTGACGAGCAATTTCCGTCGCACCATTGTCTTCATTGTAAAGAAGCATAAGAGCCAAGTAAGGGTCCTTAACCAAACGAGGAGACGCAAGTGGTTGCCACTCCGATTTAGTAAGCTGTAGTGTTGGATCAATGACCTGCACAGCGCCCTGCACACCAAGGTCCTCCACTATTTCTACAGCAGAATCCTCACGAACAGAAATGGCAGCGTACTGACTCAAATAGAAACGCGTCTGCTCTTTTTCCCACTCGTCGAGTGCAGATTTGCCGAAACTAGACGCAAAAGAAATTTTCTTTCGACCCGAAGGAACAAAATCCAGGAAAAAGCCCCTGTCAATCCCTTCATTATATTTACTATTCCAAACCTGATCGCTTCCGCTCACATAGACATCGGCGCGGGGAGGGTCTAAAGCTAAATCGTCGGCGGTCACATATCGCTTTGTAAGCCGCATTGTCTTCCGTACAAATGAGCCAAAAGTGAGTTCTTTAAGTGCAAGCGAGCCAATTTTAGCAATTTGATAGACAACCCTTTTAACGCCTTTGATGCTAGGATCAGCGGGAGGTTTGAAGAAGATACGTTTTAGCGTTCGCTGCTCAGTTATATAGTCGACAATGCTCGTCTCACAGCCATGCTTTTCGAATACCTTTTGGGTTGCGTATGCCTGCAAAACAGAACCGTAGTTGTAAACCCGATGAAGCGTGACAATAGCAGCTTTCATTAGTTTCGCCTCACTTTCATATAAATGCTAAGCAGGGAAGATGTTTTCCGTACCCCCAAAAGACTCAGCGCGGTACGAGTCATTTGGGCCCTTCTTCCACCCGCATAATTCATAAGCCATCGATAGTTCGTTAAATAAGCGACGGCTTCGTCTAATTTTGAGCCCGGAATTGTACTGAGCATCCACAACATAATTGAGTACTCATACGCAACGAAGCTTAAACAGCAAGCACAATCATTATTCTTGGGCCTATAGTCAGAATCACAAAGAACGGGAATAGCATCTTCGATAAACTGCTGGAGGCCTTGAAAATGCTTGAGACCAACTGCATCAGTGATAGAGCCCGCTCTATTCTGACGATATTCGTAATAATGCAAATCAAGTGCAGAATAAGTCTCAGCGTCAAGAAGACTATTCATAACGAAATTTAGGTCCTCTGAGATACGTCCGTCCTCAGGAAACCTAAGCCCACAGTTCAACAAAAATGCACGTCTATATATTTTCATACATGCGCTGTCAGGAAACTTAGGCAGTCTAGACAAGTAGTAAAGAACTTCGCTCTTGCTTTTTTGATTAATGAAACCGGGCTCAATATGATAGCCGATTGATTTTTTAACTCCATCAGGGTATAGCTTGCAGCTATCCAGAAACAAAATATCAGGCTTAGTATCTTCAAGCTCATGGAGAATAGCGGGGAGGCAGTTCTCAGAAATTAGATCGTCCGAATCAACAAACGCAACGTAATCTCCTGAAGCAACATCTAATCCTGCATTTCGAGCAGAAGCTAAGCCACCGTTTTCCTTATGAATAACAGTTACACGATCATGTTCGCGTGCAATATCATCAGCAATTTGCGAAGACCTATCAGTCGAGCCGTCATCCACAAGAAGAACTTCACAAGTACTGTCAACCTGATTTAAGATACTTTTACAACAATCGAGGAGGTAATCCTCCACGTTATAAATAGGAACAATAAAACTCAATTTCATAGTTTTGGTTTTCTCCAAACCTCTATTTATCTGTAATCGCTTTACTAGGCGACACCGTTTTGAGACAGTGGGAGTAATAATCCTCGAGACGTTTTGAAGCAGCAGACACATCAAAAGCCTTCAAGCTCTCTGAATCATTTGGATCAACGTCTATCTTCCTCATGGAGATCAAATGCTCACACCATTTTTGAGGGCTAGAACTCAACCGCTCAAACTCCATAAGGGAAGTCAATTTGATTTCAGATGTGATTGCATCCGATGCCAAGATTGGAGTTCCACTAGCTTGGCATTCAACTCCAACAACGGGAAGTCCTTCATATTTGCTTGGAAGACAAAAGACATCAAAAGCTTGATATAAACTTGCAACATCGGATCTAATCCCTAGAAATAAGACAGAATTCGATATGCCCAAATCAATTGACATCTGTTTAACATGCTCCAGCAGTGGACCGTTTCCCACAAGTGCGAGCACTGAATTTGGCTCATGGGAAAGAACCTCTCTAAAAACAGCTAATAGAAAGTCATGGTTCTTCTGATCGACAAACCTTCCGACGTGTCCAATAAGGAAGGTATCGTCTGCAATGCCGAGCTGTTTCCTAACATGCATTCGACTATCTGGATTAGGAGAAAACTGGCTTAAATCAATGGCGTTATTCATAACAGAAAATGACGTTTTGCGGCCAAACAGCCATTTCCCAGCAAACTCACTACAGGCAACTTTATTCGTGGGATATCGATTTGCCTGGGTTTTCAGCACGGTCTTAAGGGCGTTCTTGGCATACTCACCCTTACCACTCGTAGAGTGGCTATGGGCGATACGCACAGGAACGCCCGCCTTCTTCGCAGCACGAAGCGGAAAGACCGAAAGCGCGTTGATGTGGCTGTGCACGATCTTCCAGCCCTCTTGTTTAAAAAGACGGTGGAGCTCTCGCTGGTATTCAATTACATGCTGATAGGGCGGAATCTCGAAGACTCGGCCACCGAGCGATTCAATCTCCTCGCGGGGCACAAGAGTCGAATCGGAATCGACAAGGAAATCGAACTGCACTTTACTGCGATCGATATGACGGTAGTAATTCATAACGACGGCCTCAACGCCGCCGCCATTCATTTTTCCGACTATCTGTGCGACACGAATTGGATTAGCCATCTAACGCCCCGTCCTCTTCTTGCCGAACATGGCGCCAAAGGTGCCAGTAAAGCACTTCCAATCCATGCGAAAGCAGCGGTTGTGCACGTAATGAAGTTCAATTTTCTGACGCAGACCGCTCTCGAACGTCGCAGCATTGCGGTCGGTTGCCTGCCATAAACCCGTGATGCCGGGCTGGACAGAAAGCAACTCAGCCTTTTCCTCGTCCGAAAAGTGCTGCTCAAGTTCGTCTCTTGTAATGGGGCGCGGTCCGATGACGGAAAGATCGCCGTTCAGCACGTTCAGGAACTGCGGAACTTCGTCGATAGAGCACTTGCGAATGAACTGGCCGACTTTCGTAATGCGAGGATCATCGTCGACCTTGCGCTCGACTTCCCACTGATGTAGCTGCTCAGAGCTTAGATACTTCTGTACATTGCCAGCGTCGGCGACCATGCTGCGAAGTTTACGGATCTTGATAGTCTTACCGCCCTTGCCGACGCGTTCCTGTGCGTACAGCGGGTTTCCAGGAGATTCAAGGCAAATGAACGCACAACTATGGCCACAGGAATTACCAGCACCACGCTCACGCAAAGGCTGAAAACAAAATCAAACAGCCTCTTTAAAAAACGGTAGGCCAACGTACCGCTCGGTTGCACCTTCTGAACAGCTAGCGCAGCTCCCGCCGGCGCGTTTTGCCCTGTCACTTCTTTAGTAGTCAAGTTCAAATCAACGTCCCTGTCCCCAGGGATCCCCCAATCGATGAATTCAAATTGCGAACGAATTGCCGGTGCAACGCCCCTTACGTCTTACTAGGCACGTCCAGCGGAAGCAGCTCCCTAAAAGCGGAGTCGCCTTCACCCACGTTTACCAGGCACCAGCGCTTATGACGGTCGATCTTCTTTACGCGGGCCTCTTGACCCACCAATGGGCCTTGCTCTATGTGCAGCACACCGTCTTCTATGCGGGCGACGCTGTTGCGCACCACGCCGTCGTCGTCGAGCACAGTGCGGTACCAGTCCTGCGCATCGTCCGGCATGGGCGCATAGGCCCTCTCCTTACTGCCGGCAATGCGACAGCCAAAGCTCAACTGGGCCAAAGCCTTATCGAGCCGGGCAGCATCGCGCGTGGCGACGAAGAAGTATTCCTTGTACATGGGTTTGGTTTGGAGCGACCAAGCGCCGTCCCGCTTAAACCAGAACTCCTTTTGCATTACAAAAGCGTCCTGCATCAGCTCGTGCGGGATAATGCGGCGGACCTTTTCGCAGGTCTCGCGCTCTTTACCGTTGGGGGTGTGGACCAGATACCAGCGGACGCGGCCGCGCTGGCTGTTAGAAATAGCGCCACCAAAGGCGCCGGGCAGCTGCTCTTGACGCCGCGTCGTCTGTTCCATCTCTCGCCCCCTTTTCTTGCCTCCGCGACGCACGCGGATGCAGGGCGTTAAGAACAGGCTTCTCGCTCGCAGTTAGGCGCAGTCGCAAAAGTACAGGTTTTTGTAGAGGCGTATGGAGATGCGCCCATTCGCGGCGCATTTTGTGCAATCTGGGAAAACGCGAACAGTTTGCTCGTATAATGAGCTTCGTCGAAAGATACAAAAACCTGTACCTTTTTGCACAACAAAAAAGCCGCTCTAACCAGCGGCTTTTCTTCTATAGACAACAAAAAAGGCGACCGCCCGCGAGGACGATCGCCTTTGTTAATTCTTGTATTGTTTTTGCTAGGCGCGAGTCTTGATCTCCTCAAGCACCTTGGCCACAAACTCGTCAACGCTCATCTGAACGGTCTCGTTGGAGCGATCGCGGACGGAAATGTTGCCGGCCTCGACCTCCTTCTCGCCCAGGATGAGCATGTAGGGCACGCGGTCAATGGAACGGGCCTCGCGAATCTTGTAGCCGATCTTCTCGTCGCGGTCGTCGCAGACCACGCGAATGCCGGCCTCCTCCAGCTTGGCGCACACCTCGTGAGCGTAGTCGCGGCTCTTCTCAGAGACGGGAAGTGCCTTGACCTGCACGGGAGCCAACCAGGTGGGGAACTTGCCCGCAAAGTGCTCAATCAGAATACCGATGAAGCGCTCGATGGAGCCAAAGCACACGCGATGCAGCATAATGGGGCGCTTCTTGGTGCCGTCGGCGTCCACGTACTCCAGGTCAAAGTTGAGCGGCATCTGGAAGTCGAGCTGGACGGTGCCGCACTGCCAGGTACGGCCGAGCGAGTCCTCCAGGTGGAAGTCGATCTTGGGGCCGTAGAAGGCGCCGTCGCCCTCGTTGACCTCGTAGTCCATGCCCAGCTTCTCCAGAGCGGTGCGCAGGCCCTCCTCGGCGCGAGCCCAATCCTCGTCCGAACCCATGGAGTCCTCGGGGCGGGTGGAAAGCTCAACGTGGTACTTAAAGCCAAACTTTTGGTACACGGAGTCGATGAGGTTGACCACGCCCACGATCTCGTCGGTCAGCTGGTCGGGACGCACAAACAGGTGGGCGTCGTCCTGGTTAAAGCAGCGCACGCGGAACAGGCCGTGCAGGGCGCCGCGCAGCTCGTGGCGGTGCACCAGGCCAATCTCGCCGGCGCGGATGGGCAGCTCGCGATAGGAGTGCGGCTTGGAGGCGTACACCAGCACGCCGCCCGGGCAGTTCATGGGCTTAATGCAGTACTCTTCGTCGTCGATGACGGTGGAGTACATGTTGTCCTTGTAGTGGTCCCAGTGGCCCGAGGTCTTCCACAGCTGCTTGTTCATGATGAGCGGCGTGGAGATCTCAACGTAGCCGGCCTTGTGGTGGATCTCGCGCCAGTAGTCCAGCAGCGTGTTCTTAAGGATCATGCCGTTGGGCAGGAAGAACGGGAAGCCGGGGGCCTCGTCGCGCATCATAAAGAGGTCCATCTCGCGGCCGATCTTGCGGTGGTCGCGCTTCTTGGCCTCTTCCAGCATGTGCATGTGCTCGTCGAGCTCTTCCTTGGTGGCAAAGGCGACGCCGTTGATGCGGGTGAGCATCTTGTTGTCCTTGTCGCCCTTCCAGTAGGCGCCCGAGACGCCGGTGAGCTTAAAGGCCTTCAGCGCCTTGGTGTAGCAGATGTGGGGGCCGACGCACATGTCGATGTAGTCGCCCTGCTGGTAGAAAGTGATGCGGGCGTCGTCGTCCAGGTCGCCGATGTGCTCGACCTTATACTTCTCGCCACGCTCCTCCATAAGGGCGATGGCCTCGGCGCGGGGCTTCTCGTACACGGAGAACTTGAGGTTCTCCTTGACAATCTTCTTCATCTCGGCCTCGATCGCGGGGAAGTCGTCCTCGCTGATTTTGACGCCCTCGGGCAGGTCGACGTCGTAATAGAAGCCGTTGTCGGTCGCGGGGCCGTAGGCAAAGTCGGCCTCGGGGTACAGGCGCTTGATGGCCTGCGCCATGATGTGCGCGGCGGAGTGGCGGATGACGTGCGTGACCTCGTCCTGCGGGAGCTCGGCCACCGAACCGTCATTGTAGAGTGCCTTCATGGGTATGTTTTCTCCTCTCGGATGCCTGATGCAAGTGCGTGCGATGCGCTCGGCGTTTTTGACTTGCATCATTATAGGCAGGTTGCCTTGGTATACAAGCGCCCGCCGCACCTTAATGGCACGGCGGGCGATTTTCTACGCATGCTTCATCGTGTGGGTGCGGAGCTGCGGGGCGCGCGTGCGGCGCGCGGTGCCCGTGGCTTGCGGCCGGCCCGGCGATGGATGCGTTACTGAATGCGAGTTCGGCAGTAGGGGCAGACCTTCCAGTGCGCGTCGAGCGGACGATGGCAGCTGGGGCACACGTTGCGAACCTGGGTGTCGCACACCGGGCAGACGACAAAGTCCTTCTCGATGGGGGCGCCGCACTGCGGGCAGGTGCCGTACTGGGCAAGCTGGCGCTCGCGCAGGGCCATGTCCAGCTCCTGCTCCTCGCGGTCGGCCGCGTAGGAATGCGGGCGCAGGACCAGGTAGGCGATGAGGCCTACAAACGGGATGAGGGCGATGATGCCCCATGCCACGTAGGCGCTGGCGCCGCGGCGGCGAGCGTCGATGAACACATAGACGACCGACAGCACGTACAGGGCGATGATAAAGCCAACAAAGGCATAGATGACGCCCATAAGCTGCGGCGACATGAGCTCGGAGATGTACTTGGACATTGAGATGTACCTTTCGGAATATTTACAGTCCGGTCAAGTTTACCACGGGGTTTGTTTATATGGGACTACGGTTGCAAGCGGGGCCGGTCCGGACACAAACATCTCAATCTGTAACAGGTGGGAGCGGAATCCGGGTCTAGGTGTTACAGATCGAGACACAGGGGTCCCTCCCCGACTTCAATCTCGATCTGTAACATCTTGGACCCCAAAACCCCTCTTACTGTTACAGATCGAGACATTCAAAATCCGTCGGAAGGTTTGTCTCGATCTGTAACATCTACAACCCAAATCATCAGCTAACTGTTACAGATTGAGACAAAGGAAAACGTCCTGGCCGAATGTCTCAATCTGTAACAGTTACTCGGCAAAGACAATCCCAGATGTTACAGAACGAGACAAGCCTCGACACCAGGGGCGGCAGACGAGGTCACCGATGGTCCTGAGTCTCCCCTCGCCTGCCGTTGGCGGGTGTTGCGGGGCTGTTCGCCGCATTGCCGCCGCACTTGGGGTGTTCAGACCGTAGGATGGTCCTATTGACAGCCTGTCAACTTGTCTGGGAGGCACTGTGACGGAAACGTTTGATATCGCGATTGTGGGCGCGGGCATCACCGGGTGCGCCATTGCGCGGCAGCTCGCACGGTTTGACCTATCCATTTGTGTGGTCGAGGCGGCCAACGATATCGCGCTGGGCGCGTCGAAGGCCAACGGCGGTCTGGTGCACGCCGGCTACGATCCAGCTCCGGGCACGGTCAAGGCGCAGGTCAACGCCCGTGGTTGCGAGCTATATGGCGCGTGGGCCCAGGAGCTAGGCTTTTTGTTCCGCCGCACCGGGTCGATGGTGCTGGGTTTCAACGACGAAGACCGCGCGCACCTGGAGAAGCTGCGCCAGAATGGCCTTGCCAACGGCGTGCCCGAGCTGACGATCATTGGCCCCGAGCGTATCCGCGAGCTGGAACCGCGTGCCAGCGCCGACGCAACATGCGCGTTGTGGTGCCCTTCGACCGGTTACGTTGACCCGTTTGAAGTGGCCATCGCCGCGCTGGAAAACGCAGTTGCCAACGGCGTGACGTTTATGCGCTCCGCACCGGTGGAGGCGATTGAGGTTGCTGGCGACGAGGCCACCGACAGGGCTGCGCGCTTTACGCTGGCGACGCCCGCCGGCGACGTGCGCTGCCGTTACCTGATCAACGCCGCGGGCAACGGAGCCGCAGACATCTCGCATATGGCGGGCGCCGAGGAGTTCCAGATGGTCTGGCGCCAGGGCAACATCGTGGTGCTGGACAAGGAGCCGCGTGCGCTCATGCCGCTCTATCCCGTTCCCACGCCGGTGTCCAAGGGCGTTATCGTCACGGGCACCGTGCACGGCAATACCGTGATCACCGCGACCGCTGCCGTGCGCGAGCCGGGAGATACACAGACCTATGCGAGCGATGTCGACGCGCTGCTGACCGGCGCGCACAAGCTGGTGCCCGACTTGGACACGCGCCGCGTAGTCCGCGCGTTTGCCGGCGGACGCCCGGTCATTAAGGGGACGAACGACTTCTTTATTGGGCAGTCCGCCGTGGTGCCGGGGCTGTTCCAGGCGGCAGGCATTCAGTCGCCGGGTGTGGCGAGCGCGCCGGCCATCGCCGAGCGCATGGAGCACGCGATGCGCGAGGCGGGCGTGGTGTTGCGCAAACGGGACGATTGGGACCCAATACGCCGCGCGCCGGACGACTTTGACCGCGCCCCGCTTGCGCGCAAGGAAGAGCTCATTGAGTCCGACCCCGCTTGGGGGCAGATCGTCTGCCGCTGCGAGACGGTGCCCGAGGCCGAGATCGTGGCCGCGATTCGACGCCGCCCGGGCGCGGTTTCGGTCGAGGGCGTCAAGCGCCGCTGCCGCGCCGGCATGGGTCGGTGCCAGAGCGGATTTTGCCAGAGCCGCGTGGTGGCGATTCTGGCCCGCGAGCTGGACTGCGACCCCAGCAAAGTGCTGCTGGAGGATGCCGGATCTTGGCTGGTCGAGGGACCACTGAAGGGGGTGCGCTAGGATGGCAACGCTTGATATGCGCAACGAACGCGCAGAGACCGGACCTGTAGCGTCGGTGCCGACGCAGGCATTCGACGTGGTCGTTATCGGCGGCGGACCTGCCGGTATGGCAGCCGCGCTTGCCGCGCATAAGGCCGGCGCGCGCGTGGCCATCGTGGAGCGCGAGCAGCATCTAGGCGGTATTCTGCGCCAGTGCATCCACCCCGGTTTTGGCCTTTCGCACTTTAAGCAGGAGCTCACCGGTCCCGAGTACGCGCAACGCTTTATCGACCAGGTGCGCGCGACCGACATTGTGCTGTTCTTGAACAGCATGGTGCTTGGGATTGATTCGGGCGAGTCCACGGAAGACGCCGCACTCCACACCGTCACGCTCATGAGCCCCACCGGCATGCTTCAGCTCACCGGGCGTGCGGTCGTCCTTGCTATGGGATGCCGCGAGCGCACACGCAGCGAAATCAAGATCCCCGGCAGCCGTCCCGCCGGCGTGTTTACGGCGGGCCTGGCGCAGCGATACATCAATATCGAAAACCTCAAGCCCGGCTCGCGTGCCGTCATTTTGGGCTCGGGTGACATCGGGCTTATCATGGCGCGCCGCTGCACGCTTGAGGGAATATCAGTCGAGGGCGTGTACGAACTCATGCCGTACGCCAACGGTCTGCGCCGCAACGTCAAGAACTGCCTGGACGACTTTGGCATTCCGTTGCACCTGTCCACCACCGTCACGCGCGTGATCGGACACGATCGCGTGGAGGCCGTAGAGGTGAGTCGGGTCGACGAGAGCCTGGCGCCCATTCCGGGAACCGAGCGCGTTGTTCCGTGCGACACGCTGCTGCTTTCGGTTGGTCTGATTCCCGAGAACGAGCTTTCGGTGGGCGCGGGCGTTGAGCTTGACCCACGCACGCGCGGCGCCGTAGTGGACCAGAGCCTGCAAACGGGCGTGCCGGGCATCTTTGCCTGTGGCAACGTGCTGCACGTGCACGACCTGGCCGACAACGTGACGACCGAGTCCGAGCGTGCCGGCGCGGCTGCGGCGGCATACGCGCTGGACGGCGGCGCTGGGATGGGCGCTGCGGGCCCGGGCTGTCAGCTTACGGTCTCCCCCGCCGGCATTGCGGGTTACGCACTGCCGGGACGCATTACGACTGTGGCACTCACCAAACTCAACTTCCGCGTACGCCGGCCGGTCGATGCCGCCCACGTGCGCATTCTGGCAGGCGACGAGGAGCTGTTTGCAGGCAAGGTCCGCCCGTTTAAACCGAGCGTGATGGAAAGCTTCCCGCTACCGGCAAAGGTGATTCAGCGCGCAATCGACCTGGGTGTTAGCGAAATTGTCCTGTCCGTCAACCCCGTCGAGGAGGCATAACGTCATGAACACGAATGTGACTGAGACGCTGCAGTTCAACTGCACCACCTGCCCCTCCGAGTGCCTCCTAACTGTAGAGGTTGAGCGCGACGCAGACGGCGCCGTGGTAAAGGTGCGCTTCGTGACCGGAAACAGCTGCCCGCGCGGCGATAAGTTCGCGCATCAAGAGCTCACCTGCCCCATGCGCGTGCTCACCACCACCGTGGCCGTATCCGGCGGCGACGAGGCGCTGCTGCCCGTGCGCACGGCCGAAGCCATCCCGCTGGCACTCCACGCCCAGGTCATGAGCCTCATCCGCGGCCTGGTCGTCAAAGCCCCCATCCGCATGGGCGACGTCGTGCTGGAGAACCTCCTCAACACCAACATCGACCTCATCGCCAGCATGGACATCGACCCCGCCTAAGTAGCCCATTTGGGACGGGACTCTTTTAACTACCCCACCATCCACCCCTCCCCTCCTCAATTGCGGTGAAATAGTTCCTGATTGGGGGTGCGGACAGAAAGTTGGACCGCAGGGCGGTCCGGACTGGAGGTTCGCATGTACAGCAGGGAGAAGGTCGAGCTCTTCCTCCTGGCGACGGAGGACGGCATGGGGCCGACCGCCGCCGCGAAGTTCGCGGGGGTCTC
>DXLW01000031.1:0-158137 GCA_019414505.1 Collinsella sp.
GTTCATGGGAAGGCTCGAGGCCTACCTCGTGTACTATCGTGAGGAGCGGATCAAGAAGTCCCTCGGGTGGCTGAGCCCGATGGAGTACCGCAGGAAGCTTGGATACGCCTAGGCGCGGTCCAAGAAATCGTCCGCACCCCCATTTCCGCCAAACCCCGGCATCCAGGAGCTATTCCACCGCAACTATCCTTGGAATCGGTATTTAGCTTGTACCTACTTTAGTGCCATTTCAAAACCATGCCGGATTACGGGGCTGATTCGGAGACCCCCATCCATACCGGCAATTTTCGATTTTTGATAAGCCATCTACCTGCGGTTTTAATTTCGCGATTTCTCCCATGGTCAAGTATTACAGGTCGAGCCCCGTAATCCGCCATACTTTTGAAACCAGCTCATTTGGGACGGACCTCTTTTAGCTACTTTTGCTGCCCGCCAGGCTGGTCATGCCAAGGAGTGTCCCGAAGTGCCGGCACAAAAGGAACGTCCCCAACTGCCGGGCTTGGGATACCATGGTGGCACCCTAGCGAAAGGACGATGTATGGCACATGTCGATGACCAGCGTGTGGCGCGCGTGCTCGATGCGCTCGAGGCACAGCACCCCGGCGCACAGCTGCTCGTAAACGACCCGTGGTCGATTTATTACCTGACCGGCTTTTATGCCGATATGTTCGAGCGTTTTTGCGGTGTGCTGCTCGCGCGCGATTGCGAGCCTGTGATCTTGGTCAACGCGCTGCATCAGCTGCCCGAGTATGACAATGCCTGCGTCGCCTACCACAACGACACCGACATCGTGACCGACGCCATCGCACGCGAAGTCGATCCGACCAAGCCGCTCGGCATCGATACCGTTATGCGCTCCGGCTTTTTGATGCCCCTTATGGATCGTCACGCCGCGAGCGAGTTCTTCCTAGGCGACTTTGCCGTCACCGCCGCACGCACACACAAAGACGTCGCAGAGCAGGAGCTTATGCGCGCATCCTCGGCCGCTAACGACGCCGTGATGGCCGACGCCATCAAACTCGTTCACGAGGGCGAGACGGAGCGCGAAATTGCCGACCAGATGCTAGGCCTGTACCGCAAGCACGACTGCGAGGGCTTTAGCTTTCCGCCCATCGTGAGCTTTGGCGCCAACGCCGGAGACCCGCATCACGAGCCCGACGACACCGTACTCAAGCGCGGCGACGTGGTGCTGTTCGACATTGGCGGACGCCACCGCAACTACTGCTCGGACATGACGCGCACGTTCTTTTGGGGCGAGCCGGACAAAGAGACGGCACGTATCTACGACATCGTGCGCCGCGCCAACGAGGCCGCCGAGGCGCTCATCGCCCCGGGCGTGCGCATGTGCGACCTGGACCGTGCCGCGCGCGACGTGATCGAAGACGCAGGCTACGGCAAGTACTTCACGCATCGCCTGGGCCACTCGATCGGCCTGCAGGACCACGAGCCTGGCGACGTCTCGCTCGTCAACGAGCAGGTTGTCGAGCCGGGCATGACATTCTCCATCGAGCCGGGCATCTACCTCCCCGGCCACACCGGCGTCCGCATCGAGGACCTTGCCCTGGTCACCGAGTCCGGCGTCGAGATTCTCAACGGCTACCCCCACGACCCAGTCCACCTCGACTAGCCCTTACCCAATAGCCCCTCAATTAGTTGCGGTGGAATAGTTCCCAGATTGGCCCACAGAGGCATAATCCAGGAACTATTTCACCGCAACTGCCAAGGGGCCAAGTCGACCAATTTGAAAGCCTAGAGATGCGCCACGAAAACGGGCTATCTACTACGTTTAACCAGCATGGGTCGACCATGCGGGTATTTTTTGAAAATCGGCAAGCCTTCTACCTGCGGTTTTAATTTCGCAATTATCGGCGTGGTCGAGGGTAACCGGTCAAACGTAGTAGATAGGCCCATTTCGTGGCGAGCGGGCCAAATTAGCTACCCAGCAAATGGGGCTAGCGCAGCAGGCCGGCTACTTCGCCGGCTAAGGTGATGGTGCCGGCTGCTACGAAAGGCTCGCCCGCGGCTTCGAAAGCTGCGAGGGCCTCGGATACGCTAGGGTAAACGCCCGCAAGCTTGTCCGCGTCCACCAGGGCAGCGAGTTCCTCTGCCGGTAGGGCGCGATCGGAATCTGTCTGGGTTACGACCACGCGCGGGAAGGCCGGGATCAGCACATCAACGATACCCGCCACATCCTTGTCGGCCAGCGCAGCGCACAGCAGCGTGGGGCGATTCTCCACGCACGGATCGATCTCGTCCAGCGCGTTTACAAAGTTCTCGCAGCTCTGAGGGTTATGACAGGCGTCAATCAGCTTGAGCGGATCGGTCCCCAGCACGTCAAAACGACCCGGCGTGGGGCAGCCCATAAGCGAAGCATCCAGCGCCTCGTGGTCGAGTTCGCGACCCAGATACCCCTCGCACAGCATAATCGCGCACGCGGCATTCTGCGGCTGATAGGCCGGCTTGACCATGCTCGACGTATAGATCGCACGCGGCGTGGTGCAGCTAAACTCAACCGTATCGCCCACATGTGCCGGCACCTTGGTCGTGGCGTGGCCCACCACGAGCGGCACGATGTCGCACTCGCGGCAGCGGGCATCCATCACGCGCTGAACGCTCGGCTCGTGCGTGCCCTCGCCCAGCACAACCAAGCGCCCGGGCTTGATGACGGCAGCCTTCTCCCCCGCAATGGCCTCGAGCGTGTTGCCCAGGATGCGCGTGTGGTCAAGCCCGATGCCGGTGATGGCAACGGCGACGGGGTCGGTCGCACTCGTGGCGTCCCAACGGCCGCCCATGCCAACCTCAAGAACGGCATCGTCCACTGCAGCCTCGGCAAACACCACCAGTGCGGCAGCCGTCAGCAGGTCAAACGGGGTAATGGTATAGGCGCGCTCCCCCGCCGCCACACGACGAGCATTCACGCGATGCCCCGCCTCGACGGCGGCAGAAACGCCGCGGGCAAACGCCTCATCGCTCACGACGCTCCCATCGACCTCCATGCGCTCGGGATAGCGCACAAGCTGCGGCGACGTATACAGCGCGGTCTTTAACCCCTCACCACGAAGGATGGCAGCCGAAAAACGCGAGGTCGAAGTCTTGCCATTGGTACCGGCAACCTGAATGCAATCGAAATACTCATCCGGACGTCCCAGCTCATCAAGCATATCGACAACCGTCTCGAGCAAAGGACCAGCATCCCCAGAAATCCGCCCCGTATCAGCAGCAAGCCCCACAGCCTCATCAAACGAAAGCAACTCAAACGAGAACGGCACAGAATACGACCCAGAACGCTTAGGCATAAACCAAAGTCCCCCATAACAGAAAAAGAGGCCCATCAAAAAGAATGAGCCCCTCGCGTTGACAATATCAGCCTTTATCCGCTTGCAGCGAGATCAAGGCCACAACCCAGTGGCCCCAACAGGCAGATGCAAACAACCACGCAACCGCACTAGGAGCGGCCCGATGCTTTGCTCGCCGCAAGTTCCGCACGCAAAGGACAGCACTTAATGTGCTGTCCGTCTTGCGCAGGACTGTCCGCAGCGGAGAGCAAAGCATCGGGACGAGCCCCCAAGTTAGACCTACGAGAAGTCTGCAACCTGAGCAGCCAGCGCCGCCAAGATCTCCTTGAGCTCAGCTGCACGGTCCCTCTTCTTCTGGACCACCGCGGGCGAGGCCTTAGCCACAAAGCCCTCGTTGGCGAGCGTCTTCTCGCAGCCGGCGAGCTCCTTCTGGGCCGCGGCGATCTCCTTCTCCAGGCGTGCCTTCTCGGCCGAAAGGTCAACCTTGCCCTCGAGCACCACAAAGACCTCGACGCCGCTATCGACCACGGCGATGCTTGCGGCCGGCTTCTCAACGTCGGTACCCATGACCAGTGAGGCAGTGTTTGCCAGCGGCTCAATCGTGGAGCGCAGGCTCTCGAGCTTCTCGATGTCCTCGGCACCGGCGCGCACGACCACGTCGAGCTCGGCCTTGGGGCTCAAGCGATAGCGCGAACGGGTGGCGCGGGCGGCAGACACGACGGTGCGGCACAGCTCAAACGCGCGCTCGGCGGGCTCGTCGACGTACTTGGCGTAGTCGGCGGGCTCGGGCCACTTGGCGATCATAAGCGCCTCGGCGCGGTCCACGTTGCCCTCGGCGTCCAGGTCGAGCACGCTCGCCGGCATGTTGTCCCAGATCTCCTCGGTGACAAACGGCATAAGCGGGTGCATCAGGCGAATGGAGGTATCGAGCACAAAGATCAAGTTGCGCTGCGCCTGCAGACGGCCCTCGCCCTTCAGACGAGCCTTGGTGACCTCGACGTACCAGTCGCAGACCTCGTTCCAGAAGAACTGCTGCACGCCGCGGGCCATGTCGCCAAAGGTGTAGTTCTCGATGCCCTCGGTGACCATCTTCACGGCCTTGGCCAGGCGGCTGAACATCCAGGCGTCGGCCGGCGTCTCCACGACAGGCTCGCCGGGCGTGTAGCCCTCCATGTTCATGAGCAGGAAGCGGCTAGCGTTCCAGATCTTGGTCACAAACGACTTGGCCTGGTCGGTGCGCGGGCTGTCGATAAGCTTCTTGGTCTTCTTGTCGATGTTCGCGTCGAACTTAACGTCCTGGTTGTTAGTGCACAGCGTGAGCAGGTTGAAGCGCATGGCGTCGGCGCCGTACATACCGATGAGGTCCATGGGGTCAACGCCGTTGCCCTTGGACTTGGACATGCGGCTGCCGTCCTTGGCCAGAATCGTCGGGTAGATGACGACGTCCTTAAACGGCACCTCGTCCAGGAAGTACAGCGAGCTCATGACCATGCGGGCGACCCACAGCGCGATGATGTCGCGCGCAGTGACCAGCGCCGTCGTGGGGTGATGACCCTCGAGCAGCTCGGGCTTTTGCGGCCAACCCTGCGTGGCGAAGGTCCACAGCTGCGAGCTGAACCAGGTGTCCAGCACGTTCTCGTCCTGATGCACGTGGTGGCCGCCGCACTTGGGGCACACGTCGGTGTCCTCGGTAAGGGCGTCCTCCCAGCCGCAGTCCTCGCAGTAGAACACGGGGATGCGGTGGCCCCACCAGAGCTGGCGGCTAATGCACCAATCCTTGAGGTTCTCCATCCAGGTGGTGTAGGTCTGCGTCCAGCGCGCGGGATGGAAGGTGACCTTGCCGGAGTTGACAGCGTCGAGTGCCGGCCCCTTGAGCTTGTCGACGGCCACGAACCACTGCTCGGACAGCCACGGCTCCAGCGCGGCGTCGCAACGGTAGCAATGCATGACGGAGTGGTCGAGGTCCTCGACGTGATCGAGCAGGTCGTGCTCCTCGAACCACTTGATGACGGCCTCGCGGCACTCGTCGCGGTTCATGCCGGTGAACTCGCCGTAGCCCTCGACGACCACCGCGTGCTCGTCGAAGATGTTGATCTGCGGCAGGTCGTGAGCCTGACCCATGGCGTAGTCGTTGGGGTCGTGAGCCGGGGTGACCTTGACAAAGCCGGAACCGAAGTTGGCGTCGACGTGCCAATCCTCAAAGATAGGAATCTCGCGGTCGACGATGGGAAGCTTGACGGTCTTGCCCACAAAGGCGGCCTTCTCGGGGTCCTTCGGGGAGACAGCGACGCCCGTATCGCCGAGCATGGTCTCGGGGCGCGTGGTGGCGACGACGATGTAGTCCTGGCCGTTGACCGGCTCGGTCAGCGGGTAGCGCAGGTGCCACAGGTGGCCCTTCTCGTCCTTATACTCGGCCTCGTCGTCCGAGATAGCGGTAGTGCAGTTGGGGCACCAGTTGACGATGCGCTTGCCGCGATAGATCAGACCGTCGTGGTACCAGTCGCAGAAGACCTTGCGCACGGCCTGGGCATAGTCCTCGTCCATGGTAAAGCGCTCGTTATCGAAGTCGACGGAGCAGCCCATACGCTTGATCTGCTCGACGATGATGCCGCCGTACTCGTGGGTCCAGTCCCAGCAGGCATCGACAAACTTGTCTCGACCAATCTCCAGGCGGCTAATGCCCTCGCTCTTGAGCTTCTTGTCGACCTTGGTCTGCGTGGCGATACCGGCGTGGTCGGTGCCCAGCACCCAGCGCGTGGACTTGCCGCGCATGCGGGCCATACGAACGATGGCATCCTGGATGGAGTCATCGGTGGCGTGGCCCATGTGGAGCTTGCCGGTCACGTTGGGAGGCGGAATGGTGACGGTGCAGTCGCCCACGCCCTCACGGCGCTTGTAGTAGCCGCCGTCGAGCCACTTCTGCAGAATCGCCGGCTCGTTGGTCGACGGATCGTAGTTCTTGGGCATTTCTTCCATATATCTCTCCCTGTCCCGCCGGGGAGGAATGTAGGCCCGATTTTCGCTCGGTCAAGTCCTGGCTCGCGCGAAGACCACATTAAGTGGTCTTCGGCTCGTGCGGAATCTACGAAAATCGGGCCTACATTCCTCCCCTTAGGTATCGATTACTTCAGTCTGAACGACTTCGCTGAGGCTTAAACAAACACACAGAATAACACAGGTAGTTGGGGTTATTGCGCATATATAAAATAGCCTCCGACCGCGGGTGGTCGGAGGCTATTTGCAAACACCTTTTAGGGCAGGTCTAGCCGTAGATGCGCTGGGGCTGCTCTTCGCCCTTTACGGCGGCTTCGGTTACGACGACCTTGGCGACGCCCTCCTCGCTGGGGAGGTCGAACATCGTCTGCTGCAGCACGTCCTCGCAGATGGCGCGCAGGCCGCGGGCGCCGGTCTTGCGGGCAAGCGCCATGCGGGCAATCTCGTGCAGCGCCGCGTCCTCAAACTCAAGCTCAACGTCCTCGAGCTGGAACATCTTACGGTATTGACGCACCACGGCGTTCTTGGGCTCGGTCAGGATCGATACCAGGTCGTCCTCGTCGAGCGCCTGCGTCTGGGTGACGACGGGCGTACGGCCCACGAACTCGGGGATCATGCCAAAGGCGTTGAGGTCCTGCGGGAGCACCTGGCGCAGCAGGTCATTCTCATCGACCGAGGTGGGGCCGGCGATCTCGGAGTTAAAGCCCACGCCCTTGTTACCCACGCGATCGGCGATAATCTTATCCAGACCCACAAAGGCACCGCCGCAGATGAACAGGATGTTGGTCGTATCGATCTGCAGCAACTCCTGCTGGGGATGCTTGCGGCCGCCGGTTGGCGGAACGCTGGCCACCGTGCCCTCAAGAATCTTAAGCAGTGCCTGCTGAACGCCCTCGCCCGAGACATCACGGGTGATGGAGAGGTTCTCGGCCTTGCGGGCGATCTTGTCGATCTCGTCCACGTAGATAATGCCCACCTGCGCGCGCTCGATATCGCCATCGGCGGCGTTGATGAGCTTGAGCAGGATGTTCTCCACGTCCTCGCCAACGTAACCGGCCTCGGTGAGCGCGGTGGCATCGGCAATGGCAAACGGCACCTCGAGAATGCGCGCGAGCGTCTGGGCAAGCAGGGTCTTACCGGTACCGGTGGGGCCGAGCAGCAAGATGTTGGACTTGGCGAGTTCCACCTCATCCATATCGTCATCAAACTGGGCGCCCATGCCCGATGCCTCGTCAAAGGCGGACACCGCGGCGCCGCCCTCGATCACGCGACGGTAGTGGTTGTACACGGCCACCGACATGGCGCGCTTGGCGTCCTCCTGGCCCATAACATAGGCCGAAAGCTCGTCATAGATCTCGTGCGGCGTCGGTACGTGCGTAATCACCTGACGGTCGTCCTCAAGCTCAAAGCCCTCCGTCTCGGGGTCAACGGCGGGCTGAGACGCAGCCTGGCCGTGGTCGTTGAGGAAACCCGGGAGATTGCCGTTGCGGGCGGCGTCCATAAAGTCCGAAGCCAGCGACTCCTCAAGGATCTCGGAACAGGCGGCGACGCACTCGTCACAGATAAAGATGTTGGTCGGGCCCTTTACGAGACGACGGACCTGGCCCTGCTCTTTTCCGCAGAAGGAGCAGCGGATGGGGTTGCTGTTCTCGTCAAAGTTGTCCTGCATGTTACCTGCCATCCTAGGCGTCCTTCGCGGCGAGGTCGCGCGAGGTGACGATACGGTCGATCAGGCCGTAGTCGAGGGCCTCGGCAGCGGTCAGGTAATTGTCGCGCTCGGTATCGGCCTGGACCTTCTCGATCGGCTGACCCGAGGCGTCGGACAGAATCTGGTTGAGCTCGCGACGGGTCTTCTTGATCTCCTCGGCCACGATCTCAATCTCGGTCTGCTGGCCCTGGGCACCGCCGCTGGGCTGGTGAATCATGACCTTGGAGTGCGGCAGGCAGAAGCGCTTGCCCTTGGCGCCGGCCGAAAGCAGCACGGCGGCCATGGACGCGGCCATACCGACGCAGATGGTGGAAACCTGCGGCTTGATGAAGTTCATGGTGTCCAGAATCGCCAGGCCGGAGTAGACCTCGCCGCCGGGCGAATTGATGTAGAGCGAGATATCCTTCTCGGCATCCTGGCTCTCAAGATGCAGCAGCTGGGCAACGACCAGGTTGGCGCTGACGGAGTTGATCTCCTCGCCCAAGAAGATGATGCGGTCGTTGAGCAGGCGCGAATAGATATCGTAGCTGCGCTCGCCGCGCGGCGTCTGCTCGATAACGTATGGCACGAGGGCGGAATCGAACTTAGCGATCATACGCATCTCCATTTCTCTTACGGACCAATAGTGGTTCTAGACAAACGTACGGTGCCCGCATGCTATGCATTGGCTGGCACCGTACGAAGCAACCGGATAACCGGCTTATAACTTTACCCCATCACGGGCGCATCCATGCGCTCGCGGAAAAGGTGGCGAGAATTACTCGGCGTCCTTGGCGGTCTCGTCGACCTCGGTCACCTTGGCGTTCTCGACCAGGTGATCGACGGCCTTGGAGCGACGGATGGACTCGCGCACGGCAGGCATGCGGCCATCGGCGATGAACTCGGCCTTGGAAGCCTCGACGTCCTTGACGCCGGCCTTCTCGAACTCGGCGTTGACGTCGTCCTCGGTGACCTCAATCTTGAGCTCACGGGCGAGGGCGTCGAGCGCCAGGGACTCACGGGCAACGTCGTTGGCCTGCTTGTGCAGGTCGCCGATGAACTGCTCCATGGTCAGACCGGAAGCGGGCAGCCAGGTGTCGAGCGTCATGCCGCGGGCAGCGAGGTTGGACAGGAAGTTCTGGCCAAGCTCCTCAAAGACGGACTGCTCGTAGTCGGCATCCATCTCGTCGAGCTGCAGGCGCTCGGCGAGAGCGGAGACGCAACGGTTCTCCTTCTCGGCCGGGAGGCGGGAAGCCTTGTCCTGCTCGATCTCGAGCTTGATGGCGTCGCGCATAGCGTCGATGCTGTCGAAGCCAAAGTCGGACTTGACGAGCTCGTCGGTGAGCTCGGGGGTGTTGCGGACCTTGATGCCCTTGACGGTGACCTCGACGGTGTGAGTCTCGGCCTCCTCGCCCTCCTCGGCCTCGTCGGTCCAGGTGACGGTCTTGACGTCGTCAACGTTAGCGCCGATCAGGGCCTCGTTGAACTCCTTGGGGTTGCTGTCGCTACCGGCGATGAGCATGCGGCCCTCGGCAGCGAAGTTGTCGGCGTTCTCGACAGCCTTGAGGTCGACGGTGACGTAGTCCTCGGCCTCGACGGCGCGACCCTCGACGTCCTCGAAGGTGGCACGGTAGTTGAGGAGCATCTCGACCTGGTTGTTAATCTCGGACTCGGTGACCTCCGCAGGAGGCATCTCGATCTCGACAGCGTCGAAGGAGGAGAGCTCGGCAGCAGGACGCAGGGAGAACTCGACGGTGTAGGTGTAGTCCTCGTGATCCTTGGCGAGGTCGAGCTCCTTGTAGTCACCGTTCTTGGTGGGGACGATGTCCAGCTCGTTGAGGACGACGGGCTCGTTGGCGGCGATCAGGTCGTTGGTGGCCTGAGCGAGGGTAGCCTCGGCGCCAAGTGCGGAGTCGATGACCGGACGGGGAGCCTTGCCGGCGCGGAAGCCCGGGAAGCGATACTTCTTGGCGGTGTCCTTGTAGGCCTTCTTGATCGCGGCGTCGACGTCGGCGGCCGGGATGGTGACCGTAGCGGTGAGCTTGGCGTCCTTGACGTCAGAAGCGGTGATGTTCAACACGTTCCTCCTCATACTGCCCAGCTTATCTGAGGTGCTGGTACCTTTATGCAACAAAGAGTCGCGACGGCAGGAGCCGACGCAGGTGCGTTGGTGCGGGCGAAAGGACTCGAACCTTCACGGGAATCCCACCAGAACCTAAATCTGGCGCGTCTACCAATTCCGCCACGCCCGCATGAGCGCACAGACTAGGAATGATAGCAGATACGAACGGCAAGCGCACGCTCACCTTTTACAGGCTCACGACCTCACCACGAGTGCAAGCCAACAGAGGCGGCTGCCACCCCCCCTCTATGAGTTGCGGTGAAATAGTTCCTGTTTGGGGCTCCAGTCCTCCAAACAGGAACTATTCCACCGCAACTTCGGTGGGACTCGGCAGTCTGGCGGTGCTGGCCATGTGCCGGAAAGCGTGTCCCGGTTTGGGGCCTCGGAATGGGATGCGGCTTCCGCTATAGCCATCAACCGGAAACTGCAACCCGTTTTGAGACCCTATCCCGGGATGCACTTTCCGCCAAGGGCCTCAAACGGAAACTGCAGCCCACAATTCGGCCGAAAAGTGGGCTGCAGTTTCCACGGGCTCGGCAAAGAGCGGCGGCTGCGTCGCCTCGCCTACTCCCCCAACAGCGCTTTCTCGGGCGTGATCGGCAGCGAGCGAACCTGATGGCCGGTGGCGTGTGCGACGGCCGAGGCCACGGCGGCGAGCGGCGTGTTGATAACGACCTCGCCGATCGACTTGGCACCAAACGGACCCGTCGGCTCGTAGCTCGGCTCAAAGGCCACGCGAATGTTGCCGATATCCAGGCGCGTGGGCAGCTTGTAGCTCATAAAGTTGCCGGTGCGCAGGCGGCCGCGGTCGTCGTGCTCGACGATCTCGTAGAGCGCGTGACCGATGCCTTGGGCAATGCCGCCCTCGGCCTGGACGCGCGCGAGCGCCTCGTTGATCACGGTGCCGCAGTCGACGGCGGCGGCGTAATCCACCACGGTCACCTTGCCGGTGGCCTTGTCGACCTCGACCTCGGCAATACCGGCCATAAACGGCGGAGGCGATACGGGCAGGCAGGCAGAGGCGTGCGAGGTCAGCGCGTCGCCGCCCGCGATGTTCTTGACACACAGGTTGGCAAAGTCGCGCAGCGTGAGGTAGCGGTTCTGCTCGCGCGCGGCACGCTCGTCGGACAGGCGCACGTACTGGCCGTCGAAGACCACGTCGGAGGCGTCAACGTCCCACATCTGGGCGGCCTTGGCGCAAATCTTCTCACGCAGCTCGGTCGCGGCGTTCTTGGCGGCAAGGCCCGTCACGTACGTACCGGAGCTCGCGTACGAGCCGGCGTCGAACGGCGACACATCGGTGTCTACGCCGCGCACCACGATCTGCGAACTCTCCACGCCCAGCTCCTCGGCGGCAATCTGCGCCAGAATCGTGTCGACGCCCATGCCGTTATCGGTGGCGCCGGTGCCGATGGTAATGAAGCCATCCTCTTCCAGGCGCATGTCGATGCCGGCGATATCCACGTTGGAAATGCCCGAGCCCTGCATGGTGAGCGCACAGCCCAGGGCACGCACGCGGTCGCCCAGGTCGACGGCCAGCGGCTTGTCGCGCCAGCCGATCATGTCCATCGCGCGCAGCAGGCAGCGATCGAGCGCGCAGGCGTTGAGCTTCTCGTTGTAGTACTGCGGCATGATCTCGCCCTCGCGCACGATGTTCTTAAGGCGCAGGTCGGCGGGGTCCATGTGCAGCATGTCGGCGAGCTCGTTGACGGCGCTCTCCACGGCAAACTGGCCCTGGGTGGCACCGTAGCCGCGATACGCGCCGCCGCGGTTAGTGTTGGTGTAGACGGCGTCCCAGCTAAAGCGGCTCGCCTTCACATGGTTGTAGATGGGCAGGCTCTTGTGGCCCGAGAGGCCGATCGTCGTGGTGGCGTGCTCGCCGTACGCGCCGGCGTTGGACAGCGTATGCAGGTCGATGGCCGTGATGGTGCCGTCGTTCATGGCGCCCAGCTTAACGGTCATCTGCATCTGGTGACGCGAGTTGCCCGCAGTGATGGTCTCCTCGCGAGTGTAGCAGCAATAGCTCGGACGGCCGGTCTGCTGGGTGACGAACGCCACGAAAATCTCGCAGCAGCCCGTCTGCTTGGAGCCAAAGCCGCCGCCGATGCGCGGCTTAATAACCTGCACCTGCGACTGCGGAATGTCGAGCGACTGCGCGACCATGCGACGTACGTGGAAGGGCACCTGCGTAGAAGAGGTCACCGAGATACGGCCGAACGCGTCGGTCGTCGCAAAGGCGCGGAAGGTCTCCATGGGCGCGGTCTGCGTGGCTTGGCTGGTGTAGGTGCGCTCAAAGACGATGTCGCTCTGGGCGAAGGCCTCGTCCAGATCGCCATAATCGCTGGCACCGCTGCACACCAGGTTGCGCGGGACATCGCCGCCCTGCGGGAACATAAAGGTCACGTCGCCCTCGGGGTGAACCACGATGTCGTTATCGAGTGCCTGGGTAAAGTCGAGCAGCGGCTCCAGCACCTCGTAGTCGACCTTAATGAGCTTGAGCGCCTTGTCGGCGGCCTCCTCGGTCTCGGCGGCGACGATCGCCACTTCCTCGTTTTGGTAACGCACGAGGTTCTCGAGGATCAGGCGGTCGTAGGGACTCGGCTGCGGATAGCTCTGGCCGGCGATGGTAAAGCGGCGCTTGGGTACGTCCTCGTAGGTGTAGACGCCCACGACGCCGGGCACCTTCAGGGCGCGCGACGTATCGATGGAGCGGATCTTGGCGCGGGCATAGGGGCTGCGCTTGAGTTTGACGATGAGCGCGCCGGCGGGCACCATATCGCCCGTGTAGACGGGACGGCCCTCAAGCAGCGCCTTTGAGTCCTTCTTGGGCTGCTTGTGGGTGATCTGCTTGTAGGAGACGCCGTCGCAGCTGGTGTCGTTGACCGGCAGCTCGGGCATCTCGAAGCCCACCTGCACGCCAGACTCGTTGAGGAAGCGCACGATGGCGCGCAGCTGGCTCTCGTAGCCGCTGCAGCGGCAGAGGTTGCCGGCGAGCTGGCGCGAGAGCTCCTCGCGCGTGGCGACGAGGCTCGGGTCCTCCTTGGCGGCGCGGGCAAGCGCCAGCACGTTCATGATGAGGCCGGGGGCGCAAAAACCGCACTGCTCGGCACCTTCGGCAGCCATCGCACGGGCCAGTGCCTCGGATTCGGCCTTAAGGCCCTCAAGCGTGGTGATGGTATGGCCCTCGACGCGCGCGGCGGGAACCGAGCAGCTCAGCACCGGGTCGCCGTCAAGCCACACCGTGCACAAACCGCAGTTGGTGGTTTCGCAGGCGCAGCGCACCGACGCGCAGCCCTGCTCGCGCAACAGCGCAAAGAGCATGGTGTCGGGGGCAATCTGAACCTTGACCTTACGGCCGTTGAGCGTAAAGGAAAGATCGATGAGTTTGGCAGCCATTAGCGCACCTCGCTAGAATCGACGCCGGGCACGCGGCGGCAGGAATACTCGTCCGTGGCAAACTTAGGCACTTGCACGGTCTCGAACTCGCGGGCAAGCGCGGCCGAAAGCTCAATGCCGGCGGCGCGGCGCACGGCCTGCACGGCAAGCGGGGCCGAGATGCAGCGGCGGTAGTCGGCCGAGCCCCACAGGTTGGTGCCGTAGCTCAGGGCACGCACGGATGCGGCTAGGGCGCGCAGCTCGTCCTCGGAAGGCTGCTCGCTGGTAAGGCCGCATGCCTCGCCCCGAAGCAAGGTCGCGCGAAGCGGGCGAGCGCCCACGGTGACGTGCCAGGAGCCGTCCCACCAGGCGGCGGTGACGTTCAGCGAGGGGAAGTCGGTCGCGGCCTTGCGCACGGCCTCATAGCTCGCGCGGTAGTCGTGCTTAACGACCGCGACGCGCTCGATCACGTCGCGCACGTAGCCCATCCGCACGAACTCGGCGAGCGGCACGCGGCCGGCACCCGTCAGCTCAACATACGAATCGAGCGCCAGGAACGCCGAGAGCACGTCCGAGAAGCCAAAGCGACCGTAGATGCTTCCGCCCACCGTGGCGGTGTTGCGCAGCTGCACGCCCACGATGTCATGGACGGCGAACTCAAAGACATGGTTGACAAGCGCATTGAGCTCGGAATGGCGCTCGAGCTGGCGCAGGGTGCACATGGCACCGATGCGAAACTCGGTCTCGGTCTCCTCGATCTGATCGAGTCCGCAGGCCGAAAGGTCAATTGCCGTCGCCACACGACGCGAACCCAGACGCATCCAGATGCCGCCGCCCACAATCTTGTTGTTGCGGTTTTTCTGCAAGAGCTCATAGGCTTCGGCCGCGTTTCCAACACGGACGTAGGTACCGAACTTGAGCACGTTCTCCCCCATCTCTCCACTTGTCCAGTACTTTTAAGTGTACCAAACGAGGGGCCGCACACCGTTTTAGGACAAAATCCACCCACCCATCCATAACTTGCGGTGAAATACGGACTGATTAGCCGTTCTAGGACGCTAAACAGTCCGTATTTCACCGCAAGTTATGAAGAGTCCTCCGGGATAGAAAAGGCTCCCAGCCGGATAGCTGGGAGCCTCATCGCATGCTATATCGAGCGAAGATTTAGCAGACGCCCTGGGCGAGCATGGCGTCGGCAACCTTCAGGAAGCCGGCGATGTTGGCGCCCATGACGAAGTTGCCCTCCTGGCCGTACTCCTTGGCGGTGTCGTCCACGTTGTGGAACATGCCGCGCATGAGCTGCTCGAGCTTGCCATCGACCTCCTCGAAGGTCCAGGACAGGTGCTCGGCGTTCTGGCTCATCTCCAGGCCGGACACGAGCACGCCACCGGCGTTGGCAGCCTTACCGGGCATAAAGGCGACGCCGTTCTCCTGGAAGTAGGTCGTGGCCTCGATGGTCGTGGGCATGTTCGCGCCCTCGCCGACCACCTTGCAGCCGTTGGCGACGAGCGCCTGGGCGTCCTCGAGCAGCAGCGTGTTCTCGCGAGCGCAGGGCAGCGCGATATCGCAGGGAAGCTGCCACACGCCGCGGCCGTCGCCCTCGTGCCACACGGCGTTGGGCTTCTCGTCAACGTACATAGCGAGCGTAACGCCCTTGTCGTGGCCAGAGCGCTTCTTATTGTAGATGTGCTCGAGCACGGTGTAGTCGATGCCGTCGGGATCCTCGACCCAGCCGTGGGTATCGGAGCAGGCCAGCACCTTGCCGCCGAGCTGGGAGACCTTCTGGACGGCGTAGATGGCGACGTTGCCGGAGCCATGCACGACGACGTTCTTGCCCTCGAAGGAGTCGCCGCGGCTCTTGAGGTACTCGTCCACAAAGTAGGCCAGACCGTAGCCGGTGGCCTCGGTACGGGCGAGCGAGCCGCCAAAGGAGAGGCCCTTTCCGGTGAGGACGCCGGTCCACTCGTTGGTCAGGCGCTTGTACTGACCGAACAGGTAGGCAACCTCGCGGCCGCCAACGCCCAGGTCGCCGGCGGGAACGTCGGTGTTGGGGCCGATGTGGCGATAGAGCTCGGTCATGAAGGACTGGCAGAAGTGCATGATCTCGTTGTTGGACTTGCCCTTGGGGTCAAAGTCGGAGCCGCCCTTGCCGCCGCCCATGGGAAGAGTGGTCAGGCTGTTCTTGAGGATCTGCTCCAGACCCAGGAACTTGAGCATACCCAGGGTGACCGTCGGGTTAAAGCGCAGGCCGCCCTTGTAGGGTCCAATGGCAGAGTTGAACTCGACGCGATAGCCGCGATTGACCTGAACCTTGCCCTGGTCGTCGACCCAGGGAACACGGAACATGACGATACGCTCGGGCTCGACGAGGCGCTCCAGCAGGGCGGCCTCCTCGTACTCGGGGTGGGCGTCGAGCGCCGGCTGGATGGTGCCGAGGATCTCGGTCGCGGCCTGGATGAACTCAGGCTGCTCGGGATAGCGAGCCTTGAGCTCTTCGAGAACTTTCTGCGTGTAGCTCATGCTTCCTCCAATGATGGGAAACGAAAAATGTTGATCGCGGCACCCTATGCGCCGCGAACTTTATCGAGTATGGATAATATCGCACTGTTGCAGCAAAGTTTCGCATAAGCCGACGAGCAGATGTTTCATTTTGATTACGATGCAGGTAGAAGCGTTTTTGAGTGCCTGACATGCAAAACCCGTGTTTCAAACCTGTTTCGTCCACGTGTTCCAAACCACCACATTGGGGACAGGCACCTTTGTGGTGGTTTTGGTGGTTAGAGGACGAGCTGGTGGTAGTCGGCGGGGGTTACGCGGCCCTCGGTGGCGGCGCGGAAGGCGGCGAGCGCATCGCCCGAGAACGGCATGGCCCAGCACAGCCCGCAGCCTGCGGTAATGGAGCCGGGCAAGGGCATAATGCGCCCGGGCACGCCGGCATCCAGGCACAGCTGCTCGCATTCCATCACATCGAAGGTGCTGTCAAACGACACGATAATCTTGCGCTCGTGGTCGAGGGCATCACCGGATGGGCCTTCGCGGTGTGCCTCACGATACGCCGCGGCGGCCGCTTCCTCTTCCGCAGTATGTCCACAGCCACCGCAGCCGCAGGTACAGGGCTCGGAACCATCGCACGTGCAAGGCTCTCCCGTGTCGGGGCAAATATCGTGAGACATGGCAACTCCAATCGTCTAGGCGAGTAACTCGGCCGCCGCAAACTCCTCGGGCGTATTGACGTTTTCGAAGCAGAGCGTCGAGCCCGCGGCCTTAACGATCTGCGATTCATCCATATAACCAGCCTGAACGCGATTGATCAGGCAGCGAATGCGCTGGCGGTCGCAGGCGAGCAGCTCATGGGCAACCGGCGCACACGCGTCACGGCGCCAGACGGCGCAAAGCGGCTCAATCCCCCGCTCCTCGCACGGCACGCACACGTCGAGCGCCTCGGCCTCGACACAGCCGGCAAGGGCACCGATTAGCTCCGAAGAGACAAACGGCATATCACAGGCGACGATCGCCACGAGCGGCAATCGCGCCGCGGCCAACGAGCTCGCGATGCCGCGCATGGCACCCGCCGGCCCCTCAAGGTCCGACACTATTCGCGGCACCAGACCGCCAAACGCGCGCTCTTCAAGATAGGCAAGCTCGCTGGGACGCGAAGTCGTCACGACCAACTCGCCGGCAACTGGCGCCAGCCGGCCCAGCACGCGCTCGATGAGCGGCTCGCCGCAAAACGTCATGCGCGCCTTATCGCGGCCCATGCGTGAGGACAGCCCGCCCGCTTGGACGACGCAAGAAAGATCGACCCGTCTTACGGTAGTCATACGGCAAAACACCTCCATCGTCATGCTCAAAACCCGGCACACGAAGCCAAATACCGCCACCGAAATAGCGGCGCTACGAAAAGCCCGTGCAAAAACAAAACAGCGCCTTTGCGGCACGCAGCAAGACCGCGAGCACAAAAGCGCTGGTAGCGTATGGCGGGAACGTATGTGAATCGAACACATCCAAGACGTTTTGCACGCCTCGCAACGGTTTTGAGGACCGCGGAGCCCACCGGAGCCCATCCGTTCCCAAGTGCGGAGGTATTTTACCAAATCGAGCGGGCCCCATTCCAAAAAGACGAGCAAGAAGTTGCGGTGGAATAGTTCTTGTTTAGGCTGCAAGACCCCAAAAACAGGAACTATTTCACCGCAACTGAGGAGGCGGGAGCGAGTGACCGGCCTAGCGCAGGGACCTCAGGCCGCCGGCGTCCTTGTCGAGCACCGTAAAGCGCACGGCGTCCAGGTGCTCCAAGATGCTGATGGCACGCTTGCGCGACACGCCCAGTGCCTCGCGCAGCACACTCGTGGTAGCAGCGCCACCGGCATCGGCGATAGCGGCAGCAACAAGCTCGCGCGCATGGGCCTCGGCGGCAGCAGACAGGGCAACGTCGCGCTCGACCTTCACGATGGAACGGTTGAGCGAAAGCTCGCGCAGGGCACGCGTCATGGTGTCGCGATCGAGCTGCAACTGCTCGCCCACCTCGGGCAATATCGGTGCATCGAGGCCGGCTTCGTCCAGCAAGGCAACGATACGTTCGCAGGCCTCGCGCACCACACGCGCCGCGGCGGCAGCGGAGTGCGGGTCGAATACCTCGGCACCCTCGGCGGCACACACGCCACGCGAGCAGCCCTCGGCAATCAGAGCCGCGGCAACGCCATCATCAGCGGCAGGCCACGCAGCATGGGCAACGGCGCCGGGCGTAAAGCCCGTCTCCTTGGGAGACGCCGCGTGCATGGCTGACAGGGTCGCCGCCAGTGCATCCATCGCAGCGTCGAGCACCACGGCGTCCGCCAAGTAGTCCGCATCACCCACAGCAAGCTTGCGAACAGAGCCCTGCGACACCAACCCGCGCAGTGCGGCATCGACCTCGCCGACACCAAGATCCAAAGCGTCGGCAACATCAACCGCCGTAACCGGTAGCGTCTGCAACGCCAGCCAAGCGCCCACACCGCCCGCGATATCGCCGGACTCAAGCGCCGCATACAGCGCACGCTCCCCTTCGGCAAGCTCGCGCGAGCGACGGCAGCGCGAAAGCAGCACGCGCCCGCCGCCGATGAGCATAACGGGCGAATACGACAGCACCACGGCATGGTCTCCGGCACACAGCGGCAGCGGCTCCTCCAGGCGCACCTGCACGGTACGGGTCTCGCCCACCGCCATGGGGGCCTCGCCCTCCAAAAGCATGATGCGGCCGACGACCTCGGCCGTGCCGACCATCACATGCACACGCGCGCCCGACTCGAGCACGCGCGGCTTGGTGCCCTCGCGGCCCAAATACGTAAACGTCATCATAAAGCGCATCGTCTGGCCAAAGCGACCCGCCACGCCGAGCATCTCACCGCGATCGAGCGAGGAGACGGCATCGCCCACCAAGTTGAGCGCCACACGCTGACCGGGCAGCGCTCGTAGCGTATCGCCATGCACTTGAATCCCGCGCACGCGACAGACCGTACGCGACGGCAGCGCGACGAGCTCATCGCCCACCGCGACGGGCGCATCGTGCAACGTTCCCGTCACCACAGTACCGGCGCCCTTGATCGTAAAGCAGCGGTCGATGGGCAGACGCGATGCGGCATCGGTGAGCTCGGCACGGGCACGGCAGGCATCCCAGCAAGCGGCAACCTGCTCGTCAAGCGCAGCCAGCAGGTCATCGATCCCCGCACCGGTCTTGGACGACACGGGCACCATCGGCGCGCCCGCAAACACAGTACCCGACAAAAAGTCATCGACATCGAGCTCGGCAAGCTCGGTCATCTCGGCATCGGCCAGGTCACACATCGTCAGCGCCACCACCATATGCGTGACGCCCAGCAGCTCCAGCACGTGCACGTGCTCGCGCGTCTGCGGCATTACACCCTCAACGGCAGAGACCACCAGCACGGCAACGTCGATGCCTGTCGCACCCTGCACCATGGCGCGCAGGTAATGCGCGTGGCCCGGCACGTCGACCAGGCCGATGATCTTGCCACTCGGCAGTGCCAGCTCGCCAAAGCCCAGCTCCACGGTCATACCGCGACGGCGCTCAACCTCCAGACGGTCGGGATTCTTGCCGGTCAGCGCCTCGATCAATGCCGACTTGCCGTGGTCAACGTGGCCCGCCGTGCCAACGATAACGGGACACTCCACCAGCGCTTTAACCTCACTCATCGAGCAATCGCCTTCTCAACGCACGCGACGAGCGTCGATGCCGCCGTCTCGATATCGCGGTCACCCACGAGTGTGCGCACGTCAAACAAAATGCGATCGTGCGAGGTTCGCGTGACGACCGGCGTGTCGAAGTCCTGGACAAGCGAGCGCTTGAGCGCGTCGACCGTCAGGCGCTCGTCAACAAGGCGCACGGCAACGCACATGGTGGGCAGCTCCACGGTAGGCAGCGAGCCGCCACCGGGAGTCGACGACTCCTCGACGATTTCCACCTGCACGGCACACGGGCAGCCAGCCTTATCGAGGCCCGCCACCATCAGCTCGCGCAGCTTGCGTGCGCGGCGCTCCAGATGAGCCTGCGGAAGCGTGAGCATGTTGAGCACCGGCACCTCGCGATGGGCCACATCCGCCCCATCCATGTAAATGCGCAGCGTAGCCTCGAGAGCCGCCAGTGCGAGCTTTCCCGGACGCAGGGCGCGCATAAGCGGATGCGACCCACAGGCCTGCACCAGATCGCGGCGACCCATGATAATGCCCGCCTGCGCGGCACCGAGCAGCTTATCGCCCGAGCACGACACCAGATCGAGCCCTGCCGAAACCGAAGCCGGCGTGGTTTCCTCGCCGCCGCGCACCAGGATGTCATCGGGCAAAAGCGCGCCCGACCCCTGGTCCTCGTAGAACAGCAGGCCATGCTTGTGAGCAAGCGCCGCAAGCTCCCGAGAACCCACCTCCTCGTGGAAACCCTCGATACGATAGTTGGAAGGATGGACCTTGAGGATCATCGCCGTATCGGGCGTGATGGCGCGCTCGTAGTCGCTCAAATGCGTGCGGTTGGTGGCCCCGACCTCAACGAGCTTAGCACCCGAGGCCTCCATAACATCGGGGATACGGAAACTGCCGCCAATCTCGACAAGCTCGCCGCGGCTGACGATGACCTCCTTGCCCGCGGCATGGGTTGCCAACACCAGCAGCACCGCGGCGGCGTTGTTGTTGACCACGAGCGCGTCATCGGCACCGGTGAGTGAGCGGATCAGCTGCGCGGCATGTTCCTTGCGCGACCCGCGCGAGCAGGTGTCCACGCTGTACTCGAGCGTGCTGTAACCGCGTGCGACTTCGGCCACGGCCTTGGCGGCCGACTCCGCGAGCGGGGCTCGACCCAGGTTGGTATGGATAACCACACCCGTGGCGTTGACGGCGGGACGCAGGCTCGGCAGCGCGGAGCGATGCGCACGCCACTCGATCGCCGAGGCCAGGTCGCGCTTAGAGCGCGGGGCGGCACCGGCGCGAATGGCGGCGCGCTCCTCGTCGAGCTCGGCCGTGACGGCGGCATGGACCACCGCGTCGCAGGTCTCCCCCGCCGCCTTCACCACCGGCCACTCGGCAAGCAGCTCATTGACGGAAGGAATGGCGCGCAGGCGGGCGCGCACCTCATCGGACATGTTCTGGCTATCGCTCATGTGCGGCCTTTCAAATGAAACGTGGATCAGTCGAATACATCAGCTGAGTCAATTACTCGTTATTATCCTCGCGCGCCGCGATCTTTTCCACGCGAACGGCGTTTTCTTGGGTGAGCGCGGCACCCGTCAACGGGTCCCAGCGCAGCGGCGTGTGGTCGAGCGGACCGACGCCCAGGGCCTGCCGGCCACCACTCTCAGCACCAAATGCGCGTCCGCCGGGAGCGGCCGAGGTGAAGATGCACGCCGGATGCAGATAGGGCGTCGTCTCCACGCGCACGCGGTCGCGGCCCATATCGCTCACGAGCTCGACGATCTCGCCGTCGACGATGTCCATGCGCGCAGCAGCATCGGCATTCATCTGCACGGCATCCAGGTCCGATCCAGCCTCGGCGGCACCTTGGGCCGCAAGCCTTCGCGAGGTATGCGACTCAAAGGGACGGTTGCCGCTAATGAGGCGAAACATCCCCGGGCCAGGCTCCACCATGGGGGCGATCCAGTTGGGTACACGACCCAGACCGGCTCGTTCCCATACGTCGCTTGCCAGCGCAATTTTGCCGCCATCCAGGGGAATCGCCGGCTCGCCCGTACGCGACGGCAACGCAACACCTGTGTCGGCCCAGCCGCGCTCCTTGAGCTCGTCCAGATTAATTCCAAACGGCTCCACCTGGGCAGCCGCAAGATCGTCAGACGTAAACAGGAAGTACTCGCCCACGCCACACGCCTGCGCCAAACCGGCAAAAATCTCACGACCGGGCCGCGTGTCTTCATGCAGCACGGGCAGCACGGCGTTGCGGTAGATCACGCGCGCGTCGTTGCGGCCCACGACCGTACCCACGCCACGGTCGGCCTCCAGATACGTTACGTCGGGCAGCACGAAATCGGAAGCACGCGCCGTCTCGGACCAACGAATATCAATCGTCACAAGCAAGTCGAGCCGCTGCAAAATACTCAACCAAGCCTGTGCATTGCCATAGCCCGCACCGGGGTTACTGGCATAGACAATGAGCCCACGCAAATCGCCGGCAAGAATCGACTGACCGATGGTCGTGCACAGGCCGCGCACCGGATCGACCAGTGGATAGCGCTCGGACCCCAGCTTGGGCCCACGCGGCACCGGCGGCGTCGCAAAGCGTGCGGGATCGAGGTCGCCCAACACAAGCGGCGTGGGCGGATTGAGGGCGCCGCCCGCATGCCCGAAGCAGCCCAGCAGCGCATCGACCAAGCAGATAGCGCGCGCGGTCTGGGTGCTATTGGCATACGCGATACCGATGCCACCATGAAAACCCGCATCCACCACAGCGGCAGGCGCGGCGGCAGCGAGATCGCGCGCCGTGGCGACAATCTCTGCGGCCGGCACGTCGCACATCGACTCGGCCCATTCGGGCGTCCAAGCAGCGGCCGCCTGCGCCAGCTCGTCAAAACCCGTGGTATAGCGGGTCAGGAACTCGTGATCGTACAGGTCCTCGGCAATCAACACGTGAACAATACCCAACAGCAGCGCCAAGTCGCAGCCCGGGCGCACGCGCAACCAGCGGTCGGCAAGCGCCGCAGAGCCACTGCGCCGCGGGTCCACGACAATGATTTTCGCCCCGCGCCGGCGTGCATCGTTGAGCGCATCGACAGCCCCCATCGTCGACGAATCGACGATGGAACGCCCCAGGTACATGATGCAATCGGTATGCGCCAGGTCGGAGGCGGGACTATAGCCCAGGCTGTGCTCCCAACCGGTAAGTCGGCTTACCTCGCAGGCGCCATCGGCACCGTATACGTTGGGCGAGCCCAGCGCATGCATAAAACGATACGCCCAGTAGCGGTCGAACGAGGGCACGCCGAGCGTCATGCCCAGCGCACGAGGCCCGCACTCGTCAACAATCCCCAAAAGACGCTCGGCAATCTGAGCAAACGCCTCGTCCCAGCTAATCGCATCAAACCCCGAGCCATCCCGGCGGCGTCGCATGGGGTGCACAATGCGGTCGCGCTCGTCAAACGGCATTGCCAGGCGATGCCGTCCGCGGGCGCAGAGGGCACGCGCCGCGCACGGATGCCCCGGCACCGGCAACTCGGCCACCACGCGACCATCCTCAACGCGTGCCGCAAAGGCGCAATCGGCATAGCATCCCCCGCATGTGGTCACCACAGCGCGACCGTCACGCTCCACAGCAGATGCCATCTCGATTACCCCTTTCATCAGCCAAACACAACAGGCCAAAAGCCCGGCAACGAGCCCCCAGACCCAAAAAGCCTCCCGCACGGCAACGCCCCGCGGGAGGCCCAACGTCAAACAGACGGTACCTTACGCCTCGGACTTCTTAGCGTAGATAAACCAGTAGCCGAGCGCGACCAGAACCGCGCCGCCCACGATGTTGCCCAGCGTGGCGGCGGACAGGTTAAACGCAATGCCCGCAGCGTTGAGTGCATCGGCGCCGGCGACGTCGGCACCGTAGCCGCATGCATGCATCACGGCACCCATGGGCAAAAAGTACATGTTGGCGACGCAGTGCTCAAAACCGCAGGCCACAAAGGCGGCGATGGGCAGCAGAATGCCCACAACCTTATCGACCACGGTCTTGCCGGCGGTACCGATCCACACGGCCAGGCACACAAAGATGTTGCACAGGATGCCGCGGAAGAAGATCGTCACCCAGTCGATCGTCACCTTGCCGGCGGCGACGCTCACCATGGAATTGGCGACCGCCTCGCCGTTGAGCTTATAGATGCCGGCCATGTACACCAAAAAGACGATGAACAGGGCGCCGACAAAATTGCCGACCCACACGACGACCCAGGCCTTGAGCATCTGGACCAGGGTGATCTTTTTGCTCTTGAGCGCGCAGACCATAAGCGAATTGCCGGTAAACAGCTCGGCGCCGCACACCAGCACCAGCACCAGGCCCAGGCAAAAGCACAGGCCGCCCACGACGCGCTGGGCACCCCAGCCCAGCGTGCTGTCGCTCAAAAACACCGTAAAGAACAGGCCGCCGAAGGCGATAAACGCGCCGGCGAACATTGCCAACAGAAAGGCCTTAGCGACCGGCAGGTTAGCCTTGGTCACACCGGCGGCCTCGGTCTTGGCCTCGATCGCAGCGGGCGCCAGGCAGTCGGGAGCGGGGTACTCCACCTTGGAATCTGCCATGTCAATCACTTCTTTCCTATTCAGCAGAGGCAAGCGCTGCTATAGCTCCTGCCCCAAGCGGACAAAATGGGAAAAGTCGTTGGCGGCCACGGCGTCGTACACGGCGTCGACGGCCTCAAAGACCTCCGGGGACATGGGGTTATAGAACTCCGTATCGCCCGGCTGAATCCCAATGAAGACGATATCTTCGCACGATTGCTCAATCTCCTCGATCAGAATCGACAAGGGAAGCGAATGCGTGGTGAACATCGACTTGCGGGCCACGTCACGTTTGTCGAGCAAGCGGATAGCGCCGACGGGCAGCGCCATGTCGGCGGCATCGACCAAAACCAAACGCGGCGGACGCTCGCGCTTGACCTCGATGATGTCATCCTCGGGCGTCTGACCGCCATCGATGGTGTACCAGCCGGCAAGAGGCGCGTCCTCCATCTTTTTGGAGAGCACGGGGCCGGCGGCATCGTCGGCACGCAGTACGCTTCCCGCCGTGAGCACGATACCCGCAAACGGGGCGCCGTTCACACATCCATCCACAACGCGACCCATTACTGCAACCTTCCCGTCAGATACACGCCCGACACATCGCGCACGCGTTCCACCAGATCGCGAAACTTCATCAGAAACGCGACCTGCTGGGCATGCAGGCCAAAGTCGTCGTCGAACACCGAGATGCCGGCCTTGGCCGAACCGCGAAAACCGCGCTCGTCGAGCAGCATATCGCAGGCCTCGAGCAGCGACGGCACCGCCGCCTTGTCGAGCTGACACTCGCCAAAGGAGCGGATGGCCTCGAACTTGGCCTTGGCCTCCCCCTCCGGCAACGCATCGACGAGCGAATAGAACACATCCACCGGCACCGACAGGCGCGGCTCAAAGCAATCGAGCACGCCGGTGTGGTGGCCCACGGCGAGCGTGTAGTACAGCACGTCGCAGGCCTCCTGGGGAACGTCTTCCTCGGTCTCCACAAACTTACGCGTGAGCTCATAGAAGACCACCTGGTCGGGCGCATGGCCCAGGCAGGGGTCGGCGACGCCCTCGGCGGCCTCGTCGCTTGCGCGCGAGGCATCGCCAAAGGAGCCGCCGAGCATACCGGGACCCGCAAAGTAACCAGAGCGGTCCGTGAGCTCCATCTAGTGACCTCCGGCCAGCACCAGATCCTGCAGCGCCGAGTAGACCTCAACGCGGCGCGGATCGTCCTGCTTGTCGATGAGCAGCGCCATGGCACCGCGGATATCACCCTTGGGCGCGCCCTCGAGCGTATCCATAAACTCGTTGGCCAGGTCGCGGCCGTAACGGTAGCCGCTCATGGCGCGAGCCTCGCGCTCGATGGCAACGCGCAGCTTGTACGGCACGCCGGGGTGCAGGATATCGGCCTGCTCGCCGGCGGCCTCCACCGTGGTCTCGGCATGGAGCTTTTGGTCCAGCAGACCGAGCGCCATGGCAAAGCCGTAGACGGTCTGCGCGGGGCTGGGCGGGCAGCCGGGGATGTAGACATCGACCGGCAGAATCTTATCCGTGCCGCCCCAGACGCAGTAGTTGTCGTAGAAGATGCCGCCGGTGCAGCCGCACGCGCCATAGGACACCACGATCTTGGGATCGGGTGCGGCCTCAAAGGCGCGCAGGGCCGGCATGCGCATGGCACGCGTCACGGCGCCGGTGTACAGCAGCACATCGGCGTGACGGGGCGAGGGCACGACCTTGATGCCAAAGCGCTCGACGTCAAAGACGGGCGTGATGGAACCGAAGATCTCGATCTCGCAGCCGTTGCAGCCGCCGCAGTCGACACGGTAGACGTACACCGAGCGCTTGATCTTCTTAAGAAGGGTCGCCTTGGCCTTCTCGATGCTCTCGTCGAGCTCAATCTTGGTCGGGCGGTACTGAAGCCGCTCGGGCAAAAGCGTGGGTTCGGCCATGGTTACTCCTCCTTCGTTTCAAAATCCATGATGATGCCCTCGACCGGCGCCGGACCGGCGGGAATCTCGGGCGCATCGGGGTTGAGCTCGCGGTCGATATACTCCGGGTTCACGCCGTGGCCGCCCAGATACTCCATGCCGGGGCCCTGGGGCTCGCCGGACGCAAGCGTCTCGTTGGCAGCCATGCCGGCAGCGTTGCCGGTCTTTACGGCCGAGGCGGCGCGCAGGGCGTCGAGCTCGCGCTTGCACTCCTGGCACATACCGACGGTACGGGCGGCCTGCTCGGCCTCCATGCCGCCGGCCTTTTGCAGCAGACGCTTGGCGTAGTCGATCTCCTTGTGCGGGGCAAACGGCTTGCCACAGCGCGAGCAATGCTCGAGCGTGTAGACGCTCTTGCTGGTGAGGTCGTCCTTGCTCATGACGGCCAGCTCAAACTCCTCGGTGAGCTTGATGGCCTCCATGGGGCAGGCTTCCTCGCAGCGGCCGCAAAAGATGCAGCGACCGTAGTCGATCGACCAGGTGATGGTATCGGCCGCAAGGTCGGTGTCCATGCGAATGGCATCGGCCGGGCACGCCACGCCGCAGGCACCGCAGGCAATGCAGAGCTCGGCGTTGTGCTCGGGCTTGCCGCGCATGTCCTTGTTGGTGGGGAACGGCGCAAACGGGTACTTGACCGTCGCGTCGCCGGCCTTGGCGTTGACCTTCCAAAGCTTCAGCATATTAGAGCGCCTCCTCATCGAGCGGAGCGGCCATGGTGCCCTCGCCCGCAAGCGGAGACTTGTCGCGCCAGACGTTCTCGAACTGCTCCTTGTCGAGCACGTGGTCGCGCTTGGCGGCGACATCGGTCACCGTCACGCGGTCGGTGCAGGAGTAGCACGGATCGAGCGAGCCGACGATCAGCGCAGCGTCGCCCACGGTGTTGCCGCGGAACATGTAGCGCAGAACCGGCCAGTTGCTGTACGTGGCGGCCTTGGCGCGCCAGCGATAGCACTTCTGGTTATTGCCGAGCATGGCCCAGTGCACGTCCTCGCCGCGCGGCGCCTCGGTGGCGCCGATAGCGTACTTGTGCGGGGTGTACTCCCAATCCGTGGTGAGGATGGGGCCCGACGGGCAGTTCTCGAGCATGGTCTCGATCATGTCGATCGAATCGTAGACCTCCTGGATACGCACGGCGGTACGGCCGAAGGCATCGCAGGTGTCGGCCGTGGCGGCATGCATCTTTATGACGTCCGGATCGGCGTAGCCGTCGAAGGGATGGTCGAAGCGCACGTCGCGGGCATAGCCCGAACCACGCATGAGCGGGCCGACCGGCGAAAAGTCGCGGGCGATCTTACGGTCGAGAATGCCGATGCCGCTCGTGCGCTCAATAAAGTTGGGCGTGGAGAGCAAAACGTCGACGAGCTCCTGGACCTCGGAGCGCAGCTGGTGGATGGTCGTGAGCGTGGAGAGTTTCTGCTCGGCCAAGATGTCGCGACGCACGCCACCGATCACATTGAGGCCGTAGGTCTTGCGGTGGCCGGAGAGTTTCTCGGCCAGGTCCATGGACTTCTCGCGAACGCGGAAGAACTGCTGGAAGCCGGAATCGAAGCCGGTGTAGTGCGATGCGAGGCCAATGTTGAGCAGGTGCGAGTGCAGGCGCTCGACCTCGAGCATGATGGCGCGGATGTACTGCGCGCGCGGCGGGACGTGAATGCCCTGGGCGCGCTCGACAGCCTCGGCGTAGGCCACCGAGTGGGCGCAGCCGCAGATACCGCAGATACGGTCGGCAAGGAACGTCACGGCGTCATAGTTCAGGCGCGTCTCGGCGACCTTCTCCATACCGCGATGCACGTAGAACAGGCGGTAGTCGGCATCGACGATCGTCTCGCCCTCCACGAACAGGCGGAAGTGGCCGGGCTCGTCGGAGGTAATGTGCAGCGGGCCCATGGGGACGAGCGTGGTCTCCTTGCCCTTGGTGTCGGCCAAGAACTCGTAGTTTTCAATGTCGCTCGCGGGAGCGGGACGGAAGCGGTAGTCCATGGAGTCCTTGCGCAGCGGGTACAGGCCGCTGGGCCAGTCATCGGGCAGCACCAGGCGGCGACGATCGGGCAGACCCTCGGGAATCAGGCCGAACATATCGCGCAGCTCGCGCTCGCCCCACACGCAGGCGGGGACGAACGGCGTCACGGACGGGAACGTCATCTTGGCGGGATCGACCTCGGTGCGGACGGTCACCCAGCCGGGATCCTCCCCCTCCATGGAGATGACGTAGTACACGGCGTAACGGCCGCACAGGCTGCGCTCATCGTTGCCGATGATCACGGGAATCCAGCCGTAGCGCTCGTAGTACAGGTAGTGGACGGCCTCGGGCAGCTTGTCCTGCTTGACGGTAATCGTCAGCTGGTCCTCGCACTGCCACTCGACCTTCTCGATAGCGCCCGGCACTGCAGCACGCAGGGCCTCGACGTGGCTTTCGCAGCGACGAGCGTAGTCCTTCTTTTCAGGTTCTGCCATGGTGCTAATTCACCTCACTTGTCTTGGTCTGGGAACTGAACACCATGCGGTAGAGAGGGGCCTCGTGGAGCTCTTCGACGCTCTGGTTCAAAACGACGGACGTTGCATCCTCGACGCCGCTCGTGATGGCGACCGGGGTGGCGATACCGAACCACATGACCACGATCGCGAGGGCGATCTCGGGGATGATCATGAGGGCGGGCACCTCGTGGCGCTTCATGCCCTCGGGCGCCTTGCCGAAGATGGACTTGAGCGCGATGCCGGTAAGGGCGAAGTACACGCCGGTGAGGCCGATGGCCACGAGCACGACCACCCAGATGGGACCGGACTGAACGCCGGCCACGAAGGTGAGGAACTCGGAGATGAACAGGGCGAACGGCGGGAAGGCGGCGAGCGCGAGCAGGGCGATGATGGTGAGCGCTGCCGTGACGGGAGCGATCTCGACGACGCCCTTGATCTTGTTCAGGTCGCGGGTGTGGTAGATGTGCTGGATGTTACCGGCCATGCAGAAGGCGAGCGCCTTCGTGAAGCCGTGGAAGATGCAGTGCAGCAGGCAGGCGGCGATACCGAGCGGGCCACCGATACCCAGGCACAGCGCGACCACGCCGACGTTGTCGACGGAGGAGTACGCGAAGCGGCGCTTGATATCGTCCTGCTTGAAGATGCACAGGGCAGCCACCAGGATGGACAGCGTGCCCAGGATGAGCAGGAGCGTTCGCGGATAGGTGTCGCCCACCGTGATGATGGACAGGGAGTAGAAGCGGATGATCACCAGCATGGCGCACTTGAGCAGCACGCCCGAGAGCAGCGCGGAGACCGGGCTCGGAGCCTGGGAGTGCGCGTCGGGCAGCCAGGTGTGCATGGGGAACAGGCCCGCCTTGGTGCCGAAGCCGATGACGATGAACGCGAACGCGAGGCGCACGAGCATCGGGTCGAACTGGTCGGCGTAGGGCATGATGGAGGTGAGGAAGGCGGCCTCATGCGCGTTGGGCATGATATCGGCGGCGTTCGCGTAGATGAGCAGCGTGCCGAACAGGCCGAAGGCCACACCGGCGGTGCAGACCATCGCGTACTTCCAAGACGCCTCGAGCGCCTGCTTGTTCTTGTAGATGCCCACGAGGAACACGGTCGACAGCGTAGTGGCCTCGACCGCCGCCCAGGTGAGGATGATGTTGTTGGACAGGCAGGCGAGCAGCATCGTGAAGACGAACAGGCTGAACAGCGCGTAGTACTGCTTGGTGCGCTCGGCCGGCATGGTCTTCTCCTCGATATCGATCTTGATATAGGAGATGGAGTACACGCCGGTGATGAACCCGATGATGCCTACCAGAAGGACGAAGATCGACGAGAGCGAATCGAGATGGAGCCACAGGCCCAAAGCGTCGATATTCTGCCCGCTCGAGAGCATGGTTCCCGCGGTGACGACCGAAAGGACAAGGGTCGCCGCGACGGAGATGGTGTTGAGCCCCGCGAAGACGTTGTAGGACGTCGTCTTGGGGAGCGCAGCCATAATCAGGGAGAACACGAGAGGACAAGCGAGCAGGGCGACCGTCAGCATTGAAACATCCATGGCCTACCCCTTCAATTCGGTCAGGTCGTGGGAGTCGAGCGACTTGGTGTCGTTCCAAATCCTCACGACGACGGCGGACATGATGATGACGGCGAAGATGGCGTCGGTGGCGATGCCGATCTCGATGATCTCGGGGGCCGTGGGCGCGAGCAGAGCGAGCGTCACGTGGCTACCGTTCTCCATAAGGCAGTACCCGAAGATCTGCTTGAGGATGTTGCGCTGGGAGATGATGCACGTGAGGCCGACGAAGAAGTGCGCGAAGCTGATGGCGAGGGCCGGAGTGGCCACCTCGGCGGTGGGCAGGCTCAGGCGCGTGACCACCGCGAAGCAGACGGCCACCTCCAGACCGGTGAGGATGATGGTCCAGGCCGGCTTGATGGAGGAGGTCAGCGTGCTATCGGCAGGCGAACCCATCTTCTTGTAGGCACGGTTGAGAATGAACGGAACGAGGATCACCTTGGTGACGAAGGCCGACGCGGCCCACATGAGAAGCTCGGTGGCACCGGTGGTGAGGCCCAGGGTGAGCAGCACGCCCACCAGGACAACCGACTGGATCGCGTACCACTTGATGGCGGACGGGATGGTCTTCGAGACGACCACCATGGTGGAGGTCACGATCAGAAGACCGCCCAGGATATTGACTAACGAATAACCCATGTCCTACCTCCTAACCCATCCAACTAGAGGACAGAGGACCGGCGACGACGACCATGATCATGAGGACGACGAACACGAACGCCATGGCGCGCGGAAGGGGCTGGCCGGCGGCCACGGTCTCGCTCGGCTCACCGGGCAGGACCTTACCCATCCAACGCAGGAACCATGCGAAGGTGGCGACGGTCTCGACGACCATGACGCACACGAGGACAAAGATGACCGTGTTGGTAGCACCAACCGCGAAGCCACCGGAAATGATCTGGAACTTGGAAAAGAACGTGCTCATGGGGGGCACGCCGGCGATAGCGGTCGCGGCGACCGCAAAGCCCACGCCCGTGACCGGGTACTTCTTCATGAGGCCCTGGATCTTGGGCAGCATACGGGTTCCCAGCGTGAAGCTGAGAGAGCCAGCGATGAGGAAGAACAGGGTCTTGGTGAACGCGTGGTTGAAGATGTGCTCGACGGCGCCGTTAAACGCCATCTGGCTTCCGAACACGGAGAGGCCCAGGCCAAAGAACACGTAGGCGAGCTGCGCGATCGTCGAGAAGGCGAGCAGGCGCTTCATATCCTTCTGGGGCAGGTACATGAGGAAGCCGAAGAGCATGGTCACGACGGCGTCGATGATGGCGACCCAACCGACGATCTCGGGGATATCGCCGGCGCTCGCAAGAGCGCGGGCGAACACGCACACGCCGACCTTAACCATGGACGCGCCATGAAGGTAGGCGGAAACGGGCGTGGGGGCCTCCATTGCGGAGGGCAGCCACATGTAGAGCGGGAACTGGGCGGACTTGGCCCAAGCAGCGAACAGGATGAGCAGCAGCACGACGGTCTTCATACCGGAATCGAGCTGGGAGATCGCGCTCAGCGCGAACGTGCCGGTTCCGGCGAACAGGAAGGCCGCGCCGATGTAGAGTCCCAGAGCGCCGATATGGGTGATGATGAGCGCCTTCATACCGGCCTTCTTGGCCGTGGGCGTCATGTAGTAGCTGATGAGGCCCCAGGAGCACACACCGGTAATCTCGAAGAAAACGAGCTGGCCGACGATGGTGGAGCTGTAGGCGAGACCGGCCATGGCGCCGATGAACGTGGAGAAGTACACGTAGAAGCGACGACGGGGCGCGTCGGGATGCTCCTTATTCTTATCGCTCATGTACGGGAACGAATAGATGACGACGAGCAGGCCGATAGCGACGAACGCGGGTGCGAGCAGCGTGCTCATCCGGTCGAATATGAAGCCCATGACCAAGGTCTGGCCCATACTCGCCCAGGTTACATCGACCGCGTTCATGCCGTTTCCGGCAAACGTCGCGGCCAAGCCAACGGAAGCGACCGTGGCGATGCCGCCGGCAAAGGCGCAGATCCATTTAGCGTAGGGACGCGGCAGCATGACGATGAGCAGGGAGCCCAGCATGGGGACGGCGATCGCCACCATGGCAAAGAGGGACAAGCTCGATTCGATTGACATAGTTTCTCCCTTCTCCCTACACGCCTACGACGACGAAGACGAACGCGAGGACCGCGATGCCGACGACGGCCCAGGTCTGGTTACCGAGCACCTTGAAGCGCGAACGGGAAACGGAGTTCTCGAGCACGCCGCAGACGACGAAATCGACCAGGCACTTGACGAGGAAGACGACGGCGCCCACGAGAGCGGTGACGCCGATGGTCGCGGGCTCTCCCCAGGGGATGAAAATGGAGGTGAACCAAGCGACGACCACGACCTGCTTCATGCCCATGGCGAGCTTCATCATGGCCAGGGACGGGCCGGAGAGCTCGGCGAGCGGGCCCTCCTGGAGCTCCTGCTCGGCTTCGGCCTGATCGAACGGAAGCTTGCCGAGCTCCATGTAACAGGCGGCCGCGAAGGCGACGCCGGCGAGGATAACGGCGACGACGCTCGAGACGTTGCCCGTAACGATGTGCTGACCCATGGTCGCAATGTCCGTGGAGCCGCACACGATGGCGACGGTGAACAGCGCGATGAGCATGGACGGCTCGATGAGCACGCTCATGAGGAGCTCGCGGATACCGCCGAAGCCCGCGTAGGCGTTGGAGGAATCCACGCCGGACAGCGCGAAGAAGAAGCGGGACAGCGCGAGCGCGTACATGATGGTGATGGCGTCACCAAAGACGGGCATGGGGCTCTGGAGCGTGAACATGGGCAGGCCCATGGCGAGCATAAACGACACCGCGAGGAACAGCGGCGGCATGATGCGCAGCACGAAGCTCGAGTCGGAACTCACGGACTCGGGACGCGCCATGAGCTTCGCGAGGTCCCGGTAATCCTGAAGGATGGACGGACCGCGGCGATTGTGCATCTTCGCGCGAATCACACGGGCGAGGCCGGAGAAGAAGGGCGCGACCAGCATGACCACGAGGCCCTGCGCCATCGCAAGAACGATGTTCATAATATCCTCTCCCCTCTCTAGACCATGACCACGGCGAGCACGAGGAAGACCACGAGCGCCGCGACGATGTAGCAGATGTATACGGAGTAGTTGCCGCCCTCGATCTTGGAGGCGAGGCCGGCCAGCTTGTCGGCACCCTCGCTCGGTGCATCGACCAGGAAACGGTCGGGCAGGGGCTCGACGCCCTGGGCGACACCGGTGAGCTTCTGGAACACGTGCGCGATGGACCAGCAGATCTTGGTGCATACCTCGCGCAGGGTGTAGAGCGGGCCCATGAAGAGTTCGACGTCGGACGCGAAGCTCGTGGCGACGACGGGCATGTGCTCGTTGGGCTCGTAGCCGCACGCCCAAGGGTCGGTCTTCTTAGCGGGGGCCTTGGCGCCGAGGCAGGACCTCAACGCGAACGCGAGGCCGGTGAGGACCACGAGCGCGATGGCGATCGCGGGGGTGGAGGTGGCGGCACCGGAAATCTCGTTCACGAGAGACACGCCCGAGGTGGCTGTGACGGCGGAGCCGGCAAGCACGCTCTGGGCGACGTCGCCCAGAACCGGGGCGATGACCGGGGAGCCGATTCCCAGTACCACGCAGATGGCCGCGAGGAGCATCTGCGAGAACAACATCGGAGCCGGGGACTCCTTGGCGTTCGCGGCCTCCTGGGAACGAGGGCTGCTCGCGAACGAGACGCCGTAGGCCTTCACGAAGCACGTGACGGCCAGGGCACCGGTGATGGCGAGGGCGGCCGCGGAGGCGACGGCGAACACCATGACGACCGGGTCGGAGAGCGTCGAGATGTTGAACAGGGACTGGTAGGTGAACCACTCGGAAACGAAGCCGTTGAGCGGCGGGATGGCCGAGATGGCAAGGGCACCGATGAGGAAGCAGACGGCCGTGACCGGCATGCGGCGGAACAGACCGCCCATCTTCTCCATGTTGCGCGTACCCGTGGCATAGAGCAGGGAGCCCGCGCCGAGGAACAGCTCGCCCTTGAACATGGCGTGGTTGAGCGTGTGGTAGAGGGCGGCCATGAGCGCGATCGTCGCGATGACGTCGTTGCCCAGGGCGTGCGCCGTCATGGACGCGCCGACACCGAGCAAGATGATGCCGATGTTCTCGACGGAGTGATAGGCAAGCAGGCGCTTGATGTCGTGCTCGTGGAGGGCGTAGACGACACCCAGGACCGACGAGATGGATCCGAAGACCAGGACCATGAGGCCCCACCAGAGCTGGACGCCCGAACCCGCGAGCAGGTCGAGACCGACCTTGAGGATTCCCAGGATGCCGATCTTGATCATGCCGCCGGACATGAGGGCGGACACGTTGGACGGCGCCTCGGGGTGCGCCTGGGGCAGCCAGGAGTGCAGCGGAATGATACCGGCCTTCGCGCCAAATCCGAAGAACGCGAGGACGAAGCACGCGGAGGAGACGGCGGGTCCAAAGTCATGCGTACGGAAATCACTGAAGCTGAAGGAACCGCCCACGCCGTTGGTCATGAGCAGGAAGCTCGCCATGATGAGAACGAAGCCCACGTGCGCGATGACGAAGTAGAGCCAACCGCCCCTAATGGAGTTCTTGTTCTCCTCGATAACGACAAGGAAGTAGCTCGTAAGGGACATGAGCTCAAAGGCGACCAGGAACCAGAACACGTTGTCGGCGGTGATGACGAGCATCATCGAGGCGACGAAGGTGTTCATAAAGAAGCCGGCGCGCCCGACCTTGCCCGGGTACTCGTCGAAGTAGGACAGACCGTAGATGAAGCCCGCAAAGGCGAGAATCGAGATGAGAACCACGATCAGGCCCGCAAGGCCGTTGAGCAAGAGCTCGAGACGGGCGAACGGGAAGAAGAAGACCGTGTTGAGGGACGAAACGTCGCCAAGCACGGCCTCGAGGCCCGCGATGAACGACAGCACGGCCGCGACGGCGCCGATCAGGCAGCCGGCGATCTTGGCGGCGTTGTCGGCCTTAATCAGCAGAACCGAGGCGAGCGCACCGATGCACGAGACGGCAAGCGATGCGATAAACAGCGTCATGCTATCCATTGTTTACGCTCCCTTCTGCTTTCTCGGACAGACCCTGGGCCACAGCGGTAACGTCGACGACCGGACCGTTTTCGATCGAGCGCAGGCGCTTGGCCTCGTCGAGCTCGCGATCGGCCGCGCCGCCCATGACGGTCAGCGCCTTGGTGGGGCACGCCGCCACACAATGCGGACCGTCCGGATCGAAGGCGCACAGGTCGCACTTAACAGCGCAGGTGTACTGGCCGGGAGCCCACGTAAGCAGGCTGCTCAGGGACTTAGGATACGAAGGCGTCGGGTCGCACATGCCTGCGACACCGGCGATAGACGTGCCATCGGGATGGATGGCTCCGAAGGGGCACGCGATGGCGCACAGCCTGCACCCGATGCACTCCTGCTCCTTGACGTGAATGCGATCGCCATCGTGCTCGATGGCATTCACCGGGCAGACCTCGGCGCAGGGGGCACCCTCGCAATGGTGGCAGGCAAGGGCGGCCGAAATACCGCCGGTCTTCACGAGCGCCAGGCGCGGCGTATCCTGAAGACCCTGCATCCGGTGGGCGTCGGCACAGGCGGACTGGCATGTTCCGCAACCGATGCACCTCTCCGGGTTGATGTCGATGAAGCGGTTCATCCCCACTTCCTTTCAAAATAACGGGCCGGGCTCCCGAACGTACGGGACGCCCGGCCCAAAAAGCCAACGAGAACGGGACTACACGATTTGATTCACGTGCGTCTCGTCGTCGAACTTGGCGGCGCCAGGCTCAACGTCCTGGGGAGCGGCGGCGTCCACCAGAGCCTGCTTGAGCTCGGTGTACTGACGCTCGACCTCGCCCTCGGCCCAGACCTGGTCGGCGATAGCGTCGACCTGGCAGGCGGAGAACTTGTCCTCGGGCGTATGCGAGACCGGGTCGACCTTGTGCATGGTCAGCTCGTTGCACTTGCCGATCCACCACTGGTAGGTCATATAGACCGTGCCCTTGTTGATGCGGTCGCTCACGTCGGCGCGGCTGTATACCTGGCCGCGGCGGCTGTGGATCGAGACGATGTCGCCATTCTTGATGCCGCGTGCCTGGGCGTCCGCGGGATTCATGCGGACAAAGCCGGGCTCGTCGGCAAGCAGTGCCAGCGTCTTGCAGTTGCCGGTCATCGAGCGGCAGCTGTAGTGGCCGACCTCGCGGACGGTGCACAGGATGAGCGGGTACTCATCGTCGGGAAGCTCGGAGGGCGCCTCCCAGTCGTGTGCCATCAGGTTGGCGCGGCCGTCCTTGGTGGTGAACTTGCCACCAGCGAACATGTCGGGCGTACCGTGGTCGTTCACATCGGTGCTCTTGACGGGCCACTGGGCGTAACCGCCCTCGGGAGCCATCTTCTCGTAGGTCGCGCCCACAAAGTTGGGGCACAGGCTAATGCACTCGTTCCAGATCTGCTCGGTGTTGTCGTAGTGCATGGGGTAGCCCATGCGCGTAGACAGGTCCGCGAAGATCTCCCAGTCGTGACGGCACTCGCCCTTGGGCGGAACGGCCGCGTCAAAGTGCTGGAAGCTACGGTCGGATGCGGTAAAGACACCCTCGTGCTCGCCCCAAGAGGTAGCGGGCAGGATGACGTCGGCGAGCATGGTCGTCTGCGTCATAAAGATGTCCTGGCAGATGAACAGATCCAGCTCGGAGAGCGTCTTGCGCATGCCGGCCGAATCGGGCTCGGTCTGCACCGGGTCCTCGCCGTAGTTGTAGAAGCAGTGCACCTTACCCTCGTCGACCAGGTGGCCCAGGTCGGTGAGCTTGTAGCCCTCCTCGAGCGGGAGCTTTTCCTCGGGCACGCCCCAAGCCTTGGCAAACTTGGCACGCACAGCCGGGTCGGTGACCTTCTGGTAGCCAGGGTACAGGTTGGGCAGCATGCCCATATCACAGGAGCCCTGGACGTTGTTCTGACCGCGCACGGGCGCGAGGCCGGAATTGGGTTTGCCGATCTGACCGGCAACGCAGGCGATGGAGGCGATGGTGTGCACCGTCTTCAGGTTCTGCTTCTGCTGGCATACGCCCATACCCCAGCCAATGATGGCAGAGGGCTTCGCCGTGGCGTACATCTCGGCAGCTTGGTGGATCAACGCGGGCTCGACACCCGTGATGTCCTGTACGGATTCGGGAGTGTAATTCTTGATGGTCTCCCACCACTCGTCAAAGCCGTTCGTGTGCTCGGCGACGAATTTCTTGTCGTAGAGGCCATCGTTGACCAAGCAGTTGGCAAAGGCGTTGAGGAACGCGACATTGCAACCGTTCTTGATCGGAAGGTAGAGATCGGCGATACGCGCGGTTTCGATATGGCGCGGGTCGGCGACGATGATCTTGCAACCCTTTTCTTTGGCTCGCACGATACGCCTTGCGACGATGGGGTGCGAATCGGCAGGGTTATAGCCGAAGAGGAAAATGCAGCCCGCATCCTCCATACCGGGGATGGAGCATGACATGCAACCTGAACCAACCGTGTCCATCAGACCGAGGACAGTAGGGCCGTGTCAAGTACGGGCGCAGTTGTCCACGCTGTGGGTGCCGATGCACGCACGCGTAAACTTCTGCATGACGTAGTTCGCCTCATTGCCGCCGCCTCGCGAAGAGCCGGTGGTCATGACAGCGTTTGGACCATATTCGTCAATTATGGCCTGCATCTTAGATGCGGTGAAATCCAGTGCCTCGTCCCAGCTTACGCGCTCAAGATCCGCGCCCTTAGTGCGGCGGATCATCGGGTGCAGTACGCGAGGAGTCAAGATCTTGGTGTCGTTGATGAAGTCGTAGCCGCTCATGCCCTTAAGGCACAGCTCGCTCTGATTGGTGATGCCGTTGAGCGGTTCGGTACCCACGACCTGGCCGTTTTGGACCAAGAGGTTAAACTGGCAACCGGCGCCGCAGTACGGGCAGATCACTTTATGCTTCTCCATGACACCCTCCTTCCTTTCTCTGCTACCGAATACTCGGTACGTATTTGGCAATCATTGGGCCTGTCGCCCGACGCTTACGCCTCGTTTTCGATGGTGGCGCGGGCACGCTCGGCGGTCAGTTCTGCCAAGCGCTCCTCGTCTACCAGGGTGAGACCCTTGGTCGGGCACGCCTCGGCACACGCCGGACCGCCGGGACGGTCCACGCACAGGTCGCACTTGAGCACGAAGCTCTTAGTCTGCGAACCCACTCGCACGTCACCCATCAAGACGGGGACCTGTGTGGTCGCCACGCTCACGGCGCCAAAGGGGCATGCCATGACGCAGCTCTTGCAGCCGATGCAGTTGTCCTCGTTGACGCCGATGCGATGGTTCTTTGGATCAAAGAACAAGGCGCCCGTAGGACAGGCCTTCGCGCACGGGGCATCCTCGCAATGATGGCAAGCCACCGGTGCGGAGATCTCGTACGTACGCGTCACGCGCAGGCGCGGCGCGGCGATGTTGCCGGGAATATCGTGTGCCTCGATGCACGCCGCCATACAGGTTTGACACCCAATGCAGCGCGAAGAATCAGCCACGACTCGTTTATTGCCCATGTTGTTCACTCCCTCCTGAATCCCATGCCGGAGAGACCCTGTCGACGTTGCCCCAAGCCGCCCGTGGCCTGGCATCGGCGTATCGAGCGCATGCGGCGAAACAGGCGCTTCGATAGAGTTTCTCCAACGATATACAGGTTAAATATACGCAGTTGCAGGTGGCAAACTTGAGCATACGCCCTGCAATACGGGTGTATTGCAGGGGTTTTGGCAGGTTGGAATTATTCTCTAGAAGCTATAAAGGTGAGTGTATTACACGCGTACACCTCTGAGATTTTTACGCGCTCTCATTTTGGATGTATTACGCTTGTATACGTGTTAATGGTTATTTACTTGAGTGAAATAAAACAATGGTTATAAGATTCTAAGAGGTCGGCATATGCCGCATTAGACCGACTATATTGCACGCTAGCTAAGGGAGGGCAGTGATGTCATCGACGCAAAAACGAGCCATCCTGCAGGTGCGCATTCGCGAAGAGGACAAACAGCATGCCGAGCGCCTCTACGACGCCATGGGCACATCGCTTGCCGAGGCCGTCCGTCTATTTGTCGCGCAGAGCATTTTGATGCGCAAGCTCCCCTTTCAGCCGGTCGCCGTGCGCTCAAAGGACGGCACCGCCGCCTATGGATCGCTCAAAGCATATGGGGACCCCAATCGCCGCTCCGAGGAGCGCAATGCCTGGATTGAGTACCTTGCTACAGAATGCGACGATTCGATTTTGGGTCCCGAGGAAGTAGATATCCATGAGTAGCACCATCATCGACGAGACCGTCATCCTGCGCTACCTGCTTGACGACGACGAAGTTCTGTCACCGCGCGCCGCCAAGGTCATCGCCACACGCACCGCTCGCGTCTACCCCGAGATCATCACACGCGTCGTGGTCACGCTGCGCGACGTCTACAAGGTTCCCCGCGTTGAGATTGCTACGGCCATGAAAAGGCTACTCGATGACGTCATGGTCGACGAGCCCACCGTTGTCGCCCTTGCCGTCAAACTCTTTGGCAAGACCCATATGGACTTTACCGACTGCCTCCTCGCAGCCCGAACCGCCATCTACAACGATGATGTCGTGAGCTTTGGCAAGCCCATCATCCAAGGCATGATCGATTACCGCCGCCAGCGCCAAACCACAGCCGAAGCCCGCGACCGCGCCGCCGAAGCCCGCAGCAGAAGCACCGACTCCACCATCGACAAGCTCCGCCACCGCCCCCGCAGCTAACCCCATCCCCTCCTAAGTTGCGGTGAAATAGTTCCTGTTTTCAAGCTTCCACGGGCCTTTTAGGAACTATTCCACCGCAACTTCCAGGTTGGCCATCCGAAACCGGCAGCCTTGGACCGAGAATCCTACTGTTCGCCACGAAATGGGCCTATCTACTACGTTTAGCTGATTACCTTCAACCATACCGAAATCCGAAATATCAAAACCGCTGGTAGACGGCTTGCCGATTTTCCGAAAATGCTGCTATGGTCGATCCCTACGGGCCAAACGTAGTAGATGGGCCGTTTTCGTGGCTCAATACCAGACCAGTCATTTTGGGACGGGCTTTTTGGCCACATTTGTCAGCCGATCGCTAGACTAGCCAATAAAGCCCGTCCCAAATTAGCCACCCTGACCCTCAGTGGGTTCGCAAAAGCCGGAAAACAGTCCGTATTTCACCGCAACCTAGGTTGGGCGTGGGGCGGCATCGATTCCCGTTGCCCCGTGCACTTACGAAAATGGCTCTGGTCCCAAAAGGAACCAGAGCCATTCATCTATCTTATGGAGCGGGCGACGGGAAGTCCAAGGGTTTGCTTCGCAAACCCTTGTTTCGCTGCGGGCCATTGGCCCTTGCGTGCTGCGCTGGAAAATGCTCACGCATTTTCTCAGCTTCGCACCCTGCCGGGTTCGATTCCCGTCGCCCGGCACGCTTATGAAAACGGCTCTGGCACCAAATAGAGCCAAAGCCGTTTAAACTATCCTATGGAGCGGGCGACGGGAATCGAACCCGCGTCATCAGCTTGGAAGGCTGGGGTTCTACCATTGAACTACGCCCGCAAGATATGGTCGGGACGACAGGATTTGAACCTGCGACATCCTGCTCCCAAAGCAGGCGCGCTACCAAACTGCGCCACGTCCCGAAGGTGTTGAGCAGCTAAGGTCTAAACCTTGCGTGTCCCAAAGCGAAGGAAATTATAGGGGAGACTCCCCGCCTGTGCAAGCATTGATGCCTTAGCTCCTCGAATGTGCGACAAAACGACTATGGAGCAGGCCGATTACAAAGGCAACCACGGCAACCGGCGCCCACGCGGCACCGATAACCGCCAGCGGCAGCGCATCGAACGGCAGCCATGCGCCCGCAAAGAACGCATCGCGGACCGAGGTGATCACGCTCTGCACTGCGACGACGCCGCCGACCCAAACCCACACTTGCGGATGCGCGTCGCAAAAACCGTGCACCAGGCCCATCAGTACCAGCACGATGGCAACGGGATACAGAGCATTGAGCATAGGCACCGAGAACATAAGGATTACGTCGAGGCCCACGTTGGAGAGCACGCACGAAAACGCCGCGAACACAAAGGCGAGAATCGCAAAGGGACGGCGCATGGCCTCCTCGGAGGCCTCCGCTCCCCCTTCGACCACATACGTCTCGCAGAAGTAACGCGAGCAGCAGCTGATGAGGCCGATGCACACGTTCATGCAGGCAAGGAAGAAGATGGCGAAGACCACGACCGTGCCGGCAAGGCCAAAGTGCATGGAGGCAGAGCGGGCAAGAATGGCGGCGCCGTTGGTGGCGTCGGGCATCACGGTGCCGAGCTGCATACCGGCAAGGCCCAAGCCGCAGTAGATGATGGCCATGAGCACGCCGGCGATCACACCGGAACGCGAAATCTCGAAGGCCACGCGCTTATCGTCGGTAACACCGAGCTCATGGATGGTCTCGGCGATGATGATGCCAAAGGCGAGCGACGCGAGCAGGTCCATGGTTTGATAGCCAGTCAGAAAGCCCTGCACGGCGGCGCCCGCATCGTAGGGAGCCTGCGGCGCGGCAGCCGGTCCCAGCGGCGAGATCACGGCAGCACCCACAACCAGCACGATGAGCGCGATGAGCGCGGGGCCCGTAATACGACCGAGCACGCGTGTGATAACGCCCGGGCGCAGCGTGAGTGCAAACGCGACGACAAAGAAAACGACGGCAAACACCAGGCGAGCCGTGCCGAGCGAAACGCCCTCGGGTAGCAGCGGCACCAGCATTTCGAACGCCGTAGAGCTTGTGCGCGGAATGGCCAGGCACGGGCCGATGGCCAGATACACCGCCGCAACGAAGAATTCGCCAAACTTGGGGTGCACGCGGCCGGCAAGCTCGCGCGCCGTTCCGGCGAGCGCCACGGCGATAAATCCCATAACAGGCAGACCGATAGCGGCAATCAAAAAGCCAATCATGGCAAGCGGCGTGGCCGTGCCGGCCTGAAGTGCCAGCAGCGGCGGAATGATGAGGTTACCGGCGCCAAAGAGCATCGAAAACAGCGCAATGCCGACGGTAACGACATGGTCGGAGCGCAAACCGTGCGGAGCGGATGAAGCCATATGCACACCTTTCGTGTCGAAACAAAAACGGGACGGGCAAAAACACCCGTCCCGCAAGTATATACGCTCTAGCAGGCTAAATCGCGCAAAGCGTCAATCGCGGTATCGACTTCCTCGTCCGTGTTGAAATACCCAAACGAGAAGCGAACGACACCCTGGCGCTCGGTCCCGAGCGCGCGGTGCATGAGCGGAGCGCAATGGGCGCCGGGGCGCGTCGCAATCCCCCACCCTTGCATGAGCGCGTCCGAGATCTCGGCAGAGTCGATATCACCCACGTTGAGTGAGACGATCGCCGAGCGCACGGGCTGGTCAAACGCACCGTAGAGCGCAATGCCAGGGATTTCGCGAACACCGGCGAGGAAGCGCTCTGCAAGCGAGCGCTCATGCGCCGCAATCGCCTCGACCCCGCCTTGTGCCTCGATAAAGTCGAGACCGGCGGAAAGGCCTGCGATACCGTGACCGTTGAGCGTGCCCGCCTCAAGACGCGTGGGCCACTCAAGCGGCTGCAGCTCATCGAAGCTGTGAACACCGGTGCCACCCATGGCCCACGGAGCCACGTCAATGCCTTCCGCCACGGCCAGGCCGCCGGTCCCCTGCGGACCCATGAGCCCCTTATGGCCGGTAAAGCACACCACGTCGAGCCCCATGGTCTGCATATCGATATGCGCCGTACCGGCAGACTGCGAGGCGTCGACGATCACCAGCGCACCTGCCGCATGCGCGATGGCAGACACACGCGAAACGTCGACCGCGTTGCCGGTCACATTGGAGGCGTGCGTCACCACCACGGCACGCGTGCCCGGCGTGACCAGCTGCTCGAGCTCGTCGTAGTCGAGCGCGCCGTTCGCGTCGCAGCCCGCATGCTCAACGGTCACGCCCTGCTCTGCCGCAAGGCGGTTAAGCGGACGCAGCACGGAGTTGTGCTCAAGCACCGTCGTGACCACACGGTCGCCGGGGCACACCACGCCATTGATGACGGTGTTGAGCGCCGCGGTGGAGTTGGGCGTAAAGCACACATGGTCCGCCCTCGGGCAACCCAGCAAGCGCGCAAGCTTGGCGCGGCAGCCGTGGATGGTGCGCGCCGCATCGAGCGCACCCGACGTGGCACCGCGCCCAGCATTGCCGAGCGAGCACATCGCCTGCGTCACGGCATCGATGACCGTCTGCGGCTTGTGCATGGTCGTCGCCGCGTTATCCAGGTAGATCATCGCACGACCTCCCACATATCAATCACGGTATAGCCCTCGGTGGGAACGCCCGCCGCGGCAAGCTCGCTGCGCAGCAGCTCCTCATCGGCAGGCAACGCCTTCCACGCCAGACCGCAGCCGGCAGCGACCTCCCCGGGCACGGGAATCGTTCGCCCGGGAAGGCCGCGCTCGATGCACAGGGACTCGCAGCCCATGGCGGCCGCCGTGGTGGGAAACGTGATGACAAGCGCCGGGCGCTTCTCCCTCATGGCAACTCCAACCAATACGCTACGGGCGCACGACGCGCACGGCCTGCTCCATCTTCTCCACGATCACGTACATGTTGGTGACCTCGCCCACCGCAAGCTGGTCCTTAATGCCAAAGTGGTCCAGGCAGGTACCGCAGGTGAGAATCTCGACACCCTGCTCCGCCAGCCCCTTCAGGTCATCGAGCACCGGCGAACCCTCGACGGTGAGCTTGGCGCCGCCGTTGTAGAACAGCATGGTCGCGGGCAGCTCCTCCTGCTGCGTCACGGCAAAGATAAAGGCCTTCATGAGCTTGTGGCCCAGCTCGTCGTCGCCGCGGCCCATGCAATCGGTGTAGACGGAAATGACGAGTTTACCATTGCCGGCGCTGGCGTCGCAGAAAGCGGCACCGTCCTGCTCGGGGTCCGCAACGGCCACGGCACCGGCGGTCACGACAGTCACGTGCCACTCGGCGTCCGAGATCTTCTCGACCGAGGCCGTGCAGCCCTTCTCCTGCGCCATCTTGGAGATGTTCTTGACGGCGGTCTCGTTATCGACCGAGGTCACCACGGCACCCTCGCCATCGAGCTGTTTGAGTGCCTTAAGCGTCTTGACGACGGGCAGCGGGCAGGCATCGCCCATGGCATTGACTTCAATTTTGGTAGACATAGCAAAATCCTTTCGAAAGAACCGTTCTAGAGAACGGTAAACAGTTACATAAACGTGCGGGCTAGCGAACAACGCGAACGGCAGGACCGCCCGGCTCCGCCTCGCACACGCGCCCGACAACGGCGGCAACGCGCCCCTCGGCATGCAAACGACGCGCAAGCTCATCCACATCGGCAGCAGGCGCCGCGATGAGCAAGCCGCCCGAGGTCTGCGGATCGTACAGCGCATCCAACATGCCCGGCTCCAGGTCCTCGTCGGCAGCCACGCGCGGGCCAAAGAAGTCCTGGTTGCGGTAGGAGCCCGCGGGGATAATGCCCAGACGCGCCATGTCGAGTACCTGGTCAAAGAGCGGCACCGCCCCCGACGCAAGCTCAACCTGCACGCCCGAGCCCTCGGCCATCTCGCACGCGTGCCCGATCAGGCCAAAGCCCGTGACATCGGTGCAGCCGTGAAGCTCAAGTCCCTCGGCCAGACGAATCGGCGCCTCGTTGAGGGTGCTCATCGAGTCAAACATGGCTGCGGCCTCGTCCTGCTCGATGAGCTCGCCCTTAATGGCCGTGGTGATGATGCCCGAACCGATCGCCTTGGTCAGCAGCAGAACATCGCCCACGCGTGCGCCACTGTTGGCGAGCATGCGGTCGAGTGACACAAAACCGCTCACGGACAGACCGTACTTGGGCTCGTCGTCGTTGATGGTGTGGCCGCCCGCGATAGAGCAACCGGCCTCGACGCACTTGTCGGCACCGCCTGCCAAAATCATGCCGGCGACCTCGACGCCCAGGCAGCTCGGGATGCACAGCAAGTTCATGGCATGGCTCGGCCGCCCGCCCATGGCGTAGATGTCCGACAGCGAGTTGGCCGCGGCGATCTGGCCAAACAGATAGGGATCGTCGACCATCGGCGGGAAGAAGTCGATGGACTGCACGAGGCCCAAATTATCGTCCACGCGAAAGACGCTCGCATCGTCGGAGGTATCGAACCCCACGAGCAGGTTGTCGTTATGCACATTGGGTAAATCGCCCAGGACCTGGGCGAGGGCTCCGGGAGCCAACTTAGCGGCTCAACCGCTCGCGGCCGTCATGGACGTGAGCCTCACGGTGTCCTTAGCCATACGAACCCCCTTCCAACAAATCAACGACTCTAAGTATACGCGCCAGGCACGCTTCCCAAGAGACCACCGACGGCTCGAACGTCGAAGGCAGCGCGGCAAGCGCCTGCGCGATAGCATCTGCCAGTGCGCGCTCAAACAACGGAAGGTCGGCCGCCACGGGCGTGTCGACATCCGTCATACGCGGCGACGCCACCCACGTCACGGGAGCACCGGGAAGCATCGCCTCCATCCAGGGACGAACGCCGGGCAAATCGGTCGCCACAACTTTGCAGCCGCACGCGAGGGCCTCGATCGTCACGAGCGGCAGACCTTCGTAAAACGAAGGCAGCACAAAGACGTCGGAACTGCGGTAGGCACGCACGAGTTCATCGCTATTCAGGCGCCCCGCCAGCGTCACCGGCACATCCGAGGCCGCGGCCAAGCGCTCGATACGCGCGTACTCGGCATCGTCCCCGCGGCCGCCCACAAACACCAAGCCAGATGGGCGGACGCCATCGTCAATCGGCAATGACACGGCTCGAACCAGCGACTCGACGCCCTTTTTAAAGCAAATCTTGCCCACGTACGCAAGCGATCCCGGCTGCCTCGCCACGCTTGCGTCGCGGCAGAAGACGCGATGGTCGTAGCCCGTCCCAATCACGTGGATGCGATCGGCATCGACGCCGCACACCAGGCCAATCTGCTCAGCCTGCTCAGCATGGAGCGCAAAGACGGCATCGAGCCGACGAACCGCACGTACGATGCGATCGCGCTCGAGCGCATGCGAACGCAGCTGGCGCAGGTCGGTCGAATGGCACACAGCAACAACCGGCACGCCCCGGACGCACTCGCGCGCCAATGCGGTCACCAGATACAGGTGATGGCAGAGCACCAGATCGGGCCGAAACTCAGCCACCGCCCGATCGATCGCAGCAGCAAACGCCCGCTCAAATGCCTTGAGCATCGAAGACGTCAGGTCACGATAGCGTGTAGAGGGATAGGGCATGACATCGGACATACCGCAGATGGGAAACGGCAGCTCGGGCGACTCGAACGGTACGGCAAACACGGCAGCACGCCGGTCCAGCTCGCCCTGGGTATCACCCGGCGCCGCACCGCAAAGCACGGCGGCGCGATGCCCCGTCTCGATCTGCTCGCGCACGAGCGCGGCAAGGTAGGTGCCACTGCCGGTGCTATCTGGTTTTTGTGCCGAGATATTGAGGATGCGCATGTCGCGGTACACCCCTAGGCCAAGGCGGCGGCGCGGACAGCTGCGCCGATCGCTCCGGCAAAGCGAGCCTGGGGCGAGGTGGTCACCGGCGACCCCAGTAGCTCGCCCAACCGCTCCACCACGAAGGCGTTCTCGCACAGGCCACCGGTCAGGTAGTACGGGGCGCCCGCGGCCTGCCCGGCCATGGTCGCCACGCGCGAGACCACGCTGTCGATCACGCCACGCGCAATGTTCTCGCGCGGCTCACCGCGACCGATCAGGCTGATGACCTCGCTTTCGGCAAACACCGTGCACATGCTGCTGATCTTGGTGGGCTCGCCGGAACGCGCCAGATCGGCCATCTGCTGCTGGGAAATACCCAGACGGTCGGCCATGATCTCCAAAAAGCGCCCCGTGCCGGCGGCGCACTTGTCGTTCATGGCAAACTTGGCCACGCGGCCGCTTTTAAGCTGAATGACCTTGGTGTCCTGACCGCCCACGTCGATCACGGTGCCGTGGTCGCCAAACAGGCGCACGGCACCGGTGCCATGGCAGGTGATCTCGGTCACGACCTTGTGCGCATAGGGCACGGCGACACGGCCGTAGCCGGTCGCGATAACGCGAGCATCGTCGGCCGTCACGTCGTAGCCGGCCGCTGCCAGCGCCTCGCGCAGCCGTTCGGAAGCATCGACCGAGGAGAACCCGGTTGGCTGCACGCACGTCCACGCCACCGAACCCTCCCCGTCGACCACAGCGGCCTTAGCCGCCGTAGACCCGATATCGATCCCGATCCCTATCATGGCTCTCTCCCAATCTAAACATCAAAGGTAGCGGCGCGTTCAGGCGCCTTAGCTCTAGGTTTCTCAGGTGCCGGAGATTGCCCCGAAAGAGGAGCGCAGCGTACTTTGGGTACGCAAGCGACGGTTTGAGGGGCAAGATCCGGTGCCTGAGGAAGCTAGAGGGTTTCGATGAAGGCGGCGATGCGGGTCTCGATCTGGCCCATGTCACCGTTGCTGTAATCGGTCTCGATCTTCATATACGGAATACCCGCACCCTCGACAGCCTCCTGCATGCGCGCGCTCTCAACGTTGAAGGTGTGGCAGGCCTGGAGCACGCTCTCCACTACGCCATCGACGTGATACTTCTCGCACATGGCCAGCGTGTTTTCCATACGACCGTCGTTGGGCGTCATGACCGAGCAGTTGATATCCAGGTAGCGGTCGGCGATGGCGCGCAGGATGTCGGGAGCCTCCGGGTCGATCACCATGGCCGCCGTGCGCTCGCCCGAGCAGTCGTCCATGCACACGACCACACCGCCGTTGGACTCGATAGTACGGCCGATCTTGTTGATCACGCCGCCCACCGGGCAGCCGGTGATCAGAATGCGCTTGGCATCCGCCGCAACCGGACGCTCGCCCGCGTCGTAGGCCTCGCGCAGCTTGGCGACCTTTTGCTCCAGCTGCTGCGTATAGGCCTCGATATCAAAACTAAACGTACCGGCAAACATGGTACTCATCAGGTCGACGCCGCTCATGGCCGCCGGCTGGTTGGCCTGCAGCGCAAACATGTCGAGCTGGGACGCGCGCAGGCGGTTGCGACGACGGACGGCAGCGCGCAGGTCGTCATCGGTGATAGTGATGCCGTAGAAGTTCTCGAGCTCTTCCTTGAGCAGACGGCACTCCTCGTACCAGCCCTCACGCTCGTAGGCGCGATCGCGACCCTGCGGCAGGTGCAGAATGTGCGTGCGCTTAAGCTCGTTGAGTAGCTCGTACATCTTCTTCTTGCCGTCGCAGGTGGTCTCGCCGATGATCATGTCGCTAAAGTACGTAAACGGGCACTTTTGCGAATAGGCAAAACCGTACGTCGACTTGATGAGCGGGCAGAGGTTTGCCGGCAGCACCTTCTCGGCCTCGGGAATCACCTCGTCGGACGTGCCGCACAGCGCCACGCTCGCAGCCCCCGCGGCATCGATAATCTCGAGCGGCGTGTAGCTGCACAGAAAACCGACCAGGCGATTACCCGCCTGCTTATAATCCTTGACGCGAATAAACGCCGCCTTGCGTTGCTCGTTGAACTCCTCAAACGTGGACGGCAACGGCTGCTCAATATTTTCCGACATATAACTCCTTAACAAACCTTTTAACCAACCAAGGAAACGGCTTTCCCAGGTGCCCGAGGTTGCCGTGAAAGAGGAGCGCCGCGTACTTTGGTATGCAAGCGATGGTTTGAACGGCAAGATCGGGTGCTTGGGGAAGCCGCTGGACCGGATAGCCCTAAATGGTTTCCAAGAAAGCCTCAATCCTGGTTTGCAGTTGGCCTGCATCCTCGCCGGCGTAGTCGGTCGTGATATGCATAAACGGAATGCCCGCCTCCTCGGCGGCCTTCTCCACGGCAAACGACTCCATCTCGTAGAGCGTGCAGAACTGCAGGGCCACATCCACGATGCCGTCGGCGTGAAGCTCCTTGGCCATCTGGACAATGTCCTTCATACGCTGGTCGTTGGGCGTAAAGACAGCGCAGTTGATCTTAAAGTAGCGCTCGGCGATGGCATCGAGCATCTCGTCGACCGTCTCGCCGGACTCGTCGACCAGGTCCTTATAGTAGCGCGAGCCCGTGCAGGACTCCTCGCCTACCACAACGCCGCCGGCCTTCTCGATAAGGTTGAACAGCTTCCAGTTGGGCACGGCCATGGGCGTACCGGTGTACAGGATGCGCTTGGTCCCCTTGGGCGCCACGCCCTCGCCGGCCTCGACGCGCTCCTCGCACTCGGCAGCCATATCGTTGATGGCGCCGGTCAGACGCGGCGTGTCGTCCATAAAGGCTGCCTGTACGGTCAGCAGGCTATCGAGACCGCTGATAGGCGCCGGGTCGGCAGCGCGCGTGGCAGCGAGGCGCTGCAGGGCGCGACGCTTCTCATTGACGGCGTGGATGGCGGCCTTCAGACGCTCAGGCGTAATCGAGACGCCGCACTCTTCCTCGATCTTGGCAGCGAGCTTCTTGACCTCGGCCTTCCAGGTCACGAGCGTCGAATCGTCGTGCATGTTGGGGATATCCATGACGTACATGTTCTTTTGCGTGGCAAAGAACTCGTAGGCTTTCTTCTTGCCATCGCAGGTGTTCTCGCCTACCACCAGGTCACTCGACTCAATGTAGGGGCAGACCTCGCCCAGCTTAAAGCCGGCAAAGCTCTTGATAAGCGGGCAGGTGTTGCGCGGCAGGTGCTCCTCGACCTTATCGGTTGCCCAATCGGCACCCGAGCACAGGCCCACGGGAATGCCGTCACAGGCAAGCACGATCTCCTCGGGCACGTACACGCAGAACGAGCCGACGATCTTGGTGGCCTCGCCGGCCTCCTTCTTGTCGAGCATCTCTTTAATACGGCCGCTGTGGATGTTGGTGGCGACAAAATCCAGGTAGGACGTGGACTTGGGGCGATTGTTCTGCGTCAGGAACATATCGCCGTACATCTGGCCCACGGCGCCCAGCAGCATGTCGTGGTCGGCAAGATTCATGCCGAGGCTCTCCCACATCGGATGGAAATCGAATTCTTCAGCCATGACGGTTCCCCTCTCGAACCAAAAATGAATAGCTACGGTATTTCTGCACGGTGGGTGGCGAAAACCCAGCCGTGCTCAAACCCGGAATTTTGGGGAACCCGCTTTGCGGTCGATTATTTAGTTGTACGTCGTCTCTCCCGGAGCCGTGAACATACCTGCTCATATGCGGCTCCGAGCCATATACAGGGCGCGCGCGGCAACGCGACGCGAATATGTCATCTGCAGCACCGGCGCACCCTCCTTTTCTCGTCGAAGGTAACTATATCAACGGTTGTCGTCCAGACGAACACCGCCGACATGCGTACGACAGCGTCGGGATGTGAGCATCTCACTATCTGATAATTAATTATCAGACTGATAAGGTTTAGTCATGTAGAAATCGGCGAACGGCGAAGTGAAAACAAAGCGGTCGAGGACTACCTCCTCGACCGCATCGCCCCCGCATTATCGGCAAACGAGATGAATCCTGCTTGCATCAAAATGCATGCGCAGAGTCTCACCCGCCTGCGGCAGCTCTTCCACGGGTACACTCACCTTATTCACCTTCCACTGCAGACGCGTGGGCGCATCAGCACGCGGCACGTCCAGCAGCACCAGCCGCTCAAAGCGCGAATCGCTCACACGGGCCACGTGCAAATCGTAGCTGTTGCGACCGCGCTCCGCGCGATTGTCAACATGGAAGTAGCTCGCACGAATACCCAGGTACGCAACGTCATCGGGAACCTCGCGACCTACGTTAAAGGTCATACCCCAATCAAGGGCTTCAACTTCCTGAGGCCCAATCTTGCGCGCCCGGCTTGTGTTCTTGCAGCCCGTCAGGCGCAGTGCCGCCAGCGTCTGCGGACGGCGGACCACGTCCTCGACGGAGCCGATCTCCTCAACATGCCCGTCGTGCACCACGCAGACACGCTGGCACAGGCGGCACGCTTCGTCGATATCGTGGCTCACGTAGAGCACGGTGCGGTTGCACACATCGAACAGGTCGAGCATGTTCTGCTCGAGTGCGCTCTTAAGATAGGAATCGAGCGCGCTCATGGGCTCGTCGAACATAAAAATGCCCGGATGCGCCGCCACCATGCGCGCAAGCGCCACACGTTGCTGCTGACCGCCCGAGAGTCGCGCGGGATAGCGGTCGGCAAAGTCGGCCAGGCCGAAAATGCCCAGATAGCACTCGGCAAGCTTTTTGCGCGCCGCGGCGTCGCCCGCGTCCTTTACGCCGGCACATACGTTATCGGCCACCGTCATGTTGGGAAACAGCTGATAGTTTTGGAACAGCAGGGCGCATTTTCGCTCCTGGGGCGACAGGTCGATGCCCGCGGCCGAATCAAAAAAGGTCGCGCCGTTGACGACGATCTTGCCCTCGTCGGGCGTCTCCACACCGGCAATGCAACGCAGTGTGCAGCTCTTGCCACATCCGGAGGCACCGAGCAGCGCCACACGCTCCTCGCCGGCCTCAAGCTGCATGTCGAGCATAAACCCGGGGTAGTGCTTTTTGATATCCAGAACGAGCGACATGGCTTATCGACCTCCCTTTGCGGCCGTGTCATCGCGCATAAGCTCGGCCAGCGCCTCGCGATCGATACGCAAGGCATCGCCGCCGACTGGGTCGAGCGAATCGGTCTGGCCGCCCAGCTGCTTGGCCTGCTTGCGCTCCGCGCGGGACAGGCCGCGCTCGCGATACTTTTGCGAATACGCCGTGTACATATTGATGAATAGGATGACCAGGAAGCTGAACGCAATTACGACCACGACCCAAAAGAGGGCTACCGATGTGTTGCCGCCCATCCACTCAAAGTAGATGGCGATGGGAATGGTCTGCGTAATACCGGCGTAGTTGCCCGCAAAGAACAGCGTGCAGCCAAACTCGCCCATCGCGCGGGCAAAGGCGAGCACCGTGCCGGCGGCAATAGAAGGCCAGCCAAGCGGCATCATAAGCTTGGTAAAGATGCGACGCTCGGACCATCCCAGCGTGCGCGCCGCATCGAGCATCTGTGTGTCGAGGCTCTCGAAGGCTCCGAGTGCCGTACGATAGACGAGCGGGAACGACACCACCACGGCAGATATCACCGCCGCGGGCCACGTAAAGACGATTGAGATGCCGTGCGCGATAAGCCACTGTCCAACACTGGTCGAGCGACCAAACAGCATAAGCAACAAAAAGCCGCAGACCGTGGGCGGCAGCACCATAGGGATGGTAAAGACCGAGTCGAACAGGCCCTTGATGCGACTCGAGGTACCCATAGTCTTCCACGCGGCGACTAGGCCCAGCGCAAAGGAGATTACCAGGGCAAGTCCGCTCGTTTTGATGGACACCCAAAACGGACGATAGTCGATGTCGCCCAAAAAGGAGGCCAAAGAGGTCAAGGGCCCCTGCTCATCCCGCAACACGACGGACGATGCCTCTACCATTTGAGCGCTATCAAGCCAACGCGCGCCGCCCTTGGCATCACCCGAGGCTGATGCAATCACCACATAGCGTTCCCCATCCGCACCGCGCTCGTCAAAGCTATAAGTATACCCGCCGGCATCAAACGTTGTTTTCGCCGTGACATACCAAGGAAGATCCACGTCCCCTAGCTGCGCACCTCCCATGCAGTTTGAGCTGTCGAGCTTACAGACGAGGGCCTTGAGACCCGATACGCAGTCGTTATCCTGCGGATCCAATTCATACTTCTCGACCGCCTTGGGCGATATCCACACCACAACGCGATCGGCAGCAGGCGCCACTACAAGGTCCACGCCCTCGTCAACGGGAAACCGGTAGCCCTCAGGCTGGCCCTCCATGGCACGAGCGGTCCCCTTGGCCAACCGCTCAAAACCCTCGATCCCATAGGAAAGCCCATGGGCGGTCGCAGCAACCTGGGCCCCGTCCTCAACGTCTCCAGCAAACGCAAATCCCGGCACCCAGCAAAGCGCGAAGGTCAAAGCACAGGCGACAAGCATGCGGAATCTATTAAGCACGAAAAGCTCCAAGCGAATACAAGGACGGAGTGAAACACAAAACGATGGAATTATCGCGCCAATCCGCACTACGCGGAAAGCTCAAAGCCGTACTTGGCCCAAATCTTCTGCGCCTTCTTGTTGGACAGGCAGAAGTCGATGAACGCCTTGGCCTCGTCAGCGTGCTCGGAGCCATCGGCAACAGCACCCGGGTACACGATGGGCTTGTGCGAATCCTCGGGGCACACGAAGGCCTCCTCGATGCCGTCGTAGCGGAAGATGTCGGAGCTGTAGACAAAACCGGCCACACAGTCGCCCGTGGACACGTAGGCGGCAGCGGTACCGACCTTGTCGGCCAGGGCCACCTTGTCGGCGATCTCGGGCGCATACTCGCCGTCGTCGCCCTCGGTGCCGGTGTAGAGGCCCACGGAAGCCAGCGCCTGATTGGCGTACTTACCGGCGGGGACGGTCTTGGCATCGCCGATGGCAATCTTGCCGTCCAGGTTCGCGACGTCGGCGATGGCCTCGACCTTGGTGTCAGAGCCCTCGGCGCGGATGATCACGAGGTCGTTGACGAACATATCCTCACGGGTGTCGGCGTCGACGAGCTCGGCGGCCTCGGCGTCATCCATGGTGCCCTTGGAGGCCGTGATGAGCACGTCGACCGCAGCACCGGCGCGCATCTGCTCGACAAGGTCGCCGGACGCCTTGAACTGCGTGTCGGCAAACGTGGTACCGGTCTGGTCGGTGTAGAGCTCCTGGACCTCGGGCAGGGCCTTCTCGAGCGAGTTGGCAGCAAAGACCTGCAGCTTGACAGCCTTCTTCTTAGAGGAAGACTTGGCGGAGCCGGCATCGGAACCAGCGGGCTCGGACGTCTTGTTGCCCGAGCAGCCAGCAAGGCCAAGGCCGGCGGCGGCAGCAGAAAGCGAGACAAAACCGCGGCGTGAAACCATATCGAACATGTTCAACCCTTTCGGACCTTGTGCCCGGGCACCCCACCGCGGGCTTTAATCTGCAATCAGATTATACTTCTGTGAGAATAATGATAGTGAGAAATTATTCTCGCCAGAGAATATAGTTTCGAGTTGCCATACACCTTGGCGTCGCTTCGGCGGAAAACAAAGGCGGAGCAGCCGTTCAGGTCGCCCCGCCGCAGGTAAACCGCTTATTTGGCGTGCCCGCCGCCCGCTGTCATCTGAGCCGCATGCTCCAGCTGGTCTGCTATGGCCTCCCAGCTTTCGCGAGCGGCCTTCGTAGAACCGGGAAAGTTTACGACAAGTGTATGACCTCGTTGCATGCAAATAGCGCGCGAGAGCATAGCGCGGTGCGTCTTGGTCATCGAGTACGCACGAATTGCCTCGGCAATGCCCGGCACATCGCGGTCGCAGACGGCACGCGTCGCCTCGGGTGTCACGTCGCGCATCGAAAGACCCGTTCCGCCGCAGGTGAGCACGACATTGGCGTGGCACTCATCGGCGGCTTCCGCAATGGCATCACCGATCTCGCTGACGTCGTCGCGTACGACCACGTGTGAGGAGACCGTCCAGCCCTGCGCCACGATGAGTTCCTCAAGCGCAGCACCCGCCTCGTCCTGGGCAAGGTCGCGCGTGTCCGAACACGTCACGATCGATATCTTCAACTCCATAGCATTCCTCCTATAGTACCGTGCCCTCGGGCAGGTCGACACGCACGACATCCACGACGTCGCCCGCCTTGAGCTCGCACGGTCCTTCGTCAATACGCAGTAGGCAGTTGGACCGCTGCATCGTGCCGAGCAGCGCCGAATTCTGCGTCTTGGCCTCGGTCACCAACAGTTCACCGGTCTCGGGGTCGCGCAAAACCGTGGCGCGATCGAAGAAGCGTCGGTTCTGGCGCTTCTTCACGCCGTGCGTCAATATCGCCTGCTGCACGGGACGCACGCCCTCGGCAAAGCCGCGCATCTTGCGGATCGCCGGACGGGCGAGCATCTCAAAGCCCACATACGCCGCGGCCGGATTGCCTGAAAGCCCCAGGTAGGGCTTACCCCCGAGCAAGCCAAACGTGATGGCCTTGCCCGGACGCATCGAGATGCGGTCAAACAGCACCTCGCCCTCGCGCCGGACGAGCGCCGTCACGAAATCGTAGTCGCCCGCCGAGGCGCCACCGCTCGTAATGACAAAATCGCACTCCTGCACGGCACGATGCACCAGCTCGGCAATCGCCTGCTCATCATCGGGCGCAATGCCGTAGAACACAGGCTCGGTGCCGGCATCGAGTGCCTCGGCCATCAGCGCCGAGGAGTTGGAATCGCGAATCTGACCGCGCGCCGGTACCTTACTCGGTGCGACCAGTTCCGTACCCAGCGAGATAATGCCCACGCGCGGGGCAGCGTGCACCTTCACGCTCGCGTATCCGGCGCTCGCCAGCAGACCCGCGCCCGCCGGAGCCACGACCTCGCCGGCGCGCATCACAACATCGCCGGCATGGGCCTCCTCGGCAGCAGAGCGAACGTTCTCCCCCACTTGAGCAGGCGCCGAGAAGCTCACGTGCGAGCCCTCGTTGCCGTCGCCATCGAGCACGTCGACGATCTCGTATTTCACTACGGCATCGGCACCCTCGGGCACCGGCGCGCCTGTCATGATGCGGACCGCCTCGCCCGCACCGATTGCGCCCTCAAACACATGGCCCGCGGCCTCATGTCCGATAACGTCGAGCGTCACCGGCGCCTCGCCAGACGTCTGCGCCAAATCCGCCGAGCGCACGGCATATCCGTCCATAGCGCTGTTGGCAAACGGCGAGATATCGATATCGGCCACCGCGTCCTCGGCCAAGGGAAGACCGGTGGCCTGCCACACGGGAATCTCGACGAGATCGGTCGGAGCAACGTGCGACAGAACAATCGACTGCGCGTCCTCCAGCGGAATGAGCTTCTCTGCCATATGCACCTCTTAATGCCACGGCGCACAACGGGGCGCCGATTCTTTATGCTTGTCTAAGTATAATCCCCGACGCGCGACCGCGACTTGGCCTGTACCCGCAAATACACCTGTCGGCCGCAAGCCGCGAAACAGAATGGAAACCAACCCACCGGCTCGTCGCGTTTACCGCGTTTTATAATGCTCGTGTTGCAACCAAAAAGAGGAACGTATGGCTTTTACCGACAAACCCGAAAGCGCGAACGAGGCGCAGGATCATTCCCAGCCGCTCGACGACGGCGGCTTTTTCTCCCTGAACGACGTCATCATGGCAGGCAGGCATCAGATCACCCGCTCCGAGCATCTCTTAGCTGCCGACACGCGCCGCAACGTCCGCAACCTACTCGCGAGTGCCAAGTTGCTCGTACTCGTCGTCATCGTCTCACTCGCCATGGGCGTTGCCGCTTGGGCGTTTTTGGCCTCGCTGAATATCGCGACCGACTATCGCGAGCACCATGCATGGATTTACACGCTGCTTCCCGTTGTGGGCGTTGCCACCGCATGGGTGTACAAAAACCACGGTCTCGCCGCCAAGCGTGGCAACAACCTGGTCATCGACTCCGCCCTGGGCACACGCCTCATCCATATGCGCATGGCCGTCCTCACCTTCGTCTGCTCCACGCTCACGCACCTAACGGGCGGATCGGCCGGTCGCGAGGGAGCTGCGGTGCAGATTGGCGGCACCATCGCCAGCAACATCTCGAGCCTCGCCCACCTCAAAAAGCATGACCACCACGACCTCATGCTCGCCGGCATCTCGTCGGCCTTTGGCGCCGTGTTCGGCTCGCCCCTTGCCGGAGCTTTCTTTGGCATGGAGATGTGCTTTATCGGCAAGATCGACTACACCGCAGGCATCTACTGCCTGGTCGCCTCGTTTACCGGCTACTTTACATCGCTTGCCTTGGGAACCGAGTACGAGGCGAATGTTATCGCCAGCGTTCCCGCCATGTCGCCCAAAACGGTCGTCATCGTTGTTATCAGCGCCATTATCTTCGGTCTGACGGCACGCCTCTTTGCCTGGTCGGTTCGAACCGTCAAGAGCCTGTACGGTCGCTTTATCACCAATTACCTCGTTCGCGCACTTATAGGCGCACTCGTGGTTTTGGCCGCCTATGCCCTCCTCGACGCCTGGGACTACGCCGGCCTTTCCACGTGGCTTTCCGGCGCTGGATTTGCCGGCAACACCACCCTGGCGGACGCAGCCATCAAGTTGGTCGTCACAGCGCTCACCCTGGGCGCCGGCTTCCAAGGCGGCGAGGTCACGCCCCTGTTTGGTATCGGTGCGGCGCTCGGCGGCTGGATAGGTTGCCTCGTCGGAATCGATCCCAGCTTTCTGGCAGCGCTGGGCATGCTCGGCGTGTTCTGCGCCGGCCTTAACGTGCCCATCACCACCTGTATGATGGCCATCGACCTGTTCCATGGCACGGCAGCCGGGTTCTTTGTCATCGTGGCCTTTATCAGCTACCTAACCGCCGGACACCGCGGCGTGTACCCCGCCCAGCGCATCATCTCGCCCAAGCGCCGTTCGCTTATTGTGGATGAGGGCGGTACGGTAGCGGATGCTATCGAGCGCCACAACGACCTGATAGAGTAGACGTAAGTATTCGACGTGCAGCCACAATCGGGGGCAATTCGACCTGAGCGCGACCGCACCGTCACGTCATACGCCGGGAGTCGTTCCATGCACGCAACTGATTTTGGTCGCACGCTCATCATCGCCAACCCTGCCGCCCAGTCGGGCGCCGCGCGCGAGGTTGCCGAGCGCCTGCAGCGCTTTTTGGATATGACCGCGCGCGCATCCCAGTTTGACCTGGTACTGACCGAGCGCATGGGACACGCCAAGGAGCTGGCCGCACAGGCCGAGGGCTATCACACCGTTATCGCCCTCGGCGGCGACGGCGTGATCCACGAGGTCGTCAACGGACTCATGACGCAGGATGAGGCGGTCCGCCCCGCTCTTGCCATCCTACCCGTAGGCTCCGGCAACGATTTTGCCCAAACGCTCGGTATCGAAGATTTCTCCGGCAAGGATTATGGCGCGCTGCTCACCTGTGAGCTGCAGCGTCAGGACATCGGGCGGATTCGCTCATGGAACCCCGCAAGCGGTAGCGGCGAGGCTACCGTTGAGTACTACGACCAGACGCTTTCGGTCGGCATCGATGCCGCCATCGGCCTTGGCACCACCGAGCTGCGCAAAAAGACCGGCTTGACGGGCGCTCCGCTCTACACCCTTTCGGGACTTGAGCAGTTTGGCCTGCGCTATCGCAACTACTCCATGACAGTCAGCTTTGACGGCGCGCCCGCCGAGCGCGTGAGGGCGATCATCATGGCGATTCAGCTTGGTCCCACCTATGGCTCGGGCTATCGCATCTGCCCCGATGCCGACCCCTGCGACGGCGTGCTCGACGTCTGCTACGCATGCGGCCCTGTCCCTCGCGCGGTTGCCCTGCCTATGTTCCTTTCGGCCAAGGACGGCCACCATACCAAGCTGCCACCGGTTCGCATACGCCGATGCCGCCATGCCGAGCTCACCTTTGAGGAGCCAGACTACCCCATCCAAGCCGACGGCGAGCCCATCGTCGCCTCGCGCATCGAGGTCGACATCCTCGCCGGCGCCCTCCACGTCTGGCACCCCACCCACTAGCCATCCCTAAGTTGCGGTGAAATAGGGACTGTTTATGTAGCTAAAGCCGCAAAACAGTCCCTATTTCACCGCAACTTATTGAGAAGATCATTCCTCCCCGCCCGGCTTGCGACGGTTGGCCTTTTTAATGGCGTTGAAGTGTTTGTCGTTGAGTCTGCGCTGGCGAGAGCGCTGGGGAACCTTGGTCTTTACGCGTCGGCGCGGTGGACACCCGCGACGCTCAAGCTCTGCCCTCAGCTTACGCAAACAGCAGCTGCGATTCTGAAACTGGCTACGGCTCTCGCGCGCCGTCACGACAATCCCCGTGGGCCCATGCTTCATGCGCACCGCCGAGTCCGTCGTGTTCACACCCTGGCCGCCCGGACCCGTCGCGCGAAACACCTGCACCTCGCAATCGCGCGCCAACTCCTCGGCCGACATCTCGGCATAGTGCGCGTACTCGCGCCATCCCATCTTGTTCTCATCCATATCAACACCTCCCCTCATACAAAAAATGTGACAAAGGGACAGTCCCTTTGTCACATCGCATACCAATCGCTTGTGTTGCGCGCTTAGGCGAAGGTGATCTCGCCGGTCTCGCAGTCCATATCGGCGATACGGGCCAGGCTCTCAACGCGGAAGCCGCGCTCACGGAGCTTATCGCCGCCGCCCTGGAAGCCCTTCTCCACCGCAATACCAATTCCGGACACCTCGGCACCCGCAGCCTCGCAGATCTTGATAAGACCCTCGAGCGCGCACCCGTTGGCCAAAAAGTCGTCGATGATCAGGACCTTGTCGCCCTCGGACAGGAAGCGCTTGCCAACGATGACCGGGTACTCCTTCTGCTTGGTAAAGGAGTAGATGGTCGTGGCATACTGCTCGCCGTCGAGGTTGATGGACTGCGCCTTCTTGGCAAAGACCACCGGCACGCCGCCAAAATGCTGAGCCGCGATACAAGCCATGCCAATGCCCGAAGCCTCGATCGTCAGGATCTTGTTGATCTCGACATCCTTGAACAGACGGGCCCACTCGGCGCCCATGTGGTCGAACAGCTCAACGTCGCACTGGTGGTTGAGGAAGGCATCAACCTTAAGGACGTTACCGGCCTTTACGATGCCGTCATGGCGAATACGATCCTCAAGCTCCTGCATGGCGCAACCCCTTCTCGCGGCAACGATACCGCGCGATTAATAAACGTTGTTCGATAGTCTACCACGGACCGACCCCCGCCCGCCCCACAAGCCGCATCGCACCACAAACCAGTCTTTTTGGGACGGCGCGAATCGTGGCAGACAGCCTCCCAACACGCTAATGGCGGGCGCGCATCTTCACCAAACGCACCATGGCGAGCGCAAAGCCCACAGCGGCCACAGCCATAAGCACATAGAACACCGAGCGAAAGCCGAATAGGAATACATCCGGACGGCCTGCAACAAAACTGGTCACGGCCTCGCCCATCGCCACGCTCATCTGCCCATAGAGGATATGCGAACCTGCCGTAATACCCAGCGCCATGCCCGCATAGCGCGCCAAGCTGCCCAAGCTACCTGCAAAGCCGAGCGCTTCGCGCGGAGCCGAGCCCATATACAGCGAGTTATTGGGGCTCTGGAAAATCGAAGTACCACACGACATAAACGCGACACAGCACACGATCACAGGGATGGAAGAATGCTCGTCGAGTGTGCTTACCGCAAAAAGACCGCATACGTACACGCCCAGGCCGACTGCCGTGGGGCCCTCGCAGCCAACACGGTCCGAAACCGTACCCGAAAGCGGGCCGATAAAGGCATTCACCATTGGCAGCGCCAAAAAGAGCAATCCGGAAATGTCGGAACCAAAGCCGTGGGCGTCCTGAAAATAGAACGGCAGGATAAACTCGGATGCGCCAATGCCAACAAACACGATGAGCATGCAGGCAAGGTTGATGGTGAAGGCCGAATTTGCAAAGCAGCGACGAGCAGCCTCAATCAAGGACATGGGGCGCTCGCCGGCCTCCGGCTTAACATGCGGCAGCGTGTAGAGCCCCACGATAAACGAGATGACGCCAATGGGCAGGTTGATGAGGAAGATGCTCTCCCAGGGAAAGCTTGCCACCAGCACGCCGCCGAGCACGGGGCCGCACATCATGCCGAGGGCCACGAAGGTCGCGAGAATACCCATGGCACGGCCTCGTTCGCGCGCCGGAAACGACTCGGTGATGATACCCATGTTGTTGGCCATGGCCGCCGCGCAACCGACACCCTGAACAATGCGTGCCAGGATTAGAACCTCGAGCGAGGCCGAAAGGCCGCACAGCAGCGAACCGACCGAAAAGACGATGACGCCCAGCTGGAACACATTCACCTTGCCGCGCACGTCGCCCAGGCGGCCAAACGGCAACATGGCCACGCAAGTCGCAAGCAGATACACCGAGCTTACCAGCTGAATGCGATCGAGGCCCACGCCCAGCTCCTTTTGCATCACGGGCAGCGCCACGGTCACGACGGTCGAATCCAGACACACCATAAACGTCATGATGAGCACGGTAAACAGAATCGCCCATTTGTTCTTGCCATGGGTGTCGCCCTCTAGGGCAATGTGCTCGCGGCGCAGCTGCTCTGCAGTTTTCTCCATATCCATCCTTTCGAGTGGCCCAACGCAAAAAACGGGGCCCCAATCGCCTGAAAACCGCGATTGAGGTCCCGCCTACGGAATCGGAACGAAAGGTCACCGAAGCTTTCTGCCAGCATCGGCACCTTGTACGGAGCTAGCCTAGCACTGCTCGAGCGCCTGCTCAAGGTCGGCAATCAGATCGGCCGTGTCCTCGAGGCCGCACGACAGACGCACCATGTCGGCGGAGATGCCACAGGCGATGAGCTCCTCATCGTTCATCTGACGATGTGTGGCATTAGCGGGATGCAGGCAGCAAGTGCGGGCGTCGGCCACGTGCGTGGCGATCTGGGCGAGCTTGAGGCTCTTCATAAAGGTCTCGGCCGCCGCGCGACCACCGTTAAAGCCAAAGCTCACAACGCCGCAGGTACCGTTGGGCATGTACTTCTGAGCGATGTCATAGTACTTATCGCCCTCCAGGCCCGGATAGCTCACGAAGCGCACCTTGGGATGGCTCTGCAGGAACTTGGCAACGGCCAGGCCGTTCTCACAATGACGCGGCATGCGTACATGCAGGCTCTCGAGCGAGCTGTTCAGGAAGAAGGCCGCCTGCGGGTTCTGCATGGGGCCGAGGTCGCGCATGAGCTGCGCGGTGGCCTTGGTAATGAAGGCGCCCTCGCGACCGAACTTCTCGGCATAGGTCACGCCGTGATAGCTCTCGTCAGGCGTGGTGAGACCCGGGAACTTGTCCGCATGGGCCATCCAGTCAAACTGGCCGTGATCGACGATCACGCCGCCCAGGTAGGCCGCATGGCCATCCATGTACTTAGTGGTGGAGTGCGTGACGATGTCGGCGCCCCACTCAAAGGGACGGCACATCACGGGCGTCGGGAAGGTGTTGTCGACCATCAGCGGCACGCCGTGGTCGTGCGCGGACTTGGCAAAGCGCTCAATATCGAGCACGGCAAGGGCGGGGTTGGCGATGGTCTCGCCAAAGACGAGTTTGGTGTTGGGCTGGAAGGCTGCCTCGAGCTCCTCGTCGGTGCAGTCGGGGGCAACGAACGTGCAGGTCAAGCCCATACGACCCATGGTGTGAGCCAGCAGGTTATACGTACCGCCGTAAATGGCAGAGCTCGCGACCACATGATCGCCGGCACCGGCCACATTAAAGATCGCGAGGAAGTTCGCAGCCATGCCCGAGCTCGTGAGCATCGCTGCGGTGCCGCCCTCCATCTCGCAGATCTTGGCGGCAACCAAATCGCACGTGGGATTCTGTAGACGGCTGTAGAAGTAGCCCGACTCCTCAAGGTCGAAAAGCTTGCCCATGTGCTCGGACGTGTCGTACTTCCACGTGGTGGACTGGTAGATGGGCACCTGGCGCGGCTCTGCATCACCCGGGCGATAGCCGCCCTGAACACACGTCGTACCGATGGTCTGCTCGCTCATATCTAGCTCCCTTGGCTGGGTTACATTTTATTCGGTTCACGATACCTCTACCCCGTACCCCTCTCAACCCATCACCAAGGTAGGTTATGGGACAAATTGATCAGGGGAATATATCTCAAGCCTTGGGCATTTGCTCGATAGATAAAAACGAGGCATACATGAAGCTCTCGATGATTACATGCCCCGTCACGGGTACCATAGGCGGGTACACCGTGACCAAGGAGACAACGATGAAGCAGATCGATACCACCCAGCTCGACACCGCCGCCTGCCAGGCTCAGGCTGCCGAATACCACGCCCGCGGCTTTAACTGCGCACAGGCCGTTGCCTGCACGCTCGCACCTGCCGTCGGGCTCGACCCCCAGACCGCCTTTACCCTCACCGAGGGCTTTGGCGCCGGCATGGGTGGCATGACCGAGACCTGCGGCGCCATCTCGGGCGCTGTTGCCATCATGGGCTTTGTAATGAGCGACGGCATGGAGAACCCCAAGACCAAAGGCCAGACCTACAAGCTGTCGCGCGAGATTGCCAAGCGATTTGGCGAGAAGAACACGACGACCGTCTGCGGCACGCTCAAGGGCATCGGATCGGATAAAGGTCCGCTCCGCAGCTGCCCCGACTGCATCGACGATGCCGTCGAGATCGCCTGCGATGTGCTAAAGCAGCTCGCCGATTAAACGGCAGCAACAGAAAAACGACGGCCGGCGCGTTTGGGATCCATCCAAAAGAACGCCGGCCGTCGCCGTTAGAACTCGGCAAATTCGGGAGCGCCGACCTCAATCTCCTCGCGCCCCGCCATAAGCTCGCGCATCTTAGCGCAAAACGGCTCCTGCTCCCCCGCTTTAAACACTAAATGAATCGTCACGGCATCCGCGTAATCGGTATCCGAAACCTTGGCACCCGAATCCTGCGCCAAACGAAGCACCTGCTCATACTGCGGATAGGCCACATGCACGTCAACAGGCACGACACTCGTCATCTCGACAATCTGCCCGGCCTCCCGAGCAGCTGCCACCGCCGCCTGCGTCGCCGCAGTATAGGCGCGCACCAAGCCACCAGGTCCCAACAGCGTGCCACCAAAATAGCGCGTCACCACGCAGCAAACATTTTTGAGCCCCGCACCGCGCAACACCTCGAGCGTCGGCATGCCACTCGTGCGGCTCGGCTCACCATCATCGCTTTGACGCTCGCGTCCATCGACCAAAATCCACGCGGGAACATTGTGTCGAGCGTCGTAATGACGCTTTCGAACCATCTCGATAAAGACATTCGCTTCATCCTCGGACTCAACATGGACCAGCTGGGCAATAAACCGGCTCTTGCGATCCACAAACTCGCCCGTAGCCTCAATATTCGATTGCAGAGTAAAATAGCTGTCCAACAAAGCCCCTCAACAAAATAAAGCGCAGCAACAAACAGCCTCAATAATACGGCAAAGGCCGTACCGATTGTCAGGGTAACAAAAATGCCAAGTGGGCCTATAAGCCGGGTTCTGTCGTGAACGGTCATTTATCTTGTCTGCACGTTACCATGCAGCTCCACGCACGCTACCCGAACGCGGACCGGGCCGGCCCATAGCGTTCCTATTCGCGCTTGCTCCGGATGGGGCTTGCCAAGCCGCCGTGTTGCCACGACGCTGGTGGTCTCTTACACCACCGTTTCAGCTTTTCCCTTTACGCCTTGCGGCGCAGGTGGGAGTCTTCTTTTCTGCGGCGCTTTCCGTCGGATCACTCCGCCCGGCCGTTAGCCGGCATCCCGCCCTCTGGAGCCCGGACTTTCCTCACGCGTGCTGCAAGCAGCACATCGCGCGACCGTCTGGCCCACTCAGCAGTGCAAGAGTGTAACACACCGTTGCCGCAGGCAATGGCACAACGCAAACGCTCGACACGATAAACCAAGAACCGCCATGCGCTACAATGGTCCTGTCGATGGGCAACGTCGTCAGTCGAGACGCGACCGCGCTCCACACCCCTCCGTCTACTCGGTGTGTTCCCGCCTCCTCCCCGAGGCGGGATGTCGGCATTTTTCATGCACCGACAACCAAATAGCCTGCAGACAGCATGGGCAGCATCGTGCATCTCGGCACCAATTGCAAAAAGGGACCCGTCCATTGCGGACGGATCCCTTAAAACAAGTGATCGTCAAACCGATTTACTCGGCGTCGGTCTCCTCGTCCTTCTTCTCGGAAGGAAGCGGGGTAACCTCGATCTCGACGCCCAGAGTCTCAGCAGCGGACTTCATGGACAGGGAGATACGACGACGGTCGAGGTCGATCTCCATGACCTTGACCTGAACCTTGTCGCCCACGTGGGTGACCTGAGAAGGCTGATCGACGTGCTTGTTGGCCATCTCGGAGATGTGCACCAAGCCCTCGATGCCCTCGCCCAGGTCGACGAAAGCGCCGAACGGGACAAGCTTGGTCACAGTGCCCTCGACGATAGCGCCGACGGGGTACTTCTTGACCAGTGCGCGCCACGGATCCTCGGTGGTCTGCTTGAGACCCAGGGAGATGCGCTCGCGGTTGAGATCGACGTCGAGAACCTCGACCTCGACCTCCTGGCCGACCTTGACAACCTCGGAAGGATGGTTGACGTGGTTCCAGGAGAGCTCGGAGATGTGGATGAGGCCATCGATACCGCCGAGGTCGACGAAGGCGCCGAAGTCGACGATGGAGGAAACGGTGCCCTGGAGACGCATGCCAGACTTGAGCTTGGACAGAATCTCGGAGCGCTCGGCCTTACGGGACTCCTCGAGCACGACGCGACGGGAGAGGACGACGTTGTTGCGGTTGCGGTCCATCTCGATGACGCGAGCCTCGATGCGGGTGCCCATATAGGAGGTGAGGTCCTTGACACGACGGAGGTCGACGAGGGAAGCGGGCAGGAAGCCACGCAGGCCGATGTCGAGAATCAGGCCGCCCTTGACAACCTCGATAACCTCGCCCTCGACGTTCTCGCCGGAGTTGAACTTCTCCTCGATGCGGTTCCAAGCACGCTCGTACTCGGCACGCTTCTTGGACAGGACCAGACGACCGTCCTTGTCCTCCTTCTGGAGAACCAGAGCCTCGATGGGATCACCGAGTGCAACGATGTCTGCAGGGTTAGCGTCCTTGCGGATGGACAGCTCGCGGACCGGGATAACGCCCTCGGACTTGAATCCGATGTCAACGAGCACCTCGTCATGCTCGATCTTAACGACAGTGCCGTTAACGAGATCGCCCTCATCAAAGTCGGTAATCGTACCGTCGATGAGGTTGTTCATCTCCTCCTCATTGACATCGTCAAGAGAGAAAATGGACGAGTTCTGAATCTCACTCAAAGGTGGACCCCTTTCGAACTACGGGGCCCCGATTGCTAGGACCTACAGAAGGGTGCGACAAGCACACAACGTTTAGGAACACTCGGGAGCCGACAGATACTAATGTGACGCTTATGCAATCACGTTCGTATAGGTTACGGGGAAATGAGTTCGATTTCAAGCGTGAACTGCGATTTTTTACTCGTGTGGAGACTTTTTCGTAATCTTATGAACACACGTCTCCACAACTTGACGATAACCAGCCAGGCATTTGGCTTTGGGGTAAAGTATCCGGAGCCAACGAATCTAGATCAAATTTACGAGAAAGGTGCCCGCGTGCTCAAAGCAGTCGTTTTCGATATGGACGAGACGCTTCTTAGCATCAACCTCAACGCGTTCATCCTTCGCTATTTTAAGGATGTCTCTTCGATGCTCGCGGATATCGGGCGCCGCAGCCGCGGTGGCACGATGGCACGCCTCGGCACCATCCTGGTCGACCTCAACGCCAATCGCCGCAGCGGCACGGACAACCGCACCAATCTTGAGTTTTACCAAGAAGAGGTCGAGCGCCGATGCGGCATCTGCCTCTCCGATCCCCTCATCTACGAGGCGTTTACCTTCTACGACCGCGAAGTTCTTCCGTACAAGAACGACGATGTCATTAACGCCCACGCCATGCCGGGCGCGCACGCCGCGCTTCAGGCCCTACAGGATGCAGGACTGCGTTGCGCGCTCTTTACCAACCCCAGCTTTCCGCAGGGGGCCATCGAGTGCCGCATGGGTTGGGGCGACCTGGCCGACGCCCCCTTTGAGCTCGTCACGCACATGGGAAACACCACCCGCTGCAAGCCCGATGCCACCTACTATCTAGAGCAGCTGCAGGTAATGGGGCTCGAGCCACACGAGGTCCTTATGGTGGGCAACGACCCCAAGCGCGACTTCCCCAGCCCCGCCTGCGGCATTCAAACTGCCTATGTGGGCCAGGGAAAACCCGGCAGAGCCACCTGGTGCGGAACCATGGAAGACTTCGCCCGCGACTTCAACGCCGTAATCGAAGCCTTCTACGAGCACCAAGTAGCCGACGAACTGTCCTAGCACACTTGGGTTTTGCCGATCATGATGTTGAGGATCTCGACGTCGGTATCTTTCATACCGACACGGCCCACATAACCCATGCTGGCAATCGTCTGCTCAACGGTATCTTGGATCAGGCCCTCACCGGCGCGGAAGCCGCGACCCTGCATGGCCATATCATGGCCCAGAATCGCCGCATCGACGGCAGCCGAGATCTTGGCGGCGCAACTCGCCTTGGCGCCATCGCATACGATGCCGCCCACGTTGCCGAGCGTGTTGGAGACCGTCGCGCCAATCTGCTCGCGCGTGCCGCCGCACAGCCAGGTAATGGCAGCACCGGCGCCGCATGCCGCGCAAATGGCACCGCAAAACGCCGAAAGCGCACCAATATAGCTCTTGATATGCACGGCAATCAGATCGGACAGCATCACGGCGCGCACCAGACGCTCGTGGTCGCAGCGCAGGTACTCGGCATACTCCATGACGGGCAATGCGCAGGTAATGCCCTGATTGCCCGAGCCGCACACAATGGCGACCGGCAGCGCGCAGCCGTTCATGCGGGCGTCGGACCCGGCGGCCGCACGGGCACGGGCACGGCAGGCGACGTCATCGGCACGAGCACCCAGCAGCGTACGACCCACCTCGGCGCCCCAAGCGTGCGCAAGGCCCTCGGCACTGATCGCGCCATTCAGCTCAATCTGACGCTCAACGGCAGCGCGGGCATCCTCAATGTCGCCGTCCTCAATAAAGTCAATGATGGACTCAATCGACATGGGCGTGTCGGCGTTATCTGCCGCACGCTCGGCAACCACGCGCTCGGCGCAGGCGGCACACTCCCCCGCCGACTTGCCGCACACCGGAATACCGTCGAGCGTATGGCACGTGACATTAGTGTGGTGGTCGGTAATCTCGACGACCGCGGTATGGCCTCCGGCCGTGGCAGTCACCTTGATGTAGAGGTTGGGCACACCCTCGACAAGCGACACATCGCAGTAGCCGGCGTCGGCGAGGAGCTCGGCCACGCGAGCACGGTCTTCATCGTTAACGCTCTCGAGCACCTCGAGCGCGCTCTTGGCGTCGCCGCCCACGGCGCCCAGCACGGCCGCGGCCTCAATACCGTGCATACCGCCCGAGTTGGGCACGGTCACGCTCTTAACGTTCTTGATGATGTTGCCCGAGCAGGCAACGTCCATATGATCGGGTTCGCAACCGAGTGTCTGGCTCGCCAGCGCTGCTGCATAGGCAACGGCAATGGGCTCGGTACAGCCGAGCGCGCAGACAAGCTCGCGGTTCAAAACATCGCAAAACGCGGCATCACGGATGGAATCGGTAGGCATAGGTATCTCCTGCTTGCATAACGGGCTGGGCTCTCAAGAATGGTTAGTTCCTTTATTTGATAACAATGCATCAAAAACCGCAACCCAAGTTCCGGCGGACGGCGCTCAAGCGCAAACTGACGACATTCATTCATGAGAAGCCGATCTTGTTGCATGCTAAAGCGTTTGACCAAAAAACGCCCGAGCGTTTACGCAAGAGTCGCGCTATCATGCAGTCGAACGCGGTAAACACCTTTAGCATTTGCGCCGCACAGACCAGAGAGGAACCATCCATGAAGATCGGTATCGGTAACGACCACGCCGCCGTCGAGCTCAAGAACATCATCTCCGAGCACCTGAAGGAGCGCGGCTGCGAGGTCGTGAACTTTGGCACCGACACCTCCGAGAGCTTTGACTACCCCATCGCCGGCTACAAGGTGGGTAAGGCCGTTGCCAACGGCGACGTCGACCTGGGCATCCTCATCTGTGGCACCGGCGTCGGTATCAGCCTGGCTGCTAACAAGGTAGAGGGCGTGCGCGCCGTCGTGTGCTCCGAGCCCTTCAGCGCCAAGCTCTCCCGTACGCACAACAACACCAACGTGCTCGCCTTTGGCGCCCGCGTCGTGGGCTCCGAGCTCGCTAAGATGATTGTCGACGAGTGGCTCGACGCCGAGTTTGAGGGCGGTCGTCACGAGCGTCGCGTTAACCTCCTCAACGAGATCGACCACACGCGCGGCCTCAAGGTCGTCGATGAGGCCTAAACCACTCAGTGCCACAAGCTAACAGCAGGGGCCCGCTCGGAACTTATGACCGAGCGGGCCCCTTCATAGATTTTGAAATAAAAGGGCGCCGCGGATGGAGTTCCGCGGCGCCCAAGCCACACGCTAACAGCTTTAAGGAGTCAAAGCTGGTTTAGCCAAAGAAGCGCTTGATCTCAATCTCGGCGTTCTCCAGGCAGTCGGAGCCGTGAATCACGTTGGCGTTGACATCGACGGCAAAGTCGCCGCGGATGGTACCAGGAGCAGCGTCAAGCGGATTAGTAGCGCCCATGAGGGTGCGCATCTTAGCAACAGCGGAGAGACCGGAAACGACCATCTTGACGACCGGACCGCTCGTCATAAAGTCGCAGAGACCGCCAAAGAAGGGCTTGTCGGCCAGATGGGCGTAGTGCTCCTCGACGGTAGCGCGCTCGAGCGTGGTCATCTCCATGCGCTCGATGACAAGGCCGCTGCGCTCAATGCGAGCAACGATCTCGCCGATCTTGCGGTCGCGCACGGCGTCGGGCTTAATCATGATGAAGGTCTTCTCGATAGCCATAAAAGTAGCCTTTCAAGTAGGTTCGCGCGTGCCCAAGTCCCATTCCGGCACCCGCCTGGACTGCATCGTAACAGAGTTTTAGCTGCAGTTAAACAAAAAGCTGTTTATTGAAACGTTGCAATTAATTAAAGCGCTCCATATGTGTCACTTCTGTTTCGAAGCCCGATTAGAGTACCATCCGACCGCCCATCAACCGCATCGAACAGAGCAGGCGGTCGGTTGCCGCCCGCGAACGTAACCCCTTCACAACCTGCCCAAAGGTCCTACAGAACTTCTCGACAAGCCCCTCCCCCATAGCAACAAAATACGGGCGCCCACATCAGCAGGCGCCCGTAAAGTGAAAACGATTTATCAATACATGGCCAAAACGGCTTCAGCCAAATCCCTACTTTACCCCGTGGCCCATCTCGACGACCTTAGCCAGCGATCCAAACACGCCCTCGTCGGCCACGAGCTGCGCCTCGGCACGCTGCAGCTGCACGGCAACGGCGGCAGGGGCGGTGCCTCCCTCGGTCGTGCGCGCGGCGACAATCGACGGGATGTCGAGCGCCTCGGTAATGTCGTGCTCAAAGAGCGGGCTTGCCTCCTGGAACACCTCAAACGGCAGGTCCTCAAGATTGCAGCCGCGCTTCTCACATATCAGAACCAGATGCCCCACCACGGCATGTGCCTCGCGGAACGGCAGACCACGCTTAGCCAGGTAATCGGCAACATCGGTGGCGGCAAGGTGACCCACGCCGCACTCGCGCGCCATGGCATCCTCGTTGACGGTCCAAGTCGAAATCATACCGGCCATAACCGACAGGCACTGCATGAGCGTGTGAGCGGTATCGAGCGCGCCCTCCTTGTCCTCCTGCAAGTCCTTGTTATAAGCAAGCGGCAAGCCCTTCATGGTTACCAGCAGCTGCACCAGGTTGCCGTACACGCGACCGCTCTTGCCGCGGATAAGCTCGGCAAAGTCGGGGTTCTTCTTCTGCGGCATGATGGACGAGCCGGTGGAGTAGGAGTCTGAAAGCGTGATAAAGCCAAATTCGGAGCTCGACCACAGCACGATCTCCTCGGAAAGACGCGACAGGTGCATCGCCATGACGGATCCGGCGTAATGCAGATCGAGCAGGAAATCACGGTCGGAAACCGCATCGAGCGAGTTGGGAATCACGCCCGCAAAGCCAAGTTCGGCAGCCGTCATCTGACGATCGAGCGGATAGCTCGTACCGGCAAGCGCGGCAGCACCCAGCGGGCAGTTGTCGGCGGCATCAAAGGCGGCCTTCAGGCGCGTAAAGTCGCGCGCGAACATCCAGGAATACGCCAGCAGATGATGCGACAGCAGCACGGGCTGAGCGTGCTGCATATGCGTGTAGCCCGGCAGAATCACTTTGTTGTACTTCTTGGCCGCATCCACCAGCACATGGCGCAGCTCAAGATTGGCCTCCATGAGCTCCTTGGCCAGTGCCTTGACGCCCAGTCGCGTGTCGGTCGCCACCTGGTCGTTGCGCGAACGCCCAGTATGCAAGCGCTTACCGGCCTCACCGATGCGACGCGTCAGCTCGCTCTCGATAGACATATGAATGTCCTCGTCGTTGATATCGAAGGTGGAGTTGCCGGCATCGATATCCTGCTCGATTCCGGTCAGGCCCTTGGCAATCGCCTGCTCGTCCTCGGCACTGATGATGCCCTGGGCGGCCAACATCTTGGCATGCGCCTTAGAGCCAGCGATATCCTGCTTATAGAGATGTTTGTCGACCGGCAGCGACGCGCCAAACTCCTGCGTGACCTCGGCCACGCCCGCCTCAAAACGACCGCCCCAAAGAGCCATGGAACCGTCTCCTTTCTCCAAATACCAAAACAAGCGTCCAAAGCAATGTGCCCTGTCGCTAAAGCGATTTATCAACCGCTAGTTTTACACACTCCCTGCCGCGCGCGGGGCCATGTGGCTAATTTGCAAAGAAGTGACGCACCATGCACTTGGCGCCCAACGTCTCCCTCCGGATGTTGCCCTGCGAACCATCGATCCAGGCCTTTAGGCTCATAGGAACGTCCTCGACCTTTACAGCATCGAACTCGGGCGCGAGGGCAAGCAAAGCATGCACGATAGCATTGAACATAATGGATACTCCTCATATATATAGGCGCAGAGCCGCCAAATTGATAGAAGGAGCCCCGCCGGACAACCCCGGCGGGGCTCGGACTCAGCCGCAGACGCGGCATCATATATGCGGGCGGAACGTAGGGGCCACCGATGTTAAGAAGTGTCAGCAAGCATAACGAAAGGTAGGGACCCCGTGCGCCCGTTATGTATCACGCGGATGGGCCGCGCGGATACCATGGGAAGGAGGCGCTAGGCCTGGGCGGCAGCAGAGCTGGGGCCCTGGACCTTTGCCCACGTCTTGAGCGACAGCGTATCGATCTCGATAAAGCCGGCGCTGGCCTTCTCGTCAAACGTGGTGTCGCGGTCGTAGGTGGCCAGGCCGTAGTCGTAGAGGCTGAAGGGGCTCTTGCGACCGACGACATGGCAGTTACCCTTAAAGAACTTCAGACGGACAGTGCCGGTCACGAACTTCTGGGTATCGGCCATAAAGGCATCGAGCGCGTTCTTGAGCGGGCTGTACCACTGGCCGTTGTACACGGCGGTAGCCCAATCCTGCTCGAGCTTAATCTTGGTCTTGAGAAGGTCGCCCTCGACGCAAATGTCCTCGAGCGCCTTGTGGGCGGTGATGAGTGTCAGGGCTCCGGGAACCTCATAGCACTCGCGACTCTTAAGGCCCACCAGGCGATCCTCGACCAGATCGAGACGGCCAAAGCCGTTGTCGCCCGAAATCTTGTTGAGGGCGATGACGATCTCGGAGAGCTTCATCTTCTTGCCGTCGACGGCGACGGGCCTGCCCGCCTCAAACTCAATCTCGGTGTAAGTCGGGGTATCGGGCGTGTCCTCGGGATTCTTGGTCATAACCCAGGCGTCGTCGAGCGGCTCGTTCCAGGGATCCTCCAGGTGGCCGCACTCAATGGCACGACCCCACAGGTTGTCGTCAATGGAATAGGGGTTGTCGTTGGCACCCTCGGGAACCGGCACGTTGTGGGCGTGGGCATAGGCGACCTCGTCGGGACGGCACTTCAGGTCCCACTCGCGAACCGGGGCGATAACCTTAAGCTCGGGGTCGAGGGCCTTGACGGCAGCCTCAAAACGAACCTGGTCGTTACCTTTGCCGGTGCAGCCGTGGGCGACGTAGGTCGCGCCAAACTCGTGAGCGACCTCAACGAGCTTCTTGGCGAGCAGCGGGCGAGACAGGGCGGAGAGCAGCGGGTACTTGTTCTCGTACATGGAGTTTGCGGCGATGGCCTTGGTCAGGAACTCATCGGAGAACTCGTCGCGCAGGTCGAGCACCTGGCAATCGAGAACGCCCAGGTCGAGGGCCTTCTGCTTCTTGGCGTCCAGGCCGGTCTCCTCCTGGCCCACATTGCCGCAAACGCAAACGACATCGAGATTCTTCTCGTCCTGGAGCCACTTGACACATACAGATGTATCAAGACCACCGGAATATGCGAGAACGACTTTTTCCTTGCTCATGGCTGTTTCCTTTCGCCCTTGGTAGCTAGTTAGAACATCGGTCAGTTGCAAGTCATTTCAAGGTCATATACCGTGCAATATCAGGTTAAATAGCAAAAATCAGCACATACATGCCCTAGAAACATGCAGCAATGTCGTGCTAAAACCCAACGACCTCAAAATGACTCTGTTGAGGCAATTCGCCCCATGCGGACAGAGACGATTGTTATCGTCGTCGGGAAATTGCGCGCTGGCGTCGGATGGCATTGTCTGCAGTAGTGATGATCTTTACGAACTGCATCTGCCTCTCCTTTCACCTATCGACGGGCGCAATTCAAATATCGTAAACGGTACCTTTTCCTCGGTAAGCGGCTCTTTTGCCGTCTCCGTTTTCGATGGTCGCTATATTACGCTAAAGTGCCCGCAGCACAAGCGACAAATTCAAATTTCTGAAAAGTTTTTTCATTACTTTGTGAAGCGTGGTGCAAATACGCTCCGTTCCTGCGAAAATACGCCTGACTACGAGTTGATGGTTATAACATCTGAAACAATTTCGAAACGAAAGGCTCGCTTTTATGCAAACTTACGAATCGGACGCCAATATCGGAAACATTAAGCTCATCGCCGTCGACATGGACAAAACGCTGCTGACCGACGAGCGCGTGTTGCCGCAGGGTCTTGATGAGCGCTTGGACAAGCTCGCCGAAGCCGGCATCGTATTCTGCCCCGCTAGCGGACGTCCAGCCCCCAAGCTCGAGGAGATGTTCGAGGGCATCAAGAACCGCCTCGCCTTTTGTCCCGACAACGGAGCGTGCGTGATCTATCGCGGCAGCTATATCTATAAGAGCAATATTGACGTGGAGCTGTATCAGCAGGTCCTGAGCCGCGCCTCGGAGGATCCGCGCGCTGTCCCCGTCCTGTGCTGCTTCGACGAGTTCTACGTACTTGCCCGCGACCATCAATACCACGACGAGATCAGCGTCTACTACAACACGATTAACTACGTCGATAGCTTTGAGGGCCTTGATATCGAGTCCAACAAGATTTCGATCTTCTTCCCCGGCTACGACGCCGAGCCCGCATTCCGCGAGACCTATAGCCCCGAGTTCTCGGACAAGCTCTACGTCACCAACGCCGGGCGCGAGTGGATCGACTTTATGAACCTGGGTGTCGACAAGGGCGCCGGCGTCGCGCACCTGTGCGAGCACCTGGGCATCGATATCGCCGATGCCGCCGCCGTGGGCGATACCTACAACGACATCCCCATGCTGGAGCGCGTCGGACACAGCTTTATCGTGGACAATGCCGAGGAGCATATGAATGCGCACGCCAAGTGGCGCATTCCGAGCAACAACGACGGGGGCGTACTGACGCTCATCGACGCCATCTTGGCGGCTCGTTAAACTCGCCGCCATGCCCGGGGCCGGCCGTTTGATTTTTGTTCGGTCAGGTCCTGGGCTCGCTCGAAGAGCACATTAAGTGCTCTTCGGCTCGTGCGGAATCTACAAAAATCAAACGGCCGGCCCCGGGCATGGCTACGTTGACTTGCTTGCCGCATGGATGGCGTCTTGGCGCCTAGATACTTTGGCTGATTTTTATTGAACGAAGGACGCTCCTTGTTGATGAGGGGCGTCCTTCTGGTTTTGGTTACTTTGGAATTGTGGTCGTGCCCTTACTTGGCGTCTGCCCAGGTCACTCCAGTCGAAGCTTCGGCGATTAGAGGGACGCGGAGGTCTACTACGTGCTCCATGACGTCGCGGACCATGGTGGTTAGGCGCTCGACTTCGTCGACGGGGCACTCAAAGTCCAGTTCGTCGTGTACCTGCAGAATCATGTGGGCGGCAAAGCCCTCTTCTTCCAGGCGGCGGCTTACGCGGGCCATGGCGATCTTGATGATGTCCGCTGCGGTGCCCTGCATGGGATGGTTCATGGCCGTGCGCTCGCCAAAGCCGCGGAGTTGCGGGTTTTTGGCCTTGAGCTCGGGAATATGGCGACGGCGACCGTACATGGTCTCGGCGTAGCCCGTCTGCTTGGCACGCGCCACCACGTTGTCGAGGAACGTGCGCACGCCCGGGTAGGCCTCGTAGTAGCGGTCGATCATGCCACGCGCCTCGGCCATCGAGATGTGCAGCGACTGCGACAGACCATAGGCCTGCTGACCGTACACGATGCCAAAGTTCACGGCCTTGGCGCGACTGCGCAAGTCGGGCGTTACCTCGGACACGGGAACGCCAAATACGCGCGCGGCCGTCTCGGCATGGAAGTCCTCGCCCTCGTTAAAGGCACGCACCAGATGTTCATCACCCGAAAGATGCGCGAGTAGGCGCAGCTCGATCTGCGAGTAGTCCACCGCCAGAAAGACGCTGCCCTCGCCCGCCGAGAACGCCGTTTTGACGGTACGCCCCAGCTCCGAGCGCGTCGGGATGTTCTGCAGATTCGGGTCACTCGAAGACAGACGCCCCGTCGCGGTGATGGTCTGGTTGTACGTGGTGTGCACACGACCGTCGCCACGACGCAGCGGACCTAGCGTGTCCAGATAGGTCGACTTAATCTTGGACTTCTCGCGCCAGTCTAAAATCAGGCGCACGATCTCGTGGTCGCGGGCAAGGTCGCTTAGCACCTTAGCGTTGGTCGAATAGTAGCCGCGCTTGGTCTTTTTGAGGCCCTTGGTCGGAAGCCCCATAACGTCAAACAGCACATGCGAGAGCTGCATGGGACTGCCGATGTTAAAGGTCTCGTCACCCGCCAGGTCGCGAATGCTGCGCTCGACCCCGGCAATCTGGGTCGCCAGGCCCTCGGACAGACTGTGCAGGCGGTCGGGGTCCACAAGCATGCCCGCGCGCTCCATCTTGGCAAGCACCGGCACAAGCGGCATCTCGATGCCATCGAACACGTTGGCGGCGTTCTCGCGGGCCATGCGGTCACGCAACGGCGCGACCAGCGCCAGCGTCAAGGCCGCCGTGCGAGCGGCGGGCGCAGGAGCGTCCTCGCCGGCGCCCTCTGCGCCGCGCGCCGCAGGCAGCGCCATCTGCAGATAGGTATCGGCCAGATACGCCTCATCGAACTCGGAGCGATCGGAATCCAGCAGATAGGCAGCGACCACGGTATCGAAGATACGCGTAGAATCGACCGCCAGCGGATCCATGAGCTCGGGCTCAGAAGAATCGATGGGCGAAAGCTCGTGCAACAGCGCCTTCATGTCCGGGCTCGCCACGCGGCCCTCCATAAACAGACGTGCGAGCACGCCGGCAATCACGCCGTGGGCGAAGTTGAAGCCCTCAACCTCAGCCGCCGCACCGCTGTCGCCCTCCTCGAGCGCGAACAGGCCCTTGGACGTCGCCAGCCACAGCGTGCGCGTCAGTCCAAAGAGCGCGCCCTCTTCCTTGTCGTCGTCCACCACGGCGGCGACCCACTCGTCGGCATCAATCGCGCGGGAAATCTCAGCCGCAACGGCACCAAGCGCGTCAGCATCGCCCGCGGCCGCGCGAACCATCGTAGGCATCTCAAACACACTGGAGGCAGCAGCCCCGCCCTCGCCGCCGATCAGCGCCAAGAAACGGTTCTGCATGGCGGTGATACCAAGCGTACCCAGCGCCGCGGAAACCTCATCGGCAGAAAACGCCGGGAAGGACGTCGCCTCAAAATCGAGCTCAACGGGCGCATCGGTGCGGATGGTCGCCACCTTACGGCTCAGCAGCGCGTCGTCGATGTGCGCGCGCAGGTTTTCGCCCATTTTGCCCTTGACCTCGTCGGCATGTGCGATGACCTCGTCCAGGCTACCGTACTGCGCAATGAGCGCGCTCGCCTTTTTGGGGCCGATGCCCGGCACGCCGGGGATGTTATCGGACGTGTCGCCCTTCAGACCATAAAAGTCGGGCACGAGCGCCGGCGTGATGCCGTGATACAGATCGTCGACGCTCTCGGGCGTCATGATCGCCACGTCGGACAGGCCCTTGCGGGTCGAGACCACGTTGACGTGCTCCGTCACGAGCTGATACATATCGCGATCACCGGTCACCAGCAGCATGTCACAGCCGGCCTGCTCGCCCAGGCGCGCCATAGTGCCCAGTATGTCATCGCCTTCCCAGCCCTCGGACTGCAAAATCGGCACGTTGAGCGCGGCGAGCAGCTCCTTAATCATGGGAAACTGCGCGTGCAGATCGGGGTCCATGGGCGGGCGCTGGGCCTTGTACTGCGGCAGCATTTCCATGCGCACGCGCGGCTTGCCCTTGTCAAACGCCACGACCACACCGTCGGGATTAAAGGCGTCAATCATCTTGAGGAACATATTCAAAAAACCAAAGATCGCGTTGGTGGGACGACCGTCCGGCGCGTTCATGGTGGGCGGCACGGCGTGGAAGGCGCGGTGCATGAGCGAGTTGCCGTCGATGACGGCAAAGGTACGACGCTTGTCAGACATATTGAATACCTCGCTTTGGGCTGGGCACGGTTTGCTCACTCCAGTTTACACGCTCCCCGCCCCACGGCCACTGCACTTCAGGCTTCCCTGCCGCCGCGGCCCCGCGCGTGATACGATGGCTCACGGTACATCAACCAGCACGATCGATCCGAAAGGAGCCTGCGTCATGGAGCGTCCCTGCGCATGGAAAAAGTACACGCCACAGCAGATCGAGGAGCTCGAGGAGCTTTGCCGCGGCTATAAGCAGTTTTTGAGCGAGAACAAGACCGAGCGCCTGTGCGTCAAGACCGGTATCAAGATGGCCGAGGAGGCGGGCTACGTCAATCTGGAGACCGTGATCGCCGAGGGCCGCGCGCTCAAGGCCGGCGACAAGGTGTACGTCGCCAATCACGGCAAGGACCTCATGCTCGTCAACCTGGGCGCCGCCCCGCTCGAGCAGGGTTTTAACATCCTGGGCGCCCACGTGGACTCGCCGCGCCTGGACCTTAAGCAGAACCCCGCCTTCGAGGCCGGCGACATGGCCTACCTCGACACGCACTACTACGGTGGCGTCAAGAGCTACCACTGGGTCGCTTCCCCGCTTGCACTCGTGGGCGTCATCTGCAAAAAGGACGGCACCACCGTCGACATCAACATCGGCGACAAGGCAGACGACCCGGTCTTTACCATCTCCGACCTGCTGATCCACCTCTCGAGCGAGCAGATGGCCAAGCCCGCCAAGGACGCCGTCGACGCCGAAATCCTCGACGTAATCGTGGGCGGCCGTCCCGTCAAGTTTGATGAGGACGACAAGGACGCCCCCAAGGAGCCCGTCAAGCAGATGTTCCTTGACATCCTCAAGGAGCAGTACGACGTCGAGGAGGAGGACTTCCTCTCCGCCGAGATCGAGGTCGTGCCCGCCGGCCCGGCCCGTGACATGGGCCTCGACCGCTCCATGATTCTGGGCTATGGCCACGACGACCGCGTCTGCGCCTATCCCTCCATGCTCGCCCAGATCGACGTCGCCAACGTGGAGCGCACGAGTATCACACTCATCGTCGACAAGGAGGAGATCGGCTCCGTGGGTGCCACCGGCATGACGAGCCGCTTCTTCGAGAACACCGTCGCCGAGATCATGACGCTCGCCGGCGAGGATAGCCCGCTGGCCCTGCGCCGTGCACTCGCCCACAGCCGCATGCTTTCCTCTGACGTGTCCGCCGGCTTCGACCCGGGCTATGCCGGCAAGTTCGAGACCAAGAACGCAGCCTTTATGGGTCGCGGCCTGTGCTTTAACAAGTACACGGGCAGCCGTGGCAAGGGCGGATCTAACGACGCCGACGCCGAGTACGTGGCCCTCGTCCGCGACATCATGGACGAGGCCGGCGTGGACTTCCAGACCTGCGAGCTCGGCCGCGTCAACGCGGGCGGCGGCGGCACCATCGCCTACATCATGGCCAAGTACGGCATGAACGTCATCGACTCCGGCGTTGCCGTCCTGTCCATGCACGCCCTGTGGGAGGTCGCCAACAAGGCCGATATCTACGAGGCATATCGCGGCTACAAGGCCTTCATCGAGCGCGCCTAACCAACCCTTCATCAGTTGCGGTGAAATACGGACTAAACTGGCCCATAAACGGCCAAAACAGACCGTATTCCACCGCAACTTCCTTTTTGGCAGAGGAGAGTCCATGCTGCAGGTCATCATTTCGCCCGCCAAGCAGATGCGCGCGGCCCAAGATGCTTTTGAAGTCCTGGGCATTCCACCCTTTGTGCGCGAGACAGCTCGCCTCCACCGCGCACTGCTAGATATCGAGCGGAATGAAGGCAGCGGCGGCCTGCAGGCCCTTTGGAATGTGAGCGACAGGCTGCTTACAACGTGCCTGGATACGCTTCACGAATTTATGCCCGTCCTGAGCGATGCCGACCTCGCCGATCCCGATATCGCGCGTCGAATCTCCCCTGCCGTCATGTCCTATCACGGCATTCAATACCAAAGCATGGCGCCCGAGGTGATGGATTCCGCACAGCTCGACTGGCTGCAAAACCATCTCTGGATCCTCTCGGGCCTTTACGGATGCGTGCGCCCCTTTCATGCCGTTGAACCGTATAGGCTGGAGATGGGCGCGAAGCTTGCCGTCGACAATGCCCGAGACCTCTACGCGTTTTGGGGCGACAAGCTCGCACGGGTCATCGCTCCGGCGGGCTCCAACGCTACGATCGTCAACCTCGCCAGCGCGGAATACGCCAAAGCCGTTCTGCCCTGCCTCACCACCGACGCCACGGTCGTCACATGTCTCTTTGGCGAAGGTATCCGCAACGGCAAGCCCATCCAGCGCTCGACCGCCAGCAAAAAGGCGCGCGGCTCCATGGTGCGGTGGATGGCAGAAAACAAGCTCGAGGATGCAAGCGAACTTACCGCATTCAACATCGGTTATCGTCACATCCCCGAGCTTTCAGACAAAAACACCCTGGTTTTCATGAACGCGCAGGTACAATAGGCCCGCCGTTTCCAAACACCCCGTTACTCCGCCAAGCCATCGGCCTTTGCAATCTCGCTCGTCGAGCCATCTTGGTAGGTAACCTTAACGTGCTCTACGTCGGATACCGCAACGCCCGACGGGGGCTCCAGGCGCCATTCCGTCAGCGCGATATCCATCGTCGTGGGCACATCTCCTTGATCTTTGAGCTCGACCGACGGCGTCTTAAGCGACGCATCGAAGGTCACACGCTCGATCTCTTCACCAGGAATAGACCCGCCGCTCAGCTGCAGTTGCATAAACTCATCGCGCGGATACCAATAGTCGCCCGGCGCGGCAACGGTATTGCCGCCAGCGACCTTCACCGTCATGATCGGCAGGGCATCGTCGGCCTCAAACTCCCAAGCAGCGCCGCAGCGACCACCAAACGTCCAGATACAAAAGGCAATCACCAGCACGGCAAGCACCGCAAAACCGATCGCGACAAGGCCATGGTGCGCACGGCTTTCCTCAACCGATACATCCCATTGCGTCTCTCGATATAGATGCTTGTCTTCCATGTTCGCCTCCCCACAGGCACGCTCGTTGGCCCAATCGTACCCATTCAGGCTATACTTGAGCCCATGACATAAACGGGGAGCTTGCGGGACAAGACGGCAGGCTGAGATTGGGCGCGCCCGCCCTGACCCGCAAACCTGATATGGGTAATGCCAACGAAGGGAGCCGTGCCAATGAGCACACAGACCGAGCCCAAGCTCGTCACGCAAATCGACTTCGCCCGCGCCGGGCAAATCACACCGCAGATGAAAGAAGTCGCCGAGCGCGAACATCGCGACCCCGAGTACATCCGCGAGCGCGTGGCCGACGGCCGCATCGCCATTCCCGCCAACATCGTGCATATCAAAAAGGGCATGCGCGCCTTTGGTGTCGGTGAGGGCCTGTCCACCAAGGTCAACGTGAACTTGGGCATCTCGGGCGACAAGGCCGATGCCGCCGAGGAATGGAAGAAGGTCAAGATCGCTGAGGACTTTGGCGCCGACGCCATCATGGACCTCTCCAACTCGGGCAAGACGCGCCACTTCCGCCAGCAGCTCATCGACGAGACGCCGCTCATGGTGGGCACCGTCCCCATGTACGATGCCATCGGCTACATGGAAAAGCCGCTGGTCAAGCTTACCAAGGACGACCTGTTCGAGGTCGTGCGCGCACATGCCGAGGACGGCGTGGACTTTATGACCATCCACTGCGGCATCAACAAGTCGGTCACCAAGACCTTTAAGGAGACCGGCCGCCTTATGAACATCGTAAGCCGCGGCGGCTCGCTGCTGTTTGGCTGGATGGAGGTCACCGGCAACGAGAACCCGTTCTATGAGTTCTACGATGAGTTGCTCGAGATTTGCCACGAGTACGACGTGACGATTTCGCTCGGCGATTCCTGCCGCCCGGGCTGCCTCTACGATTCCAACGACGCCACCGAGACCGCCGAGATGATCGAGCTGGGCAAGCTGTGCAAGCGCGCCTGGGCCGCCGGCGTCCAGGTTATGGTCGAGGGACCGGGCCACATGGCGCTCGACGAGATCGCCGCCAACATGAAGCTGCAGAAGCGCCTGTGCCACAACGCCCCGTTCTATGTGCTGGGGCCGCTGGTGACCGATATCGGCGTGGGTTACGACCACATCACCGCAGCCATCGGCGGCGCCATCTCCGCAAGCTCCGGCGCCGACTTCCTGTGCTACGTGACGCCGGCAGAGCACCTATGCCTGCCTAACGCCCAGGATGTGCTCGACGGCCTCATGGCCACTAAGATCGCCGCACATGCCGCCGATATCGCCAAGAAGGTGCCGCACGCCCGCGACATGGACGACAAGATGGGCCAGGCACGCCGCAAGCTCGACTGGGATGCCATGTGGAAGTGCGCGCTCGACCCGGTCACCGGTAAGAAGCGCTACGAGGAATCCCCTGCCGCCACCGAGGGTACTTGTACCATGTGCGGCAAGATGTGTGCTGTCCGCACCGTTAACAAGGTGTTCGAAGGCACGACGATTGATCTTGGCATGGAGGATTAGCCTTTACGCGGCAATCGCCCGCAAACCTGCTACAGCGCCCGTCAATTGTTGACGTGTGAACATTTGCTAACATTTGCGTAAAGATTGCATCGCCCGCCCGGGATCGGCATACAGCCGGCCCGGGCATCTTTATAATGCAGGCTTAAAGACCCATTTGAATCCAACCGGACAAGGGAGCGAACATGGATCGTAGCAAGGTACCTGCCGTCCTGTCCATCGCAGGATCCGATTCCAGCGGTGGTGCCGGCATTCAGGCCGACATCAAGACCATCACGGCGCACCGCCTGTATGCCGAGACGGCCATTACAGCCATCACCGCACAGAACACCCTGGGCGTCACCGCCGTGCAGGATATCTCGCCAGATATCGTAGCTGCGCAAATCGACGCTGTCTTTGACGACATCCGCCCGAGCGCCGTCAAGATCGGCATGGTATCCTCTGCCGAGATTATCGAGGTTATCGCCGACCGCTTGAGTGCCTGGGACGCACAAAATATCGTCGTCGACCCCGTCATGGTCGCCACCTCGGGCGCTCGCCTCATTGCCGAGGATGCCGCCGAGGCGCTCACGCGTCGCCTGTTCCCGCTGGCGACCGTCATCACGCCCAACATTCCCGAGGCCATGGCGCTGCTCGACTACGAGGTCGATTCCGAGCGCACGCAACAAAACGCCGCCATACTCCTCACCCGCCGCTTTGGCTGCGCGTCCCTCGTTAAGGGCGGGCATTTTGTCAACGAGGCAAACGATGTGCTAGCAGAGCCCGCGCCGCTCGATGACGAGGGCAACCACCTGGGCGATCCACTCACCACGTGGTTCCGCCACAAGCGCATCGAGACCGGCAACACGCATGGCACTGGCTGCACGCTTTCGTCCGCCATCGCCTGCGCGCTGGCCCAGGGCATGGAACTTGCCGACGCCATCAACGCCGGCAAGGCCTACCTAACCGGCGCTCTCGCCGCCGGCTTTGACATGGGCAAAGGCTCCGGCCCCGTCAACCACATGTGGCAGTACTGAGGCAGTTTGCCGCAGCTCGCTATTGATGCTGACCAACAGGTAAAACACGCTGACCGTACCGCAACACGCTGACCGTACTTGGGGTTTTGCGCCCACTTGGGATATTCGAGGGATACGAGAAAGGGGCCGTGGCGACGAACCGCCACGGCCCCTTTTGCTGTTATCGCCCGCGGTCGCTCCCGCCCCAGATCAGGGCGAGCGCGACAACCGTGACGAAGCTGCCCAAAATCGCGTCGAGCGCCGCGCCCATGACGAAAGCCATTACCACGGCACCCCGTCGGTGACGCAGACCTGCAGGCGGTCGAGCGGCTCGCCGTAGATACCGGCGTAGTCGTCGCCGCTATAGGTAGAGCCGTCGTCGCACACGGTGTTCAGCCATCCGGCGCGCGCAGTGGTCTGGGAGCGGTACCACGCCTGCTTGTACTCCTCGCCGCCCGGGGTCACGTAGTACATGCGCACGCCGTCGATGGTATGACCGGCGATACCGGCGCAGCCGTTTACGGTGTCGTTGCGGTCGCCCTTGGCGACCCAGTCGAGCCAGCCGTCCTCGACGGTGTGGACCTGATACTTGAGCGTACCGCGATCAACTCGGGCGCAAAGGAGGTCATGCTGTCGGCACGGGTAGCCCGCGAAGCCGTCGTCGCCGGCACCGAAGTCAGTCACCTCGTCCAGCCAGTCGCCACCCTTAAGGTGCAGCGAGTAGTGTACGGGAACACGGGCGCCAGTGGAGCGAGGGAAACCGCCCGGCGCGCCCTGCGACGCCGAAGGCGCAGCGGGGGTCGCCGCGGGCTGCACGGTCGGCGCGGACGGCTGCGTGCCTCCGACCATCGCGTCGTACCACTCCATCGCGCGCTGCATGTAATGGTCGCGCTGGGAGCCTGCAAGCTCGCCCGGGCAGGCGGTGGATGACCAGTGCTTGTGCGGGAACACGTTCACCATCCATGCCGGACGGCCCAGACCGTAGTACAGGCACAGCGCCGCCACGAGGTGCGCACCGCTCTCGATGGCGGCCTCGTGCACCGTCCACGGGCCGCGCGCGCTGTTGGCGTGCTCGATGGAGATTGTGGTGTCGTTGCCGCCGCCCGTGCCGATGCCGTCGCCGCAGGCGTAGGCGCGGTCGGTGTCGTTGACGTGCTGCACGATGTAGCCGTTGCGGTCGACCGAGTAGTGGGCAGAGCAGCCGTTGGCGGCCCAGATGCTGTTGCACTGGGCCGCATTGAGGTCACCCGCCATATGGTGGATCGTGACGCCCTTGATGCCGAAGGGCCGTCCCGCCGAGAAGTTGCAGCCGAGGAGCTTGTACTCGTCCGGCTGAACGTTTGCAAAGTCTGCCATTAGTCCTCCTTGATGTCGCCGAGCGCAAGCAGCGCGTCGAGCCATTTGTCCGTGATACCGACGGATTTGAAGGCGGCATAGGCAACCTGCACGCCGCCGACACACGCGAAGATGGACGTCACCCACGCCGAGGGGTCGGCGGGCACGCCTCCCGCCATGGCCGTGAGGGCACCGCACCCCGCCGAGACGGCGATGGCCGTCCAGCGGGCGACGCTGCCCGTCATGGCCTTAGTCTTGATGGCCTGCACGATGTACGGCACCACGAGCACCGTGGCGACGGTGAGGCCGGCCTGAATCTCAGTCATTTGATTGCTCCTATCTGCTTGTATCCTTGTTGTACATGAGGTCGACGCGGTCGTAGATGTGGTCGACCTTCTCGGCCATCCCCTGGCTGCGCGCCTGGCTGTGGACCAGATCGGCGTGCAACACGTCATTTGACGCGACGACCGACTCCATGAGGGTCTTCATCGCCTCCATGAGACTGTTGCTTCGCTCCATCTGCGCGGCGATTCGCCCTTCCATCTGCGAGCGCTCCCGATCTCGCTGCGCCCGCTCGTCCACTTCGGCCTGCTTTCGCTCCTCGCGCTTGAGGTCGATGTTCGCCTTGCGCTCGTTCTGGACCTTGTATTCGTCCAGAAATTGCCGCCCAAAATAGAAGGCGATCAGCACCAGCGCCGCGCCGCCAAGCCAGCCGGGTCCGTACGGCGCGAAGAGCTTGAGCACCTCCATCCGGCCTCCCTCCCGTTCTGCAGTGCGGCGGAGGCCCATCCCCCGCCACATTGCAGGTTCGGCCCCCCGTAACGCCGGGCTACGCCGCCGCCATCGTGCCGACGCACACGGCCAGCGGGCCCTGCGACAGGATCACGGCGCGGTCGGTGATGACGCACCCCGTGCAGGAGCGCACCATCGGGACCGTCACCACCGCGCCGTGCAGCATCACGTCGAGCGCCGTGTCGTGGACGCCCACGACCGTGCCGAACTCCATCGTCAGCCGCTTGCCGCCCGACGGCATCGCCGCCGCCAGCCGTGCCGCCGCGCCCTTGATCTCGGCTGCCGAATCGCTCATCGCTCGTACCTCCTCGCCGTGTGCTTTATGACGCAGCCGGCGTCGAGCGTCAGCGTCTGCTTCTGGATTGCCAGCTTGCCGACCACCCCGCCGGTCCTGTAGTTCATCGCCACCGCCATGCACGGCTCGACGGGCTTATACACGCTCTTGAACTCGTCCGTGCGCGTCACGGCGCGCTCGGTGGCGAGCAGCTCCGCCGCTTTGCGGTCCGCCGCCGCCTGCATGGCGTCCTGGGGCCAAGGTGTGGCGTTGCCTCCCTCCTCGACCTTGTCGGCGACGAAGATGGCCTCGCCGCCGTCAATGTAGCAGTAGCCCCAGCTGACCTTGTTGTGGTTCCCCGTGGCGTGGTAGGTGTAGCTGACCTTCTGCCACTCGCCAGTCATGGTGAACCCCTTGGTCACCGGGCCAAGCGCCCTCTCCTGATCCCAGAAGGACTGTATGATGCCCGTCGCGCCCTTGGTGCCCTTGACCCACACGCTCTGCGTGTAGTCCGTATCCTTCTTGACGCTCGGCCCCTCGTCCTGGCAGAAGCCGACGCGCCCGCCACTCGAGACGACCTTGATGCCGAAGAGCACGCCCACCTGCGGCGAGTCGGGAACGTAGACGGTCTGGATGCTGCCGTGCGAATCGCTCTGCCTGAAGCTCTTATCCGACTTCTTGCCGGTGCCGATGAGGGCGTTGGCGGCGCCCTCGACAAGGTTGGTGTCCTCGGTGTCCACGCCCGGAAGGCTGTCGTAGCTGTAGCTCTTTACGATTCGACGACCGACCGAGACGGTCGACAGGTCGGAGTCGGGCGAGTCGTCCATCGCCGTGCCGCGCACCGATGCGTCCTGCGTGCTGAAGTCCACGTGCACGACGTTGCAGACCTCGGCGCGATTGGTCGATTCGGTCATGTCCGACATGAAGCGCGCGTCCCTGCCCTCGGTGAACTCAGCCGAGATGGGCATGTCGGCGGGCTCGACGTAGCGCCTGTAGATCACGTTGCCCATTCGGTCGGTCGCCGGCGAGCGGAACCCGGCCGCCTTGAGGAGCAGGTCCACCGCGTCCAGCTTGTTCTTGGCGTCGTTGTCCCTGCCCACGCCGAAAACCAAGGTGCTGCCCAGAAGGAGGCTGCTGGGGTCGGCGTAGACGGTGAGGCCGACCGATTCGGCTATCTTGACGGCCTCATCAACCAGATTGCTGCCAGCAACGATCACGTACGGCCCGTCGAAATCGTCGTCTTTGAGCCGCTTCAGGAGGCCGTAGGCATTGATCTGTCCCTCGCGGTAGGCGCCGTCGATGTCCACCGAGTCCACCACGGGCATGAACGTGCCGAGGCACTCGCGCCTCTCGCTGCCGTCCGAGAAGGAGGCGTTGAGGTACACGCGCAGAAAGTCGTTGCCGACGTCGAACTTGTCGGCGAAGTCCAGGGATGCGGTCTCGTAGAGCGCCGTGTTCGCGTTGCGCTCTATGGAGCCGCCGTTCTCGATGTCGCGCACGAAGTCGAGCTCGAGCCCCGTCTCGCGCGAGACGCGCACGAAGTCGTAGGAGGCGTCGAACGGCCTCGTCCAGCTATCAGCCATTGGCGGGCTCCTCCCACGTCTCCCACGTCGGGTCGCACGAGGCCACCCACGCGCCATCAGAACGCTTCACGCCGCAGCTCAGGCGGGCGCGGAACCGCTCGCCGTGGAGGTCGCGCACCCAGAAACGCCCCGCGGTGTTCATGATCTCGAGGAATGACTTGTAGTCCTCCTCGTCGAGCAGCAGGAAGTCCATGCTGTCCTTGACGTCCCTCTCGTTGATGCCGTACGAGACGGGCAGCCCCTCCCCGCCGTCGGCGAAGTGCAGCATCTTGTACCCGTGCGTCACCTTGCGGCTCGAGCCCTTCTTGAGATAGCGCCCGAGCCACGACCTCTCAGCGCCGGCTCCCCAGTTGAGAGCCACCGCGCGGCTCGCCACGGTCGTCTTGACCCTCGTCGCCGTGCTCACGCCCGTCGCGGCGTAGGCGACCGCGACGTACTCGAACTCGCTGTTGAGCGGAGGCAGCGGGTCGCTCGCGCCCTCGCCCGCCGCAAGGTGAGAGCCGAGCTGCAGGGTCGAGCCGTCGGGCAGGACGCGCGACACGGTGAAGTGGGACGTCTCGGGCGTGTCGTCGCCGTCGGCCTTGCCTGGGAATACCGACAGCTGGCATCCCAGCCTCTCGTCGACGAAGATGTTTAGCGACGGTTTGGCTGGCGGTGCCCAGTCGGTCCGGAAAGCTCTCGAGGCGGTGACCGATAGCGACGATCCGGCCGTGACCGTGAGCATGACCCTGTACGGCGTGAAGTTGACGAAGGCGTGTTGCGCGTAGCCCAGGCGGAAGGAGCGCGCGTCCTTGTCCACAGCCCCGCTCCACAGAAGGTTGCCCCTGATGTCGCATAAAGACAGGTACTGTCGGCTGACGCCCGTCTCGTCGGCCACCTTCCACGTGAAGGTATGCGGCACCGCGCGCAAGGTTGCCCCGTCCGCAGCCGGGTCGGTGAAGAATGCCTGGGGCGCGTCCGCCACGGTATATGCCGCCGCGCTCGACCATGCGCCCCAGTCCTCGTCGAGGCCCTTGGTGCGCACGCGTACGGTGTAGAGGCCCTTGGTGCCAGTCGGCAGCTTCAGGCTCGCACCCGGGCCATCGACCGTCGTGGTGGTGGGACCCGTCGGCGTCGTGATCTGCACCTCAGCGGAGGCCTGCGCCGAGCCGTCCGGATGGTTGGGCACCCATTCGAGTGTCGCGGCCGAGCGGGTGGCATAAGCCGCCCTGACGCCCCTGATGGACGGTGCGAGCGGCGGGCATATAGTCGTGACCTCGTTTGACTCGGTCCACGGTCCCTTGAGGCCGCTCTTGACCGCACGGACGCGGTAGCACACCGTTCCCGCCGGCGCCTCCTCGTCCTCCCAGGAGGCGTTTACGTTCGCATCGACCCACGTCTTGCGGCCGTCGGTCGAGAGCTGGAACTCCCAGCTGTCGACGAAGGCCGGCGCGTCGTGCCCCTTGAGCACGACCTTCGCCGCCTCCGCCTTGACTGCCTCGAGCATGCCGAGCGCCGTCGGCGTGGTGTAGATCGCCGGAGCGCTCACACCGTAGTCCGACGTGCCGCCGGGGCCCGTCGCCTTGGCCGAGAAGATGTACATGCAGCCCGGCTCGAGGCCGTTGTAGGTGTGGCTCGTGGTATCCCAACTAACGGTGCCGACGTCGGTGAACTTCCCCGGGCCGTTCTTCACCACGCCGACGGTCACGGTCGACCAGGGGTAGTCGCCGTTCATGCCCGTGTAGTCGACGTCCCAGCTGACCTTCGCGCTGGTGTCGCTCAGGCGCTCCGCCCTTATGTTCTTCGGCGTGTGCGGCGTGTGGTAGGCGCGGCACGGCACCGTGACGGTGTTGGAGGCGTTCGAGGTGCCGTTGCCGAAGCCGCCCGTGACGTTGATCTGGCCCGTGAAGGTGTGGTTGTAAGCGTCGCCGTTGCCGCGCGCGAGTACGACGTCGCGCGACGTGCACTGCACCCACACCCAGCCGGAGTTGTTCGTCGAGTATACCGAGCCGTTCCACGAGCCGCCCGCCGACGAGCTGCCGTTTGCGTAGCAGTCGATGGCGTAGCGCGTGCCGTAGCCGTGCGTGACGCGGTAGGTCACCGTGGTATCGGTACGCCCAACCTCAACAACGTCCACGTACGCGCACCAGCAGTACAGGCCGTAAGCGCCTCTGCCTTGAACCCAGTTTCCCTGCGCCATACTACGCGACCCCCATCGCCATACTCTGCTCCACCGCCGCGACGAAGCTCCTGAAGGCGGAGGCCACGCGCCCGTCGACGCCCAGCAGGTCGCTGTCGAGGTAGAGGTTGTAAACGTTTCCGCCGCCCGCGACGCCGCTGGCGCCGTAGACGGTCGATCCGTATGCTCCGCCGCCGGTAACGCTCGCACCGAATACGGCGGCCTTCTCGACGTTGCGCACCGCCGACCTCATGGACTTCACCGGCTCGTCCGCCGTGTCGTCGATGCCGAGGGCCGCGCCCTCCATGACGTAGCCGAAAATCTTGCGGAACACGCGCGAGGGGGAGTGGATACCCAGCAGGTTCTTGGCCGCGTCGATGGCGCCGCCAACCACGCCGGTAATCTTGCTCACGACCACGCCAGCCGCGCCGCTGATTCCGTTTGCGATGCCCTGTACGATCTGCGAGCCGATGGAGGCCACGCGGCCCGGGATGGAGGACAGGGCGCCCATGATGGAACTGCCGATACTCGAGGCCGCCGAGGTCACGAAGCCGACCGCGCCGCGGATGGCGGAACCCAGGCTGCTGATTCCGTTGCGGCCGATGCTCGCCAGGGTGGACGGCAGGTTCTGGATTGCGCCGCGGATAGCGGACACGATGTTGGTGCCGCACGTGCTGACGAAGCCGGCCATGCCGGTGATGCCGTTGCCCAGGAACGTGATGGCGTTTCTGCCAAGGCTCAGCCAGTCGAGCGCCGACCAAGCCGAGACGAAGGCCGAGAAGATGGCTGGGATGTTGGCGATGAGCGTCGGTATCGCCTGCACGATGCCGAGCGCCAGCGTCACGATTGCCTGGATGCCGGCACCGAGCAGTATCGGCGCGTTGTCGTTGATCGCGCTGGCGAGGTTCTGCACGATGACCGGGGCCTGCTCGATGAGCGTCGGCAGGCTGTCGGCGATACCCTGCGCCAAGCCGACGATGAGGTTCGCCGCACCCTCTGCCAGAACACCCGCGTTCTCGGCTATGGACTCGGAGAGGCCGGTGAGAATCTGCAGGCCGCTCTCCGTGATGGAGGGCAGGTTCTCGGACAGGTAGCCGCCGAGCGACGTCATGAGCGTCGCCGCCGTCTCGGAGAGGAAAGACAGCCCCATCTCGATCCCCTCGGCGAGCCTGGGAACGACCTCGCCGCCGACGTCGGCGAAACCCTCGGCGATGCCGGGCAGCGAAGAGGTGATGTTCTCCTGCAGCGTGGACAGGTCGCCGTCGAGCAGCGTCAGCCCGTAGACCATGGCGAGGTGCAGCGACTCCAACGGGTTGTCGCCAACCGACCAGATCTCACCAAGACCCTTGAAGCGCTCGCCGATCTCATCCACGCCGTCCGACACGGCGGAGAGGATGTCGCCCATGGGCCCGGGCACGGCTGCCGCCGCGCTGTCGAGTGCCTGCGTGAAGATGCTGACGAACGCCTGACCGAGCACGGGCCCGACCGACGTGACAAGGCCCGGCAGCTGCGACAGCGCCGTGCCGACGATGGTCGCAACGCGCGGGATGACGTTCGAAGCCGCCGTCTCGACCGACTCGACCAGCTCCTCGGTGAGCTTGCCCATGTCGGCGTCGTCCTTGCCCAGCTCGGTCAGCCAGTTCTCCCAGGCGGCCTTCGCCATGTTGCAGGAGCCCTCGATGGTCGTCGCGGCCTCGCGCGAGGTCGTGCCGGCGATCTGCATCTGCTCCTGCATCGTGTGGATGGCGAGCACGATGTTGTCGAAGGACAGACTCGACTCGTCCACGGCGGAGTTGACGGCATGCGCGTCCTTGATGAGGCGCTGCATCTCCTCCTTGGTGCCGCCGTAGCCCAACTTGAGGTTGTCCAACATCGTGTAATTTTGTTTCGCAAAGCCCTGGTACGCGTTCTGGAGGTCCTCCATCGCCGTGCCGAAGGTGTTGGCGTTGTCGCTCATGTCGACCATTGCCGTGTTGGCGTACTTCGCGGCCTTTACCGTGTCGCCGCCCAGTGAGGAAACGAGCGAGGCCGAGAAACCCGTCACCTGTTCCATGTATTGGTTGGCGCTAATGCCGGCCGTCTTGTAGGCTGCGTCGGCGTTTGCGAGCACCGTGGTCTGCGCCTGCTCGAGCTGCTGCCACTTGCCGGAGCACTGCTCGACGGTCTGCCCCGTGAGCGCGGCGTACTCGTCGAGCGACTTGCCCATGTTGCCGAAAATCTTCTGAATGCCGCCGACGTTCTGCTCGTACGCGGCGTAGGCCTGCGTGCTCGCCACGCCGATGGCGGCGACGCCCGCCCCCACGGCGGCGACGCCCACGCCTACCGCCTTGGCAACGGTCGCTCCGGCCTTGCCGAGCGTGCCCACGACCTTCGAGGCCACGCCCTCGGCCTTGCCGCTGGCCTCGTCCTTGAGGCCGACCTTAATCATCAGGTCGAGAAGGTTCACCTAGACCACCTTCAATCCCATCCGCTCGATGATGTCTGCGGCGATCTCGTCGCCGCCGTGCGTGTCCTCCGCCTCGGACCCATCGCCCGCACCGCCGTTGACGATGCTCAGGAAGGGCTCCTTGAGCCACTTCCCCTGCGCCATGAGGCGCACCGACTCGCTCAGGTACACGCGGAACGCCTCCCGCTCGTCCCGCTCGCGCCACCGCGCGACCATGTACCTACAGAAAGGGCGAGCACGCCGTGGCCCGACGTACTCGCCCAGACAGAGCCATATGTGAGATGGGTCCTCGGCGGCTATCCAAAAAAAGGAGCCAGGATGTCCTTGATGCCGTCGATGCCGTCGATGGCATCCTTGATGTCGTTCACCCACTTCTTGACGGTGAAGTCGGCCTTGTACTCCTCGAGCGTCTGGCCGTCGAGTGCGGCGAGCAGCTTGTAGCTGATCTCGCCGCCCTGGCGCAGCACGTCGGGCAGAAGCCCCGCCACCATGTCCACGGCGAGGCCGTTGACCTCGGCGGTGGCGGCTGCTTTCGCGGCCTCGGGGTCGCCCTTCGCCTTGGCGGTCGCCTTGGCCTTGGCCTTGGCGGAGTCGGAGCGGAACTTGGCGTAGGAGGCCTTTGCCTTTGCGCCGAGTTCGCCGTTCATGACGTCCTCTGCCACGTCCGCTAACAGGCACATGGCGTTCTGGAACTCGTCGGCGTTAAGGTTGTCCAGCTTCATGGTTAGGCTCCAATCTCCTGTTTGATATACAGCTCGTAGGGCACGATCTCGGGGTTCTTGATTGAGTAGTGGCCCGTGAACTCGAACGCGAACTGGCCCTTGGCCTTGTTCTGCGTCGTGATTTGCAGACCGCCCGTGTTGAGCGCGTTGATGAGGCGGATGGCGATATAGCCGTTGCCGTTCTCGCCCGAGTAATCGCCGATGAGCCAGATGTCGGCGAAGTCGGCCTCCGAGAGCGCGGAGCGCGGGACGATCTTCCCCTCGGTCTCGTCGGCTGCGGCTGCGAGCTTCTTGCCGAGCGCGGTGTTCAGCGTCACGAAGGTGCCGCTCAGCTTGGCCTCGATGCTGTCGATGCGCTTGAGCTCCATCGTGTTTGCTGGGCAGTTGTCGATGTCCTCGCCGTAGTCGATGAAGTTGGGCGTGGCAGCGAAGCTGGTTCCGCCGCTCGTCGCGCCCATCAGCTCGGACTCCGCGACCTCGGCGGTCTTGGGGTTGAAATTCGTGGCGAGCAGGCCCGCGTTGATTACGATCTCCTTGAACGTGTTCTCGGGGATGCGCGTGAACTTAGACATATGACCTCCTAGTAGCTGGTCATGTACTCAATGGTCAGGTTGATGATTCGGCGCTTCACAGCGTTGTCCTCGTCGGCCATGGCGTTGCAGAACGGATCGCCCTGCATCACCCACATGCCGCCGCCGTCGCACGGCAGGAGCACGCCGGAGAGCCCGAGCGCCCGGGCGAACTCCTCGGCCTTGGCGTTTGGCGCGGCCTCGGACGAGGTCCGGTACCAGAGGTTCACCTCGGAGTTGCACTGCGTGCCGAATGCCGCGGTCGGCAGGTCGTAGGTGATGTAGGGCATCTTCGCCTCGCCCGGCACCGCCGAGTCGCGGTACACGGGAAGGCCGAAGCCCTCGAGCCAAGCCTGCAGCGCTGCCGCCTTAGTCGCCATCCGGCACCTCCCACTCCTCCGCGCTGCACTGGCCGAAGCCGAACGACGCGCAGCGCGGCGCGGCCCCGTCGTCCGTGTTCGACGTGCAGCGGAATACCTGCCCGTCGAACGCACGCTGGAAGAGATCGCCGTACCGCAGCGACTCGGCGGTGGTCACGGTGTAGACGTTCCTCACGCCGTCGTGCTCCGCGATGCGCGAGGCCGTCGAGCTGTCGCGCACAATCGCCGCCATGAAGCCGTCGCCGACGGCGAGGGCGGTCTTGAATCCGCCCTCGCCGTCAGGCTCGGTCTTTGAGACGAGCCTCGCGCACGCTACCGCCATGCGCTCGTACAGGCGGCTCACAGCTTTCTCCAAGGGTCGAGACGCGCCTTAAACTGCTGTCGCCACGTGATGGGCGAGCCGTCGCCGCCGACGCGCGTGTAGCTGTAGCCGCCGAAGCTCTCGGATGCGTACGGGCTGTCCAGCTCCTTGGCGTGCTCGGTCTGCCACGCCGCGATCTCGTCAGCGAGGTCGACCACGGCCCGCGGGATGGCGAGCGCCCAGACGGTGCCGACGAACTCCTCGTCCGTGTGGCCGTTGTAGGGCCATGAGTGCAACCCGTCGTTGAACGTCGAGCCCGTGATGCGGATGTACTGGCCCTCCTTGAGGTCGAGCCCCGCAGGCGGCACGAGGCGGCCGTCCTCGATGCGGACGCGCCCCGTGCGCTTGTCAGCGACGAACCAGTTGCGCAGCGACAGAAGCACCTGCTCGAGCATCTCTGCGCCTATCGCTTATCGGTGATGACGGCGGCGAGCTCGGGGCTGAGGGTCTTGACGCCGCAGAGCATGTCGATGGAGACGGTGTCGGTCTTGGTCTTCTGGTCGTAGCCCTGCACGACGCGCAGACCGAAGCCGTCGTAGGAGGTGGAGAACGCCTTGGGGGCGCCGAGCGGCATCTCGAGCTGGCGGGTCACGAGCGCGAAGGCGTTCTTGTGGAACGCGATGGACGGCGTGTAGTTGGCCGTCTCCGCCGTGGTCTTCTGCACGTTCTGGTCGCAGTAGAAGTCGAGGCCGTACTTGCGGCCCAGCGATGCCTCCTTGAGGGCGGTGCCGTTGTCGCCGACGGCGGAGGCATTGGTGAACGCCTCGGTGTTGAGCAGGTCGGCCTCGGCCTGGGAGCCGTAGACGAAGCGGCGCTCCGTGGAGGGCGCCTTGGCGTCCACGAGGAACTTGCGGGCGGCGATGATGTCCGCCACGGCGATGGCGCCCTTGGTGTGGTCGACGCGGTTCGTGACGTCCTTCTCGAGAGCGAGCAGGTAGCCGTCGATCTTGTCGGCGAAGGCCTGCATCGCGGGGACGAGGAACTGCGCGGAGAAGTCGACGATGCCCATCGTCAGCTCCTTGGACGTGACGGCGAACGTCACGTCGAGCAGCTTGTCCATCTTGACGGGGACCTTGCCCTCCGTGGCGTCCTGCACCTCGACCTCGGTGGTGAACTCCTTGGCCTCGAAGGTGGCGGGCTTGCGGACGGTGATGGTGTCGCCCACGCCCGCGACGAACTCGGAGGAGTAGTCACGGTGGACGAGGTTGGCCATGACAGCGTTGGTGCGCAGAACGTCCAGCGCCTCGTTGGCGATGATGTTGGGTGTAAGGATGGTGTTCGACATAGATACCCCTTAGCCTCTCTGCTCCGCCTTGTACTTCATGTACTCGGCGGTGCTCATTTCGTTGATGTCCTTGCCGCCCTCGCCCTTGGGGGCGTGGGCCACGTCGGCACCCTTGACGGTCGTGGTTGCGATGAAGTCGGCCCAGTCGGCCTTGATGCCCTCGGTCAGCTTGTCCGCGTCCTCGATAGCGCCGTCCTTGACGGTCACGCCCTCGAGGTCTGAGACCTTGAGAACGGTTTCGATGCGCTTGGGGTCGACGCCCGCAGACTTGAGCAGCTCTCGGTACAGGCTGCGCTTCTCGGCTGTTGCCTTTTCCCCAGCGACCTCGGCCTTGTAGTCGTCGAGCTCCTTGCACTTGGCCTTGTACTTTTCCTCGTACTCGCCCGCGCCTTCGCCCTTGGCCTTGAGTGCGTCCAGCTCCTTCTTGTAGCCGTCCGCCTTGCCAGCGGCCTCCTTGAACTCGTCGCGCTGCGCCTTGAGCGCGTTCACGCTCTCGGCATGCTCGTCGATGATCTGGTCGATCTTCTCGTCCTCGACGCCCATTGCCTTGAGCATCTTTCGCGTAAGTGCCAACAGAATCTCCCTTGCTTCGGAATGGGCGGGTTCCCACCTATTGCCTCGGCGGGGCCCGCGCCGCAATACCTCGCGGCAAGGGTGAGTATCCAAACGGAGTAACGCGGCCCTACGCGCCGCCCCTCAGGTGCTTCTCGAGAATCGCCCGGTACGTGTCTCCGTGGCCCGTCGCCGCCTTGCGCAGGAAGTGCTTGCCCTTCATGTGGGAGGTCCCCTCCTCGACGTACGGCGCGTACTCGACGTTGGTGCCGATGAAGCAGTCGTAGCCTTTGAGGAGGTGCGTGACGGAGTTGCGCAACCTGCCCGTGTCGACCGGGCACGTCGCCTTGGCGTAGCCCTCCGCGACGAGGCCTATCTCCTCCAGGCCCGTTTTATAGGCGCGCAGGAGGGCCTTCTCGACCTGCTCGATGTTGTTCTGCCGTATCTCGATGCACTCGGCGGTATCCAGCTTCGCGGCGTTTACGATCTCCTCGGTGATGAGGGTGCCGTGCCGGCCGTGGTCGCCGACGCCGCCGACGAGCCCGTAAGCCATCAGTCGAGCACCTCGCAGCCGTAGCCAACGCGCCCGTCGACGTCCGCCTCGATGGCCTCGATGGCTTGCACCGGAACGCCCTCGCACCCGAGCGTGCAGCCGTCGTCGGGCTCGACCTCGTCGCCGCGCTGCGTGCAGATGTAGGTATCCGGGAACGTGAAGCCGAAGCCCAGCTTTACGGCGCAGTCGCCGCAGTTCGCACAAGTGAATAGCTCTTTCATGCCTGCCCCAATCTCTCTGCGGGCAGTGTCACGGCACGGTCACGCGGCATGAAAAAAGCCCCGCCGTGGCGGGGCTGGCTGTGGTCTATTTGACTTTTATCTCGTTGGCCTTGTCCATCTCAAGCTCGATAGCAGACGGGCTCTCGCCTCTGAGGAAAAATGGAATCGGGAAGAAGTCAATCCTCCCCGTTTCCTTGTCGATGGCATACGGAGTGTCGCCCGGGGCCATCTTTCCATCGAAACCGAAACCGACGAACCAATGGTATTTGCCCTCGTATGCGCACACCGGGCCGTATCCGTCTACGGCCTCCTCTTCCAGAATCGGCTTTATGGCCTCTTCCAATGTGAGCATGTCAACCTCTTGTCGTCAGGCACTCGTCGATAAGATCGCCAAACTCGGCGTCGTCAACTCGCGCGAACTCCGTCTCCTCGGCCTTGATTATACCAAAATACCAGCTCACGTCCTCATCGCCGCTCTGTGGGTCTATGAACTTGATAGCGTTTCCCGTCTTTTCCGCAACGAAAACGTGTCGTCCGCTCTTGCCGCAAAGCGCGTGGTCCCAGGAAACGGAGACCTCGGCCCTCGCGTCCCCGTTTACCGCAAGGAGGAATGACGTTATTTCTTTCTCCGGCTTATCGCCACCACGTTTCCAAGTGGCCCCCGGAAACACCTTTTTGTACGACTCGGCGCGCGCGAAGGGGTCATATGCCGATATTTTCCCCCACTTGTTCATCTTAACCGGCTTCGCAACGACGTCGAGCCCACGCCGTCTCGCCTCATACGCCGGAACGCACCTTTGGCAGTTGTACGAGTACCTGCCGTCTTTGTCCTTCTTTGTCTTAAAGTTCTGGTTGACCTTGGCAAGGTCGGAGCCTGCGGAATGCTCGCCCTTGATCTCCTTGAAAACGCGCCGACCGTTGACAATGGGCGTCGAACCGGGCGCAAGCGCCGTGTCCAACACCTTCTGCTGGTCGCCGGCACTCATCTTGCGGAACGAGCCGGACGGTATGCCGTAGTCCTCAAGCTGCCGCGAGAGCCGCTTTCGCGCCTCGGTCTTGGACACGCCCGCCGTATCCAGCTTGCGCTTGGTTCCGGGCATTTCCATGAACTCTGAGATGGTGCGGTTCGCGGGCTTGGTGCCGTTGACGGCGGGCTTGCCCGCCTTCCATTCCTCGTAGGTCATGCCCTCGGGCAGGCGGCTGAAACGCTCGCCGTCGAGCACGTCAAGCCCGTCGCAGCACGCCACCAGCGTGCATCGGCAGTTGCACGTCTCGGCATACGGCGCCTCGGGGTCGCCCGGGTAGCGACACCCGTTGCTGAACTTCTCGCCGACCTCGACCTTCTCGCGGTCAATCTTCCTGTGGCTCGAGCGCGTGCGCAGGTCGAGCGTCGCCACCCATTCCTGCTGCACCTTGATACCGAGCCCCTTGGCCCTCTTGTAGCTGTCGACGCGCCCGGCGTTCTCCGCCGCCGTCGTCGAGGTCCGCGCCAAGCGCACCGCCGCCGCGCGATTGGACCCCGCCACGTCCTGGATGCGCTTCGCGATCTTGGGTATCGACTCGCCGAGCAGCACGCCCTGCGTGATCTGGTTGGCGATGAGCCGCCGGTTCCATGCCATGTCCTTGGCGACGTTGACGGACGGCTTGGGCAGGTAGCTGTCGTGGTCGGTGAGCAGCCTCTGCACGGTCGACGCGTCCTGCAGTGCGTAGGCCGTGTCAACGCCCACGGCGCTCTCGACCTGCCACGTGCCGTAGTTGTAGTTCTCGGCGTAGACCTCGGGCAGCCTGCCCTCGATGGCGGCGGCTGCGACGACGTTCGCGTGCGTCATGGCCTCGGCGCACTGCTTGAGCACGATTCGGTAGCGCCTGCCCGCCGCTATCTTCCCGCTTCGCCAAGACCTGTATTGCGCCTTGGTGATCTCGCCGGCCTCGAGACGCTCGCGCATCTTCTCGTCGTCGGCCTCGAACTGCGCCAGATAGCGCTTGAGGTTGGCGTAGGCCGTCTTGCTCGCCTCGCCGTACACTCCCGCCACCTCGCGCTCGAACGCCCGAATCTCGGCGTCTGAGAACTCGTGAGCGCTATCCTTCGCCATGCGCCGCCTCCAATCGTCGGCACGCATGGTCGCCCGCGCATAACGGAAAAGGGCCCCGACCGAAGCCGGGGCCCTTCCCTACTCGCCGTCCGCGTCCAGGAGCTCCTGCACCTTGGCGCGCCAGATAACGTTCACGTCCTCGACTTTCCACGGCTCTCCGGTCTTAGGGTTGATTGCCCCGTCCTTGATGAGCGTTGCGTAGATAGCTGCCATTATGCTCCACCTCCTGCCGTTGCGATCATGTCTCCCAGTTCGGCCACGGCCTGGAAGACCGTCTCCATCTGCTTTCCGTTGTCGGCGGTGGCCTGCTCCACGGCGCTGATGCGCTCGGAATCGCCCATACCGTCGCGCTCATGCTCCCCCCAGACGGTGTCAAAGTCGGCCTTTGCGCCCTCGACCGTCAGCTCGCCAGTCGGGTCGGTGAAGTGTAGCTCCTCGTAGGTGAACACCTTCACCTTGACGGAACCGCCCTCGCCCCCCTGCTCCTCGCGCTCGCCCTCGGCGATGCCGCGGCGCAGCCAGACGTCGGTCCCCGCGATCTCGACCGTCTCGGGCCTCTCGCCCGTTCGCTCCGACTTCACAACCATATTTTTCCTCCTAACCCACGGCCCTCGCCGCGTTGAATATGCACCGCTTGACGTTCATCTGGTGCTCCATGACAGCCGTTTTCAGCCAGCCCCAGTAAGAGCACACGCGCCTCGCCAAGCGCTCGGTGCGCCTGCGCATGTAGCGCGCGAACGCGCGTCGCAGTCGTTTCCAGAGCCTCTTTTGCAAGTCGACCCGGCGCCCGCGAGCGCACCAGATGCGATAACCCGCGAAGTCGATGGGCTCGGCGCCGTTGCGCCTCACCTTCCACGGTTTCAGCGACAATCCTAGCCGCCCCAAAACGCGCGCGGCGATGGCCGCTGCCTTCCTGAGCGAGCGCTTTGAGTTGCCGAGAAAATAGCCGTCGTCGGCGTACCACACCTGACATCCCGCGAGCCTCACGCGCTTGCCGCGCCGCTCCTTCGCCGCCTCCTCGACCGCGTGGTACGCGAACGAGATCACGAACGCCGCCAACCGAAGCGACAGGTAGCTGCCGAGGATAAGGACGCCGTTCATCGTCGACAGCAGCGAATGGAGCAGGTAGAGAACTTGGCTGTTCTTGACGTAGCGCGCCACCAGACCCTCCACTATCGCCGTTTGCATCGAGCCGTAGCAGTTGCGGATGTCGACGTGCACGTGGTAGGCGAAGCGATGAACCGCGCGCCTGAGCTTGCGCATCCCCAGCGCCGCGCCCTTGCCCTTGACGCCGCTCGACACCTGCCAGAAGCCGACCTTGGCGGCAAGGAGCGGCTCGAGTGCCCCAACGCACAGGTAGTTGCACACCTGCCGCTTGATACTCTCGACGCTTATCTCGCGCAGCTTGCCGCTGTTCGGGTCGTGCTTCAGGTAGGTTCGAATCGGCTCGAACGTAAGCGTCTCAGTCGAGAGCTCTAGCTAGATGCGGTCGACGAACGCCGTCTCGGTGCCGTATTCGTCGGCGACGCGCCAGCCGTTCTCCTTGCCGGAGTCGCTTTTCTTCCATCGGTGCAGGGCCTCGACGACGCTCTTGCGCGTGAACTCGAGGCCCTTGCAGTAGGTTTTCATAGATCAAAGCTCTTTCTGTCTGTCATACGAGCGTTCGCCTTGCGGCTACCAGCCCGTGAGCCTTGCGGACAAATTTCACTCAAAGGAGTCAGGCTGAGCCGCGTCCCGCCAGAAAGCGGCGGGCGCGGTAGACACGGTGCGAGTAGAGATTTATAGACAGATTGCCGGGAGACGAAGTTCCAAGTGGCCCTACCGGACCTGTTCCTCGAGTTCGCGTAACGAAGACCGGCATTCGAGCCGTTCCTCAGGTTGCCGAGGAACTGAACCAGAAACCAGCGCCGCCCTCACCGTGAATCCCTGTTTGGGGTTAGGAGGGGGCCAGCCCCCTCTCAGGGCTACGCCCTGATTCACCCCCGGCTACGGCCCGTAGCAGAAAGCCGGGAGACGAAGTGCCAAGCGGCCCCACCGGACCAGTACCACGAGCTCGCGCAACGAAGACCGGCACCCGAGCCGCTCCACAGGGGGCCGAGGAACAGAACCAGACGGATTGTGCCTTTGACCTTACCGCCGGATGTGTCGAAGTAGAAGTAGTCGCCGACACCGGTCGTCGCCGAGCCGCCGAGCCCCTTGCCCAAGATGAGGCCGTTGACGAACTGGATGTCGAGCATATAGCCGTCCGCCGTCGGCATGCACGCCGCCGTCGGGGTCACCCCGTCCGCCACGGCGTTCTTCTTCTCATTGCGGGTGTCGGGGTTGACCGCGATACCGAAGCCCGTCCCATCGGAGACGAAGAGCGTATCGCCCATGAACTCCCACAGGCCCAGCCCCGTCTCGACGCCGCCGACCTTGAACGGATGCTTGCCGTCCTTCGCCACCTGGCCGTCGCCCACGAGGGCATCGGTGTTGCCCGTGTTCCACGGCGCACTCTGGAGCCATGTGTTCACGGTCGTGTCGAACGCCTTGGCGACGTCCATGAGCAGCGCCACGTTGCCGTCCGCGAGCGTCTCCTTGCCGCCGACAACGGCACCGTCGAACACGTCGTATGCGGCCGCGGCGCCTCGGTCTGGGCACGTGGTACCCGTGTCGGTGCCGTACATCATCGACGCACCCACGGGAATCTTCGCCGCCTGCTCGGCGGTGACGACCACGCGCGTGACGCCCGTCTCGGCGAGCGCCGGGTGGACCTGGATGTTGAAGTCCGTGCAGCCCGGGAAGTCCACCTGGGAGGACTTGCAGAGCGTCTTGGTCAACTGGTGGAAGTTGATATACCACTGGTCGTAGACGCTCATGCCCGAGTAGCCCGTGGTCGCGGTCTTGCAAAGGTCGACGAGCGAGTCGTGCGACGTCGTGCGGTTGGCGACCTTCGCGCCCGAGACGGAGCGCGGGCGCCCGTCGGCGTCGATGCTCATGGGATACGTCGGCGTCAGCATGTACGGTCGCAGCGTGCCGTCCGGCAGCAACGCCTTGGGGTTCGGCTGCGAGCCGCTGAATCGGCTGTCGGACCACGAGACGAGCAGGTTGCCGTTCGTCAGCACCTCGACCGCCTGCCACACGACCGGCGCGATCTCGTAGACGTTGTTGCCGTGTCCGTTGTCCACGCGCGAGAAGCCGTAGTCGACGCCGTCGATGGCCTCGACCCACGGCACGCCGTCGGCATCGGCGCCCGCGTTGGCGGACACGTGGAACCACGGGCCGCCCTCGGTGTCGAACGGGTCGACAGCCGCGCTCGTCGCCGTCGCCGGCACGAACTCGGTGGAGGCCACGCGCTTCGCGGCGGCGCTCATCGGCTGGATGTCGGTGGGGCTGCCCGCCGGGATGAGGAACGTGTACACCAGCCCCGTCTTGTGCTTGTCCACCATCGCGGCAACGCTCTCGTTGGAGTAGCGGCCCGTCGAGGCGTCGCGCTCGAGCGCCTTCTGGTCGCCCAGATTCTTCACCGCACCGACAAGCGCCCACACCGCCTTGTCCGATGCCAGCGGGTCCGCGTACTCGAACCCCTCGGTTGCCTGCTCGGTTGCCTGCGTATCGGCCATTTAGGCACCTACCTTTCGCATTTGGCAAATCTTGCCGTTTACCTTCTTGAGTCCCAGCGCCGTCACGGCAGCCGCCGAGTCGATAATCGACTGGTAGTTCAGGGCTGCTGTCTTGGCGTCCTTGAGCGCCGCCTGCGCGTCGGCGAGGGCCTTGGCCGAATCCTGCTCGCGCTTCTGCTCGGCAGTCTTGCGTTTGGCCTCATCCTCCTTGCGCCCCGTCTCGTTCTGCCCGCGCTCGGTCTCTTTCTCCTTGCGCACGGCCTCGGCGTCGGCGCGGCCCTTCTCCGCCGTTTCGACAGAAGCCTTGAGCTGTTTGAACTCGTTGTTGACCTTGTTCACGCCAGCCGCCGCGTCCGTCGCGGGCTTCTTGAGCTCCGCGATCTGCTCGGCGGTGAGGTCGCTATATCTCAGTGCGTCGCCCTTCGGCACGCCGACGACCAGCACGTTGCCCTCCATCGCCGCCGTTGCCTCCGAGCCCGAGGCAAGAGTCGTGGCGCGTGCCCCCTTGACCTCGGCGGCGACAGCCTTGTCGCGTGCGGCCTCCGCCGCCTTCTGCGCGGCCTTGGCCTCGTCTCGCGCCGTCTCCGCGTCCTTGATGGTGCGCTGGTCGCTCGGCTCGTAGATATACTCGGCGGGCTTGGCTCGCCTCTTTACGTCCCAGAGCGCCTCGATGCGCGTGCGCCCGCCGTATGCCTCGTCCGTGATGTAGGCCCATGCGTACACGCGCCCAGCCGCCTGGAGCAGCTCGTCGGGAATCTTCGCCTTGCTGTTAGCCACCGCAACCGTGTAGCACGTCCCCATGGTCGACTTGGCGAAATGCACCTGCTCGCAGCCGACAACCTCGACCTCGCGCCCGGTGTCCCACTGCCACAGCTCGCCGTCAAGCACCTGCAATGCCGCCATCACTCATCACCTTCCTCATCCTCGTCGTCCTCGTCGTCGTTGTCGTCGTTGTCCTCTTTGGCGCCCTTCGCGTTCGCCGCCAGGGCGGGCGGCAGCGCTGCCATGCGCTCCTCCTGCTCCCGCTGCTTGCGCTCCAAAATCTTCGCCCTCTCGTCGGGCGTGATGTTCGGCAGCTTTCGCAGGATCGTCTCCTCGTCCAGCCACTCGGCCTCCAGGCACACGGTCTCGACCTGCTCCTTGGTGTTGCTGATGCGAGTGCGCGTGAACACGGGCGTGTCCTCGATGCCCTGCAATGCGAGGATGTCCATGATACCCTCGCGGATGTGGCGCTCGAACTCGGCGGCCTCCTCGTCCATCGGCTGGTACGCCGCGTCGATATGGTCGTTGGTCGCCCCCGCCGCGATGGTGTGGACGTCCAGCGCGCCGAAGTCCTCGTAGATGTCGGCCTTGATCTGCGCCAGCGTCTCCTTGCGGCCCTCGACGGGCACCTCCTGCGTGTATGGCGTCACGGACTGTCCCTGCTCGGCGTCAACCTCGGCCACGTGCGTCAGCTTGAGCTTCGCCCGCCACAGGTCGAGGTCCCTGTCGTCCATGCCGCCGGCTCCGTTGATAAGCCAGTAGATCTGCGCGCAGTCGCGCGTGTCGTTCACCAGGCCGCTCTTGATCAGGTCGTAGGCGTCGATGCTCTCGCGCATGCCGACGAGCGTGCTCTGATGCGCGTCGCTGCCCCAGACCGCCACGATGGGCAGGCGGGAGTAGTTCTCCGCATCGACGGCCAGCTTCATCCCGTCCGCCGGTATCTCCTGATACGTGACCTTGTAGGCGCGCTTGGCCTCGGTCACCTCGAAGTCGAAGCCGCTGCCGCCCGACACCATCTCCGTGTAGCCGTCCTGCTCGTAGAGGGTCGCATGCCACGGGTGGTCGGAGTCGAGCCGCCAGAACCTCACGCCGGCGTATAGCGCCCCCGAGTACTCGTCCCACACCGGGCAGAACTCGTCGGCGGTGAACACGTCGATGTGGTCGAGGTTCCAAAACGGGAATGACACACCGTGGATGAGCGCCTTGAGCCCCGTCTCCATGACGTCGTCGTCGAAGCGGTCGCCAAGCCCCTCCTTGGTCGTGTCCTTGCCGCCCGCCGAGACGTCCACGAAGCTCACGCCCTTACCGAGCGAGTACGTGCAGCGCTGGACGTTTAGTCGCTTGAACAGGTTACTCGCCAGCCTTAGCTTCGAGGCCGTGAAGTCCTCGGCCTCGGCACCGGAGCACGAGTAGATCTTCTGCACGAAACGGTTGATCGTGACGTTGTGCTGGCGGTAGTACTCGTTCGCGGTGACGGCGTTGCGGTACATCTCGCTCGACATGTGCCGCTCGATGGCATCGGCCGCGAACGCCGTCGCCGACGCCGCCGCCTTGAGGTCGCCATCGGTCACCAAAGGCCCCTTAGACAAAGCCGCTACCTCCCTTCAAAAAATGGGTTTACCTGCCGTTTCGCAGGCTTGTACATGCGCAGTGTTGCCACGCCGTAACGGAGCGCGTCGCAGCTGTGGTCCTCGACCTTGACGGGCCTGTCGCCGTCCGCCTTGGCGTCCCAGCAGTAGCCGCCGAGCTCGCCTATCAGCCCCGTGCAGGCGTCGGAGATGCGCACTGCGCCGTTGCCCAGGCACACCCCCGTCTCCCGTATGCCGGCCGCGACGTCGTTGCGCCCCTTCTTGGTCTTGAACCCGGCCTGCCGCATCGCGGCGATGAAGCTCGTGGCGCTCGGGTCGATGATGAACGTGGGCGGCTTGCCCAGCCCGCGCACGAAGTCGGCCATGTCGGCTACGTAGTCGGCGTCCGTCTTCTGGTGCCCCGTGTCGCGGCCCGAGTAGCGGTACTCGTCCACCACGTGCCACGCGCGGCCGTCGAACGCCCACAGCAGCGCCGCGAAGGCGTTCTGCGTGCCGTAGTCGCAAGACACCGCGTACTTGGCGGCGCCGCCCGTATACCGGCTCTCGAGGGCACCCTCCCACCCGGGGTAGACCAGGCCCTCTGCCAGCGTCCACTTGCCCAGGATGTAGCGGTCGTAGTACACGCCGCTGCCGTAGTCCTTGATGAGGGCCTCGATGACATCCGGTGCCAGCGCACCGTCCCAGATCGTGTAGTCCTGCCTGTAGATGTCGCTGTCGCCGTCGAGGAACCGCTTGAACCAGTGGTTGGGGCTGTCGGGGTTGCAGGTGCCGTCGAAGCGGCTGTGCTCGCAGCGCAGGCGGCTCTTGAGCATCTGGAACACGTCTTCGCTCCACGTGGCGACCTCGTCGCCGTAGACCCACTCGAACGTGGCGCCCTGAATCTTGGATACGCTCGTCTTCTTGTCCGCCCCGAGGCAGTAGACCTTGCGCCCGAATATCTGGGCCGTGTTGTCCCGCCCGATCTGGCTGACGACGTCTTCGCTGTAGAGCGAGCGCATCGGCTCGAGGATGTTGCGCTCGAGCGTCGAGCGGGTGTTCCCGATCATCACCGCCAGCCCCTCGCCCCTCATGGCGAGAAGCCTCTGCGGTATGGTCACGGCTATGTCGACGTAGCTCTTGCCCGAGCCCGTCGCCCCGCACTTCACGTTGTAGCGGTGCGTACAGTTGGCGAGGTACTCGCGCTGCATCCTCGTGAGCGGCATCGGCTACTCGTCCCCGCCGATTGAGGACGGCACGGACAGCACGAGCTCCTTGGCGGCCTTGAGCACCGCCGTGTCGGTGGTATCCATGATGCGCTGCGCCTTGGCGTACTCCTGCGGGTACTTGCGCTCCAAAAGCCACGCCGCCGCCTGCCAGCTGTCGCCGCTCGCATCCATGATGCGGCCCACGAGCGTCGCCTTGCGCTCCACCTCGGCCTTTTTTAGAACGTGACACAGTTGACGCTGATTGTCTGTTCTGGGGTGGTTGATCCAGCGGCTGTATGTCTCACGTGCGACCCCGAGATACGCGGCGATGTCCCTGTCGGTCATTCCGGCACGGCACAGGCGGACGGCATCCTCGATGCCCTCCTTGGTCAGTTTTTCACGCCCTTTTCCCGCCACAAAATCACATTTCCGCTGGTAGATAGCCATGTGGAAACGCGAACGTTCCCACCTTTTTACGCACGTGGACAAGCGCGTGCGTTTGCCCACGAGCGTAAAAAGGGGGTAACGTTTAAAGAAAAGGCCCCGGTTTCCCGGGGCCTTTCGGCTACTCGACCTTGGTCGACTTGATTCTGATCACCTCGGCCAGCCTCTCAAACGTCTCCGTCCAGCTTCTGCCGTCTGTGCGCGGCCTGTCGTATGCGGTTGCTCTCCGCCTCTTCCTCGAGCCGCCTCTTCCGCTCCGCCAGATAGCACCCCTTGCACAGCCTCCACTTCTTCGCCTGCGCCGACGTGTCGAACACGGGCCGCGCGTCGCACACGATGCACAGCCCATCCGTTCCGGTCGAGAAGCGCCCGTACCGCTGCCGCGCGTGCCTCACGGCGCTCGGCGTCACCCTCAGCTCCGCCGCGATCTCCGCCGCCGTCCGCTCCGGGTGCGCCTGCATCCGCCCTATCATCTCGTCCGTCCACAGGACGTAAGAGGAGCGCCCCTTCCGGAGCGCCCACTCGTCCCTCAACGGATGTGTTGACTTTGTAGATGGGCCTTTTGGCCCATCTCCTACAGGTAGCCTACACGCCATTCGCATACCCCCTAAAGCTCGACCGACACGGCAGAACCTTATCAAGCGCCGGAGACCAACTCACCGAGGACGCTCGGTATTCTCGCTCGGGTGGTCAATGAGGTCGGCAAGTCTTTGCCATACATCGGTCCCGCAGCTGTCCAGCCCGCAAAGCGCGTCGTAGTGGCCGAAAAGCATCGTGCTCACCTTCATGCACCGGTTGCAATCGAGCTCCGTTTTTCGATGCTTGGCAAAGTATAGGCACGTGCCGGAGCGCAGGAACTCGACGGCCTCGCGGCGCTCTTCATCGCTAATCCTCATACAGCACCTCAAGCCCGTACGCGACGGCGGCATCATGCTCGATACGGCATCCGCGTGCGTTCTCCCAGCCTTTGCAGAAGTAGGCCGTATGGCACAAGCTCATGTTCTCAAGAGATTTCGCGAGATAGCAGAGCGGGACCTGCACCACGCCGCGCTCCTCCATGGCCTCGTCGCTGTACCACTCGTCAGTGAATAAGGTGTTCACGAACTCGTAGCCCATCTCGCGCAGCTTGGCGTGCGCCTTGTCCCTCGCCTCCGCGATCTCTTCGTCGGTCTTGCCGGCCATGGGCTGAGAAATCATCGCTCGTTTAGTCAACATAGCTCACCCTTTCATTCCATAGATCTGCGGCGAACTCCTCGGCGTACTGTTCGTGAATCTTGAGTCGGTGTGTTGTCATTCGTCCTCCTTCAGCTTGCTGATGCGTGATGCGATGTCGCGCATGACAACCCTTTCGCAGGTTTCGCCTTTGTCGGCGATGCACGATGAACAGTCGCATGCACTCTTACCAAAATAGGCGCAAGCCTCGTAATTCAGCGCGTCAGAGCCCCTGCCCAAGTCTTCCTCCAACTTCTCCCATGTGTCGGGTGTGGTGAGGTACACGAGTGCCGGATCGAGTGCAAATCCACGGTCGGTAATCGCACGCCATTTGTTCGACCATCCGTCACTCAAATCAAAGTCCGTGGTGAATGTCCAGCGCACGATGCTATATACGTTCCCGACACGGTTGAACAGCGCCACGGTATCTAGAGGTATCTCTCGTCCCTCGGCGTCTCTTGGCAGTTGAATCATCATTCCTCCTTATCTGGCGTTATACGCCCTCCATCCCGATCTGCTCGCACCACTGGTTGGCCATCGCCTTTGCGATGCCCGGGAACGTGCGGCTGCGAACCTTGGCGCGTTCGTGTGGCGGCAGATGCCAGGCGTCCGCGTACCATGCCGGCATGGAGTTGCCTGACTTGAAGACCTTGCGCGGCTCAGGCTCGACCTCATCAGTCGGCTTGAGCGGCTCGAGCCCATTCAGCCACAGGCACGTCTTCTTTTCGAACGGGTCGCCGAACATGTACGGCTGCACGATTTGGTCCGGTTTGCGCCATCTTGTGCTCATACAGCCGACGGGGTTCTCGATTGCGACGTGCGGCGCATCGCACTTGGCGAACGCCATGAAGAACTCGACGGCGGCCTCACGGTTAGCCTTGCGCTCGCGCGCTCTGTCGCCGTACTTCCCCTCGTCGAACCAGCGGTTGCCGGTGACGGTGAGATACGTGCATGGCGGGTGCGCGATCACCAGGTCCCACCTGAGCTTGAGCATCTGGAGAGCGTCGACGTTGAGGTGCATGAGGTCGTGACCCCCCCCCGCTTCCTCAAGGTCGCAGCTGTAAGCCTCGTGCCCCATCTTCCGGAACTCAAGCGCCACGCGCTGCGACTCCTCGCAGGCGATAAGAACTCGCATCTACGCCACCCTCTTCCTGACGACGGCCACGTCGTACATGCCCTCGAGGTAGCCGACGGCCCTCGCCGCGGCCATGTCTTGCTCGCGGCCGAGCTCATCCCATCCGCTCATCGCGCCTCCCAGTAGTTGCACCTGGCGAGCCCCTGCGTGCGGTGCACGAACTCCGGGCGCCGCCCGCACTCGTACTCGGTGCGCTCCACGCCGTGGACGGTGCGCAGCACCGTCGCGCAGCAGTGCAGACAGTTCTCACAGCGCTCCTCCCGGAGTCCGTCCGCATAGATGTCCGGCCTCTCGTTCCCCGTCATCTGTATCCCCTCTTCCCGTACCTTCCGTCGTTCACCATGTTCCTTACGTGGCGCCGCATGTCCTGCGCCGCCTGGTCTCCCTCGGGCGGCAGCTTCCGCCCGCTCGCGCACTCGACGCAGTGGACGCGCCAGCCGCCGCGGTAGCGCTCGAAGTGCCCGAACCCGGGAGGCGTCCACCTGCCGCACTCGCGGCAGTAGCCGCCGTAGACGTTTCTAGCCATTCCCCTGCTCCTTCCTGTAGACGTCGCGGGCCATCGCCTCCGCGCGCTCGATCATGTCGGTCACCGCGACCTGCATCGCCGTGTCGTTGTAGCCGCGCTTGACGCGGTACTTCCCCAGATAGGCGTGCGCCCTGTCCTGCGGCCTGCACTCGCGGTCGAAATGGAACACCTCGACCGCGTCGGCCTTGATCTGATCCAAAGTCTCCATCACAAACGTCCCCTCTCTCGGTTCCTCTCGTTGCAGCGCTCGATTGCCGCGTCCACGTCCTCCTGCGTGAACCCCTCGGCGTCGAGCAGGCTGACGACCGCCTGGACCACGTCCATGCACTCGTCGATAAGGTTCTGGCGGTACGCCCTGCGCGCCGTCATGATCGGGCTGAGGCGCATGTCGTCGCAATCCTGCCAAGCGCCGTATACCTCAGCCGCCTCCTCGAGCGGCTTGAGCGCCTGCGCCTTCGGCGCATCCGGCTTGTCGAACGCGCCGAAGGCGAGCCTGTAACCGTCCCGCATCAGATGCGCCTCCCCTGTGCCAGCGCCGCGCGCATGGCGTTGACCTCTCGGCCCGACTCGCTCCTCGTTCCGAGGTACACGTCCACGGGCCGCTTGCTCGCGTTCCTGTGCGCCACGTTCTCGCACCAGCCGCAGCAGTACCTCTGGTTCCCGTTTGCCGCGCGAAACCGCCTGCCGCACTGCCTGCACTCGAGCACGTAGCCGCCGCGCCTGTCCCGCGACTCAGCCCTCATGTCGCGCCTCCCAGTAGTTGCACCTCGCGAGCCCCTGCGTGGCGTGCACGAAGTCGGGGCAGCGCATGCACGTGTACCGCTTGCGACCCTCGCCGGACGCCGTCATGACCGCCTCGCTCACGGCGCAGAACCCGCACGTTTCGCAGCGGGCGCTGCGCGGCCCGTCGTCGTAGATGCTCACAGACCCCTTCGGTCTGCCCATGTTCTCGTTCCTCTCGGCGTCCAAGCTCATGACGCCCTCCTCTCGCATGCGGCCCTCGCATCCAGCAGACGCCGCGCGTCCTGGTACGCCTTGAGCGCCACCGGATCGGCGGTCGTCCCCCTCGGGGCCTTCACCTTCGCCGGGTCGATGCCCGGATGTTCCTCTCGCCACCTGCGCTCGAGCTCCGCCCTCGTCTGCTCGGGCGTCCTCGTCGGCTTGAACGTGGCGGCCTCGACCTCCGAGGCGGTGGGCTTGCCCCTCGCCCGGTCGTCGGCGTCGATGCGCTTCTGGCGCCTGGACCAGTCGAGCGCGAGGGCGCCCCAGTTGCTCACCGGCTGGCCGTTGCCCTTGACCCAGCCCTGAGACTCGAAGTAGGCCCAGAAGGCGTCCGGGTCGCCGCTCAGGCAGTTGGCGCCGAAGTACCTGCGAGCCTCCTCGAGGGTCGGCGGCTCGAACTCGGGCGGCGCGGCGGGGGCATCGCCCCCATCACAGGACAGCTCAGCACAATCCAGTTCAGGACAGGACAGGACAGGACAGGTTAGGTTAGGGTTTTCACTTTCGGAAACCTGCATTTCGGGTTTGTCGGAAACTGGTTTCCCGTTTGAAAAACCTAGGTTTTCACTTTCGGAAACCTGCGTTTCGGGTTTGTCGGAAACTGGTTTCTTGCGCGGGCGGCCGCCCTTGCCGCCCCTGCCGCGCGCGTCCTTGGAGTTGTCGATGGCGTTCTTCATCGCCTTGAAAACGCGGCGGAGGTGCTTCGGGAGGTCGGCCTCCACGCCGTGCAGCCCGTACATCATGATCGCGTCGGCGAGCATCGCGCGGTCGCGCAGGTCCTCGGGGTCGCTCGCGTCGAAGTCGTCGTAGACCTCGGCGAAGCTGTCGAACACGGTAAAGGCCATCAGAACCACCCCCATAGAAGCGAAGAGAAGAACAGGAAACCCGCGGAGAAGGAGGCGGCGAACAGGGCCGCCTCCCAGTGGTCGCGGATGATGTCGGGTACGTGCCTCATCAGAACGGCACGTCCTCGTCGTAGAACTCGGACTGCGGGACCGCGGCGTAGGCCTGCTGGGCGCTCCACTGCGGCGCGGCCTGCGCCTGTGGCTGCACGGGCACCGTGTTCGCGAGGCTCTGCTGCGGCTGGGCCTGCGTCTGCCCCTCACGGCGCACCATGACCTCGATCTCGTCGACGATAACCTCGAGCTTCGAGCGCTTCTGGCCGTCGCGCTCCCAAGAGCTGTAGCGCAGCTTGCCCTCGATCGCGACCTTCATCCCCTTGGCGAGGAAACGGCCAACGGCCTCGGCGCGGTTGCCGAACATGGTGCAGTCGACGAAGTTGGGATAGTCCTCCCACTCGCCCGTCTGCGCGTTGCGGCGGCGGTCGTTTACCGCCACGCCAAAGGACAGGACCTGCGTGCCGCCGGCGGTGGCACGAAGCTCGGGGTCGCGGGTGAGGTTGCCGCTGATGTTCACTCGGTTGATGCTCACTGCCCGTCCTCCTTTGTGGTCATGCAGCCCTTGATGGCATCGACGAGGCGCGGCCCCTGCATGTAGCCCAGGCTGCTCACGCGGCGGCCGTCGCGGATATGGCACACCTCGACGATCTTCTGCGCCGTGACCGGGCCGATGCCCGGGAATGAGCGGGCGAACTCCTCGACCTTGAGCCTCTGCGCGATGGGCGCCTCGATGGCGACCTCGGGCGGGATGTTGCCCGCCTTGCAGGCGGCCTTGAACGCGGCGCGCTCGCGGCGCGTGTGGACGGCCTTCGCCATCGCCTCCTTGCGCTGCTCAGGCGTTCGGAGCGGCGGTAGGTTTTTCTCCTCCATGTCCTACATCCTCTCGACGTATCCGTGAATGCCGTTGTCGACCATGACGGCCCTCACGCGGCGCAACTCGTCCGCCGTGGCGCACTCGATGACCACGCGGTAGCCCCTCTGCGGTGCTGAGGCCGCATCCTCGGCCACATCCGGCTCGGGGCGCGACGGCACCACCCGCACGCACCTCGGCACGCCCAAGGGCGGCTCAGGCTCGGGCTGCTCGTCGGGCAGAGGCTCGGGGTCGGGCTCCGGTGCGGGCGCCGTCGCCTGTTCGTAGGTCGACACGAGTGCGGCGGCCTTGGCCGCCTCCTCGCGGTGCGCGGCGACTGCTGCCGCCACCTCGCCCGAGTCCGCCGGCAGGGTCCTCGCCCACCACGCGACGGCCCACGCCTTCTCGGACTCGTCCGCGTAGTCGAGGCCGTTGACGAACTTGAACTGGTGCAGCAGCTCGCCCACGCGGCGCTCGATGATGTTCTTGGACTTGACCTCACCGAAGCTCGCGTTGAGCCACTTATCGTCGGCGATGCGCTCGTATGGCACCAGCGGCCCCATCTCGCCCGCGAGGTCGTAGTAGTGGCCCTTGAGCGCTGCTAGGCGACGGGCCCTGCACTCGCCGTCGTAGCGGTCTATCTCGGCCTTGTACTCATCGGAGAGCCTGTCGATGGGCGCCGTGATCTCACCGATGGTCTTGTCGAACGTCTTGAGCAGGTCGCTGTACTTCTTCTTCGCGGCCTTGCGCTGCGCCTCGATAGGCTTCTTCACGTCGTTTACCGCCGTGCGGTACTTCTTTGCGGCCTTGAAGTCCTCGTCCTTCTCGATGCGCTTGACGTCCATGTAGTCCGCCAGCTTCTCATCCACGTTCTTCTTGAGCTTCGCCAGCTTGTCCTCGAGCGTGTCGTCGATGGCGAGAGACGCCACCAGCGTGTCAAAGTCTTCCTCGAGCGGCACGGCCTCGACCGCCAAAACCTCGTCTGCCATTAGAAGCCTCCCAGAAGGTCGTCGTCGGTCGCGTACTCGGCGGTCGCGTACTCGGCGGGCGTGGGCTCATAGACGGGCACGGGCTCCGGCTCGGGTGCGGCGGGCTCGGGTTGCGCCTTGCGGGCCGCGATCTCCTCCTCCATCCACGAGGCCGCGCGGCGCGCCTGCATGACCGTCATGTCGTGCATGGAGCCCGACGTGCAGCCCACGGCTGCGCAGATGGCAGCCATGGCCCCGGCGCTGTCAAGCCCAGTCGCCGCCATGAACGGCTTGAACAGGTCACGCACGGGCTGCAGGTCGGCCACGGGCTCGACGCTCTCGGCCTCGACGGCCTGAGTGTCGGCGCGCATGTCGCGTTCGACCTTCTGGTCCATCTCCTCGCTCGAGTACATCCCGCGGAGCTCGTCGGGGTAGGCAAGGCGCCACGCGCCGGCCTTGGCGCACTTCTCAATCATGACGCCCGGCATCTTCGCCCAGCTACTCTTGCCGGTGCTGTAGTCGCTGAGCGCCAGCTCCACGTAGGCCGGCTTTTTGCCGTCAGTGAACGCGACCTCGGCCCAGCCGCCGATGAGCTGCTCCCCGATCATCTTGTAGACGGCGGAGCCCTTCTTCTTGACGACCTCGCCGTCGCGGAGCACCACGACGCCGCTATCGATGCCGCCGTAGTTGGGCTGCCTGTTCGCTCGGCTGTTGAATACCTGATAGGCGGTGATGATGCTCGCCGGCGCGTTGCCGTACTTCACCAGGAAGACCTCCTGGGCGAAGGGGTTCAGGTGCTGGCGGTTGCAAAGCTCCACGCACAGCGCCAGCTCGCTGTCGGTGGCGTTGGGGCACAGGCGCTCGCGGATGTCCTGCGAGGTGAACTTGACGGGCCTTCCCGCGTCGTCCTTGTACTCGATGATCCCGTTAGCCATTGATGGTCACCTTTCCGTCCTTGACCTCAACTTTCTCGACGTCCACGCCGCCCGCAAAGTCGGCGACAAGGCCGCGCAGGCCGTCCTCCTTGTAGATGCGCTCCGTGCGCGCAACCATCGCGACGAGCTTCTTCGCGATTCGCGGCTCCTTGTCAGCGCCGAAGTACTTGTTCATGGCGCACAGCTCCTCGATCTTCTCGTAGCACAGCAGACCGTAGGCGACGCCGCGCAGGCAGGCGGGCTTCACGCCCAGCGCCTTGATCTCGTCTCCGTCGCGATCGGCGATAGCGACGAGAGCGGTGGCGAACTCCTCCAAGGCGTCGGGCTTGTTGCCGCCGCCGTGTACGTTTACGTGCATGTACTCCATTACTTAATCTCCGTTTCGTCCCTGCGCCCGGACCACCCGGGCGCTATCGATATGTCCATGCGCTCAGCCTGCCCGCGCACCCTGGGGTGCTTTACCACGTGCAGGTCGACCACTTGCGCGTCGTCGGCCCAGACGAGCCCGTTGAGCGCGTCCATGACCAGCTTGCCCTCGTTGTCCCCGTCCGGCTTGTAGGTGTCCGGCTCCGAGCGCACGCGCTTGGGCCGACTCTCCGGCAGCGGACGGTAGGCGTCGACGTTGAGGATCACCGGCTCGTGCGGGCCGAAGACCAGGGGCTGGATGCCCGCCTCGGCCATCGCCTCCCGACACGCCGCCGCGATGGCCCGCTCGGCCCTCAGCGTCTCGGTCGGCGTATACATCCGGGCGTGGCGCCGGTCGAGCCTGTGGCGCTGCTTGCCCGCCGCGAACTTGACGGTGAACGCGAATCGCCTGCCGGTCACAGTACCGACCCCATCCCGAGCACAACGCGGATGCCGTCCGCCGCGAGCAGCATCGCCCGCAGGACGTAGGGCATGAGCGCGTACACCGCGAACAGGAGCGCGATGTACGCAGCGCACCTAAGCAGCCTCGATGCCATGCGTTCCCTCCTCGATCCACTGCTCCACCCATTCCGGGCGCACCATGCGCCCTACCTTGCGCCCCTCGGGCAGCTGCGAGCGCAGGCGGCCCGCCTTGCACTCGATGCGCAGCGTGTCGTAGGGCACACCCGTCACCCTCGACGCCTCGCGCAGCGTGTACATCAGCTTGTGCCTGATGCCAAGCTCGTCGGCCATCTGCTGGAACGTTTTGGCTCTGCTAGAATCCATGAGTGACCTCCTTTCAGGTCTGGAGCCGTCCCCGCTTTCCACACCGGGCGGCTCTTTTTTGTCGGTTTCGGGGCCTCGCCCCCGGCACGGCACCGGTAGGGAACGTCCCCGCGGATGGTTATTGGAGAGCCGCGGGGCAACGGTGCCGCCCCGGGAGCGGGGCCTGTCGCCGCTAGGACAGAGTTCTGAGGATTGAGATGCCGAGCCTTGTCAACGCCCCGGAAACCATCCTCAAGAGGCACTCGACCAGCGCGAGCGCCGCGACGACCAGAACGAGCGGCGTGGTGACGACGATGGCGACCACGAGGCGAACCGCCTGACAGAACTTGCTCATCGCCCATCGCCGCCCAGGTAGACTTCCTCCAGGCCGGGCATGTAGACGAGCGAGTTGCCCAGCGTGAAGTAGACTTGCCCGTACAGGGCGAACGTCACGGGCGAGGCGATGTAGTACTCGGTCCCGTCGAGCTTTCCCAGCTTCTCGGTGCCCTTCTCCAAAATCTTGATGTGCTGCTCGTTGGTGAAGCCAAACGTCTCCGAGATACGGAATTCGGCGCTCTTGTCAGTCTCGACGTAGGAGCCGTCGACAAGCTCGAAGTCGTAGCGGACCTGCTTACTCATGTCGCCCTCCCCTACAGCTCGAAGTCGGAAAAGTCACGGGCCTCGACGGGCTCGGCCTCGACCGTGATGGCCTCGGGGACGTTCCAGCCGCCCAGCTCGATGTCGATGTAGTTCTCGTTCATGGTTCTCTCCGTTTCGTTTTAGGGAACTTTAATTTCCCTTGATTGGTAAATAAAAATCTTCGACTTTGCAGCCGAGATAGTTGGCGAGCATGACAGCCGTGGGAAGTTTCATCTGGGACGGGTCTTTCTCATACGCTCGATACGTCTGAACCGTCACACCCAAAGCGGCAGCTATTGACTCCTGATTGAACTTCGCCGCCTCTTCAATAAACGGCTTCTGTCGGCTCTCTCGGATTGCCTTGAGCTCTTTCATCTGACCTCCTCCCTTTCGTTGACCTAATAGTACTTTATTTTCCCTAGCATGGCAATTACTTTTCTCTAGTTTGGGAAATTATTTTTCTGTAGCATGGAAAACCAAGGAGGTAGATGGTTATGGAGTTCTCTACCAGATTGAAGCGGATACGCCTAGATTCAGGCCTTACTCAGGCAGAACTTGCCGACAAACTCGGAATAACAAACAGGGCTGTAGGTGCCTGGGAAAGCGGCAGATCAAAGCCGCGCCTCGACAAAATGAAGGAACTTGCAGTTCTGTTCGACACCACGGTAGCTGACCTCATGGGAGAGGACGCCACCGAGACCGCGATCAGCGGCACCTCGCGCATGGTCCCCCTGCTGGGCTTCGCCCACATGGGCGAGCCGTGCGACGAGGGGAACCTCGCCGACGAGGTCGAGGTCCCCGCCTCCATCGCCGACGCGCACCCGCGCGGCTTCATGGTCCACGCCCAGGGCGGCTGCATGGACAACCGCTTCCCCCACGACGCCCTGCTGCTCGTCGACCCCGACATGGAGCCGGTGAACGGCCAGCCGGTGCTCGCCGAGACGGCCGACTACGGCGCCGTGGTGCGCAACTACACCCGGGGCCGCTCCACGGTCATGCTCACGGCGGACAGCCACAGCGGCGAGTACGACGACATCCTAGCCGGGCCGGGCGACGAGCCCGTGGTCTGCAAGGGCCGAGTCGTCTGGTACATGGGCGAGAGGGACGAGAGGTAGAGACATCGGGGCCGACCGGGCCCTGCCAACCGGACTGGAAGAACGGAGGAGCGCGGATGGCTCCGAAAGAGGCAATCGAGAAGATCAACGCACTCGGTATAGAGATCGGGGTCGCGTCGACCGGCAGCGGGGACGACTACATCTCGCTCACGGACATAGCGAGGTACAAGAGCGATGAGCCGAAGATGGTGGTGCAGAACTGGATGAGGAACAGGAACACCATCGAGTTCCTCGGTGTTTGGGAGTCGCTCCACAACCCCGACTTTAAAGGCATCGAATTCGATGCCTTTAGGGAAGAGGCCGGGCTCAACTCCTTCACCCTGACGCCGACGAAGTGGATTTCGAGGACAAACGCCATCGGCATAAGGACCAAGAGGGGTAGGTATGCGAGCGGCACGTTCGCCCACAAGGACATCGCATTCGAGTTCGCTTCGTGGATTTCCCCGGAATTCAAGCTCTACGTCATCAAAGACTACCAGCGTCTGAAGAACGACGAGAACAGCAGGATCTCCGGTGAATGGAACGAGAAGAGACTCTTCTCGAAGATCAACTACCGCATACACACCGACGCCGTAAAGGAGAACCTGCTGAAGCCGAGCATGAGCCGGCAGGTCGAGGGCTACACCTACGCAAACGAGGCGGACGTCCTCAACGTCGCCCTGTTCGGGATGACGGCGAAGCAGTGGAGGGAGTCGCACGAAGGCGCGACGGGCAACATCCGAGACGAGGCGAGCCTGCACCAGCTGCTCGTCCTCGCGAACCTCGAGAGCATGAACGCCGAGCTGATCAAAAGGGGAATCGACCGCAGGCAGAGGGCGGCATACTTGCGAGAGATGGCCATCAGCCAACTCTCGACCCTCGAGGGAAGCCCCGTGATAGCGAAGATAGAGGCCGACGACGGGATAGCGGGCGAACTGCCAGAAGACGGGGCGGAGTCATAGCCCGACGCGCAAGCGGTCCGAACGGCCGGCAGCGAGAAGATTGCGAAACCCGGGCCATGAAAAAGCCCCGGGTTTCGGCCCCGAGGCAAGCCACGCCCCGAGCTATGAGCAAGAGGCTAAATCTAAAAGCAGGAGGCGCTGTCTGGGCGCCTCCAGAGGACTCCTTCACACACACGGTGGATGAGCTATCCCGATTGTCGCCCCATCGCGGCGAGATGTAAACCGAACACGTTGTGGAGATTGGGGGCCGGCAAGGGTGAGACCCCATGCGCCTACATCTAGGGAGGTGATGCCATGAAAGCGAAAAATCTCGGGACCGTAGGCTGATACCGCGACCCCGAGACTAAGGAGACGGCCCCTGCACTTTGGAACGTGAGACGGGGCCGCAGTCAGAACCGGGCGAAACGGAGAATAAGCCCGCGATCTGAACGGATCTGATTATATGACAAAGAAGCAGCGCCGCCGCGTCTGGGGCTCCGTGACCGAGATGAGGCGCGGCAAGAAGTACGTCCTGCGCTGGATGCAGAACACGCCGCAGGGCCGCAGGCGCAAGACCAAGACCGTGTACGGCACCTACCGCGAGGCGTGCGCGGAGCTGGACCGCATCCACGTCGAGCACGCCGACGACGCCCCTGTGCCCACCATAGCCAAGGCCTACGAGACGTGGCTCGTCCCCAAGATGGCCGCACAGGTCGAGGCGGGGACCCTCGCCCCCAACACCCGCGACCTCGTGCTGCGCTCGTGGAAGAACTACGTCGGACCCCGCTGGGGCGCAATGCCCGTGGACCAGCTACGCGCCGTCGAGCTGCAGGACTGGCTGCTGTCACTGCCAGCCGCCACCGCCGACACCGCCCTGCTCACCCTGCGCAAGGTCTACGCCTGCGTCTCGACCTTCATCCGCCTGCCGCTCGACCCGTTCGCCGCCAGCGTCAGGTACACCATGCCCACCCGCAAGACCCGCGAGCGCTCAAAGCGCGTCTACACCCTCGACGAGGCCCTGGGCGTCCTCGACGAGCTGCGCGGCAACCCCCTGGAGCCCGCGTTCATCCTCGCGTGCTTCGGCTCCTGCCGCTCGGGCGAGTCGCTGGGCGTGCGCACCGAGGAGGTGCTGCGCTGGGAGCGTAGCGGCACCGTCCTCGCCTCCGCCGACATCTGCCGCCAGATGCAGCAGTCCGGCACCGAGCCGGTGGGCGCCCTCAAGACCGCCAAGTCCGCCCGTACCGTCGTGATCCTACCGCAGGCCGCCGACCGCCTTGTCGAGATAGCGGCCTCGCGCGCCGCCGAGGGCCGCGAATGGCTGAGCGACCGGGGCGACGGGCTTCCCATGAACCGGAGCATCTGCAACAACCGCTGGCGGAAACTCTGCGCCGCCCGCGGCATCGAGCACATACCGTGGTCGAACCTCCGCAACTCATGGCGTACGATAGCGGAGGTCGAGCTTCGCCTGCCGTGGGACCTCATAGAGATGCTGATGGGCCACGCCCTCCCCGGCGTGTCGGGACGGCACTATATCCGGCCCACCGCCGAGCAGGTCGTCCGCGCCGCCTTCGACGCGCTTGGGATAAGTTAGGATATTACCCCGCAAAGCCGCAGGTAGATGGCACGCAGTTAGTTGTGGCAGTATTAAGATTCGCAGCCCAAAACCACCGCAAAGGGGACAGGCACCTTTGCGGTGGTTCCCACAAACATCTCGATCTGTAACAGTTAGAGCCCATTTTTCGGCCCACCTGTTACAGATCGAGATATTCAAATTCCGCTGAGAAGATAATCTCAATCTGTAACAGTAACTCGGCAAAATCGACCCTAGATGTTACAGATCGAGACAAACGACCGATATCGACCTAAATAATCTCAATCTGTAACATCTAGCCCGTTTTTGACCTTACAACTGTTACAGATCAAGACAAACAAACGAATCAAGCCACCGCAAGGGTACCTTTGTGGTGGTTTGAGGTCGCGCTACTCACCGAGCATATCCTGGAGCTTGGCTGCCACAGCGTGGCCCAGGCTCTCGTGGCTTTCGGGCATCATATGCAGATAGTCGATATCGCCCGGCTCGGCAAACTCGGCGGCATTCAAAAAGTCGCAGCCAAACTGCTCGGCCACGTGCGCATAGTACTCGCCAAAATGCTCAGATGCCTCAACGGAATGCTCGTCAAAGTCAGTCATATACACATCGGCGATCTGCGGCTTGATCTTGATAGGAGCCATCAGCAGAATGCGCGGACAAGGCGCGGCATCGGTCCACGGAAACGCGCGGACGGCGCGAATCAGCGCCATGGCGCCACGGGCGATATCGGAAGCTGTAACGTTAAAGACCGTCTTGCAGTCGTTAGTGCCCAGCATGATCACAATGGCGTCCAGCGGCTTATGGGCCTCGAGTAGCATCGGAAGCGCGCGAATGCCGTTGAGGTTAGTGTCCAGATGGCACATATCGTCGCGCACCGTCGTGCGGCCGTTGAGCCCCTCCTCAATCACATGCCAGCCCTCGCCCAGGTCACGCTGTGCCACGCCGCACCAGCGCACATCCTGCGCATAGCGCACCGCGGTGCCATCGCGCATACCAGCCGGATCATAGCCATAGGTGTTGCTGTCACCAAAGCACAGAACGTTTTTCATCGTAAGCCCTTCCTTTAGTAAAAAGCCGACGGGAGCAGCCCTCCCGCCGGCTCGGCCTATCTGTCGGCACGTACCGTTTACAGGTACTTGCGCCAATCGTCATCGTCCTCATCGTCCTCGGCGGCGGCCTTAGCCTGCTCGGCGGCACGGGCGGCCGCTGCGCGGGCGGCAACCTGAGCATAGGACTCCTCGTTACGCTCGGGGAAGTTTGCCAGCACGTGCTCGAACTTGGCAAAATCCTCATCCCAGCGCGTAGAGGGCACGGCAAAGAAGACCTGCTTGACCTTAAAGTCGCCCGACGCGAGCTCCTTACGGAAGAGCTCAGCTACGGCCTCGGCATCAAAGCCGTTATTGTCGCAGCCCCAAGCACCCAGCACGAGCTTCTCGCGACCCAGCTCATCGCAGATGGCAAGGACAAAGCGAATACGGTCGCGCAGGGCGTCAAGCAAGGCATCGTCGCTCACGCGGTACTCCTGGCGAGCACGCTTGGCGTTGGGTGCGGCGGCAACGATTACATCGGCGTATGCGTGCACGTGGTTGCGGTCGAAGCGCACGGCGGGCACCACCAGCGCACGATTGCGGTACAGCTCGCAGTTGATGTTGCGGCGACGGTTCTCACCGTACCACTTGCGCTGTTTGTCGAGCACGTTGTACAGATACGAATCGGCGCAGAGCGTCGCCTCCTGGCCCAGGTAGCCCTGGATATAGCCACCGCCCGGATTGGTAAACGAGGCAAAGGCAAGCACGGCCATGTCGCAGAACTGCGCATAGCCGCGGCCGTTATCGAGGATTGCCTGCGTGGCGGAGGCATCAAGCACAGTGACCTCGGGCAGGCCCGGAGCAGCCTCCTTCGCGGGCGCGGACTCAGCCTCGTCGGCCAACTCGGTGGACTCGGGTGCCGCCTCGGACTCGGCCGCAGTCTCCACCTCGGCAGTCTCAACCTCGGCAGCATCGGCCTCCACAACCTCGGCAGCCTGCTCCTCAGCAGCCGCTGCCTTCTGGGCCTTGGCCTTCATCGTCGCGACAAAGCCGGCAGGCATGCCGTCGAACTCGCACACGCCGGTAAGCGAACGCTCGATGTCCTTGGCGCAGGCCTCGGACACAGCCGCCACATGGCGCTCGGCGGCCTTGGCACGCGCCTCGCGCTTGGGATTGGGCTGACCCGTTCGGTTAGACCTGCGGTTACGGTTCCTGTTGTCGACATCTGCCATACGTGGCCACCTTTCCTGTCGCTGCCGCTATCGGCTTTTTCCCATCCATGATACCCCGCCGCGCACAAAAAAGACGGCCCCGAAGGGCCGCCTTTCGTATCGTTTTACCGTGTCCGGCAGGAAGCGTCGCAATGCCGCGCTTTAATCGCGACGGCCGAGGATGTTCAGAATGCGCAGGAACACGTTGATAATGTCCACGAACAGGTTAGACGCCATGAGCACCGCATTGGGCAGCGTGGGCGGCACCGTCGTGGCGACATAGGTGTCGTAGCCAATAAAGCCGGCGAACACCACGATCACGATCAGGTCGGTGATGGTCTGCGAGACGCCCATGAACATCAGCACGATCTCAACCAGAATCGTGGCGAGCAGAATGCCAAAACCGATGCCATATACGCGCTGGAAAAACTTGGGGAACGTCACGCCCAAGGCGCCAAAGACAAAGGTGATGGCGGCCGTGGCGATAAAGGCAGTGTTGATGGTGGGCAGGTCGTAGTTGGCAAGGCCAAACGACGCGGTCAGGCCAAAGGTACTCGCAAAAATTACGTAGCCCACAAGGGACAGGCCCACGGACTGCTTGCCCGCAGCAGCCGACATCATGACCATGCCGACGATGGTCAAAATAAACGAGCCAAAGACCAGAGGCAAGGCGGCGCCGCTCATCATCATGCGCGCAAACGACATGGTGCTCGTAAAGTAGGCGCCGGCGCCCATGGCGCAAAAGCCCAAGAAGATCAGGGCAGACATGGCGAGATTGTACGCGCGCGGCGACATCTCCTTGGCGCGGCTTGCGCCGCTCTCGACGGGGCCGTTCTGATAGCCCTGGATATCGTTCATACTTCGTCCTTTCAAAAAGCGCCACGACAGCGCCGTAGGTGACAAGATTCCTGCCATTGTACCCGAATGCCGCGCGTCCTTACCTACGGCGCTCGCCCTCAAGCGTGCGGTCAAAGGCCCAGACCCACCAACGCATCACGTGCGCCTGCGAGCCGTCCACCCGCTCGCGCGTCTGGTCCTCCAGATACAACTCGGTCGCGTGCCCGCCAAAACGCACCTTATATGTTGCCGTACGGATGCCGTGGACCATCAGGCCAAACCCGGTGGTCGAGATAATTTCGTCGATCGTAAAACAACGGCCGTCGACCCAGCAGACGGTGACCGGCACGACCTGTCCGCCCGCGAGGATGCGAGCCACGACGTCCACATACTGCTTGTGCACGCGCCGAGTTTTGCCGTCTGTCTGTCGATATTCCATGCCCTCTATTATCGAACGCATGTTTGTATGTTGTAAAGCGAACAGACTGTGGTTTTGGGGTGTTGGGGCGCGCACACGTGTCCTCATGGCGTGTTAGCAAAAAGAATACCCGCGGTCAACAGGGCTAATATTCAATTTTAGTGCCAAAAAATTCACTTCTCCCATCAGAACTCGGTAAAGAAACCCACAGGAGGTGATACGATTTATCATGTTTTTGTAACGTGTCTGCAAACTTCGAGAAAGCCCATATATGGACGTAACGTTCTCAACCTTCCTCGGCCAAATTGTGTCGAACCCAGTCCTTGCCGTCACCGTGATTCTCGCGCTCGGCGCCATCTTCGTCAACGGATGGACCGACGCGCCCAACGCCATCGCGACCTGCGTCACTACGCGTTGCATGCCCGCCCGCGCCGCCATTCTCATGAGCGCCGCATTCAACTTCTTGGGCGTGCTCATCATGACGCACTTTAACGCGAGCGTCGCCAACACCATCTCACATATCGTCGACTTTGGCGGAAACAGCACCATGGCGCTTGCCTGTCTGTGCGCGGCGCTGTTCTCCATCGTCGTCTACGGTGCCACGGCATCGCGTTTTGGTATCCCCACCTCGCAAAGCCACAGCCTTATCGCCGGCCTGACCGGTGCCGCTATCGCCCTCGGCGGCGCGAACAGCGTCAACGTCCACGAGTGGATGAAGGTCATCTACGGCCTGGCGCTCTCCATCGGCCTGGGCTTTGTCATGGGCTGGGTCCTGTGCAAGCTCGTCTCGATTCTGTTTGCCGCCGCCAATAGGCGACGTGCCAATGTCTTCTTTAAATACGCTCAGATCGCGAGCGCTGCGGCCATGAGCTTTATGCATGGCGCGCAGGATGGACAGAAGTTCATCGGCGTGCTCTTTTTAGGCGTGGCCTTCGCCAACGGCCAGACGAGCGTCGGCGACGCCGGCATCCCCATCTGGATCATGCTGCTGTGCTCGGCCACCATGGGCATCGGCACCAGCGTGGGCGGCGAGCGCATCATCAAGTCCGTCGGCCAGAGCATGGTCAAGCTCGAGAAGTATCAGGGCTTCTCCGCCGACCTCGCAGGCGCCGCGAATCTGCTGCTTGCCACCCTTACCGGTATCCCTGTGTCCTCCACCCACATCAAGACCTGCGCCATCATGGGCGTCGGCGCCGTCAAGCGCCTTTCGGCTATCAACTTTGGCGTGGTCAAGGACATGATGTTCACCTGGTTCTTCACCTTCCCCGCCTGCGGACTCATCAGCTTTGTCATGGCCAAGCTGTTCATGATGTTCATCTAGTCAAACCGAGCGTCCATCCGGACCGTAATACTTCGCCCACCCGTCTTCGCCTCGAAAGGACCCACTCATGGCAAAGAAACCCGATTCGTTCTACTTTGACAACTACGTCGCCTGTGCCGATCTTGCCGTCCAGGCTGCCGAACTGCTCACCAAGATTTTTGAGAACTTCGACCCAGCGAAGATTCACGATATGCTCGACAAGATGCACGCGATCGAGCATGCGGCCGATAAGAAGCACCATGAGCTTGAGGACGCCCTGCTCACGGCCTTTATCACCCCGCTTGAGCGCGAGGACCTGGACCTGATGAGCTGCTCGCTCGACACCGTGCTCGACCGTATCGAGGGCGTCGTGCAGCGCGTCTACTTCACCAACATCCAGAGCATCCATCCTGATGCCATCGTGATCGCCCACAAGGTGACCGACGCCTGCCGCGCCATGAAGGACCTGATGGTCGAGCTGCCCAACTACCGCAAGTCCAAGACCCTGCGCGAGCTCGTCATCCAGATCAACACGATCGAGTCCGAGGCCGACGAGCTCTACATCAACGCTATGCGCAACCTGCATGTCAACGGTAAGGATCCGCTCGAGGTTATCGCCTGGCGTGACGTCTACGCCTTCCTGGAGTACTGCGCTGACTGCTGTGAGAATGTGGCTGATGTTGTGGATTCGATTGTCATGAAGAACAGTTAATTGGGGGTACGTGTCCCGGCGGCGAAGGGTCGGCCACGGTTTGCTTTCTCACTCCGGCTGCTTTGCAGAGTCGTTCGAAAGCAAACCGTGGCCGGCCCTTCGCCTTACGTACCACCATTGGGAACTTTGGCTGATACTTTGAAAGCAATGAGGCTTTTGTTGGCAGGACCTTTGAGCCCGATTGGGAACTTTGGGACCGCCTTAAACGTTTGGCTGGATGGTGCTTTGGGTACCCTTTGTTTTACTTTGGATTGATTCGCTGACTTTGGAGGGTTTGGTTATGGGGTATTTGGATCTGGCTCGGGGTCGGTATTCTTGTCGTGAGTTTGAAGATCGGGCTGTGGAGCAGGCTGTGGTGGATGCCATTGTTGAGGCTGGGCGTATTGCTCCTTCTGCTTGTAATAATCATCCAAGCCGTGTGATGGTGCTTGATACTCCGGAGTTGTTGGAGAAGGCTGCTGCTTGTCAGCCGCGCTTTGCTCGTGATGGGTCTATCTTTGGCGCTCCGCTCATCTTCCTCATTTGCAGCGTTACCGACGATGCTTGGGTGCGTCCTTATGACCAGATGAACTCCAGTGCCATCGACACCTCGATTGTCTGCGATCAGATGATGATGGAGGCCGAGGAGCAGGGCATGGGCACGTGCTGGGTGTGTCATTTTAAGCCCGAGGTGGCCTGTGAGCAGTTCAGCCTACCCGAGGGCATCTATCCCTATCACATGCTCGTCTGCGGCTATCCTGCCGACCATATCGCCGATCCCGAGCACCGCAAGGCCCGCACCATTCCCCTCCCCGACTTCCTCCTCAAGTAGTTTTTTAAACATGCCTTAAATCTACCTTTGACCGCTCACCCGCTCGCCGAGTTCTGTGCCCTCAAACGCAGGACTCGGCGTTTTGTTTTGCAGACTGCGTACAGCCACAAAAAAGGACCCGCAAACTGCGGACCCTTTCTAGGCACTAAATGATAGCTGGATGTTAGTCCAGGTCGTCGGCGGCGAAGTTGTCGATCGGTGCAAAGGGATCGGCAACGGGGATAACCGGCTCGGCGACGGGCAGCGGCTCGGCAGCAGGAACGGTCACAGCCGGAGAAGCGGCGGAACCGACCGGCGTGGAAGCCATGAGATCGGACGGGAAGGAGTTCTGAGCATCGTCCATGAAGTGCTGGATGAGTTTGAGGTACTCGGCCTTGAACTCCTCACGGGAAGCCTTAAGACGGTCGATCTCCTCAAGCTCGGCCTGCTTCTCGGTCAGGGCCTGGCGGATGACCTCGCGGGCCTTGGCGTCGGCCTCGTTGCGGATACGGTCGGCGTTCTCGTTGGCGTCGTTGACGATGCCCTCGGCGGTCTGCTGGGCAGCAATCAGGGCAGCGGAAATCTGACGCTCCTGAGCGGAGAAGTCGGGTGCAGGAGCGGCCACAGGGGCGGCGGGAACGGCCTGCGCGGCAGCGTCCTGAGCCTGAGCAAGCTGGGCCTGCGTATCGGCGAGCTGCTGCTCGGTGGCGGTCAGACGACCCTTAAGATCGACGATCTTGGCGAGCATGGCATCGACCTCAGAGGACAGGGTCTCCAGGAAGACGTCGACCTCGGCGGGATCGTAGCCGCGCTTGGCCTCAGAGAAGGTCTGAGCCTGAATGTCAGCAGGGGTAATAGCCATAACAAGTTCTCCTTTATCTTCGCCTTGGCGCTGTGCGCCCGACGTGAGTTACTAAGCCAGTTTTATATGAGTATACCTATAAGAAGTTGCAGAACCAGCTTCTGCACCAACTGCAACGCAATAATCGCAACGACCGGTGAAAAATCGACGCCGCCCATGGGCGGGATAAACCGGCGGAACAAATTGAGCCACGGGCCGCACACGCTATCGAGGACGGCGGCGATATCCTGTAGCAATCCGCCCTGCTTCATAGGGATCCACGTCATAAGACAGTAGACCACGATGAGCGTGGAGTAAAAGTTGAACAGCGTATTGACCAGCTGGACAATGGTGTAGATGTTGATGAGAATCTCCTCGTCTTGTCTTTACTTAAGGTAGCCGTCGGCACGGAGCTTTTTGAGGTCCGAATCCTTGACCTCGCAACCGGCGGGCAGCACCATAAACACGCGATCGCCCACCTCTTTGACTGTGGCACCCAGGCCGCAGGCAAAGCCGTAAGAGAAGTCCAGGACGCGCTTGGCGACCTCGGTACGAACGCCCACAAAAATCAGCGCGACAGGCTGCTTGGTGCGCACGCGGCGCACGACGGTCTCCACGTCGTCATAGCTCTCGGGGCGTAGGACATAAGCCGGCAGCTGCGGCGTAGCGTTGATAATGTTGCTGGCATACGCCGAGGCATCGCTCGGTGAGGGAGCAGGTGCGGGGGCAGCAGCGCGGGCACGCGTGCTCTCGGCGTAGCTCGACGGCGTGTCGTAGGCACCGGGTCGATAACCGCCCGCAACCGTCTCCTGCGAGCGCGATGGCGGGTTGTAGGTCGTAGCATGGCGAGAATCGTCGCCGACCAGCTGACCGGAGCGTGTGTACACGGCCACCGACTCGGCCTCGCCGCGGCGCGTCTGACCCAACAGGCCGTTGCTCGGCTCGTCCTGGGTATAGAAGCCCTCGCCCGAGGCACCGCTGTAACCGTTGTTCTGGTAGCCGTCGTCATAGCCATCATCGTAGCCGTAGTCGTCGTCCTGACCATAACCCTGGTCGTAACCCTGCTGGCCGCCCAGGTGCATCTTATTTTTAATCTCGTCAAGGAAGCCCATGGTTGTGTCCTCTCGCGGTTTAGTGCAGGCGCTCTGATAATCAGTGCGCACTTCAGAGCCTTATTTTACTGCAAACTCCGGGCTAAATACTACCCTGCCCAGGCGAACGAGCGTAGAGCCTTCCTCTAAGGCAGGCTCAAAGTCCTCGCTCATGCCGCAGGAAAGCTCGGGCAGGCTCAGGTCGGAGTGCGTCGCCTCAAGCTCATCCCTTAGCTCGCGAAGCCCCGCAAAGGTGCGGCGTGCCACATCCTTATTCCCCCGGGGCGCCATAGTCATAAGCCCCTGTACGCAAATTCCCTCAAGTTCTGCAAGCTCACCCGCGGCGGCGCGAATCTCATCGGGTGAAAAGCCTCCCTTCGACTCCTCACCACTCACATTGACCTCAATGAGCACACGCTGGGGGCCGACGAGCTCGCCTGCCTCAATCTTGCGAACAGCACGACTCGAGATCGCCTGCGCCAGATGCAGCGAACCCACCGAGTGAATCAGCTCGGCTGAGCCCAGCACCGCATTGATCTTATTGGTCTGCAGGTTGCCGATCATATCGAAGCGCACCTCGGGCAGCTCCGGATGCTCCGCCAGACCCGTGAGCTTGCGAACCAGCTCCTGCGGGCGGTTCTCGGCAAAATGGCGATACCCCGCCTGGATGGCGGCAACGGTCTCATCGACACCAACGGTCTTGGACACGGCAATGAGGCTCGCGGCGTCGTGGGGACGGCCCGCGCGATCGAGCGCCGCATAAAAACGTTCCAGAATCTGCTCGCGGCGAGCGCGCATCAAGTCCAAATAGTTATCCATTGCCAATCGCCTCCGCTGACAGCCAAACAAGTAGTCCCATGCTAACGCAAGAGCGCGGCCCCGCATGTGCAAGGCCGCGCTCACTTAGGTATTTACAATCTTTCGACGAACGGGGTTACTTACTCCTCGTCGTCCTCGCCATCGTCCTCATCCTCAAGATGATCGAGCAGGTAGCGAAGACCCTCGCTGACCTCGTTAACGGGCACCTTGGCAACGTAGCGTGCATCGACGGCGGGCCTCATGATAACACCCTCGCCCGAAGGCACGCGCATGCTCTCGAGCTCATCCTCATCAGTGCAGGCGATATCGCCGGCAGTCATACGCTGTCCGGTCAACAGGAAGGTCAGACGGCAGGCGGCATCGATGGAAATCGAGGCGATGCGATCGAGATAGCGCGATACCATGATGGCGCGGCGCAGGTCGTCATAGTTGCTGTCGTCGTCCATAAAATCGCCCGTGTCCATGCGGTTAAAGGTGCGGAAGAACTTCTCGTAGGCGGCGTGCACTGGCTCGTCCTCGACGGCCAAGTTGCAGATGATGGACATGTCGTTGGTGACGAGCGCAGAAAGCGAAGAGCCCAGCACCTGGTAGACGGCCTCAGCCTCGGCCTCGACCGTGCCGACAAGCTCCTTGGGCAGCGAGATGTCGGCCTTGATCATATGACGCGTGGCGCGGCAAATCTGGCGAACCTTATCGGTCATGCGCTGCAGGTTAAAGTCGACGTAGATGATCGTCTGCAGCAAGCGGAAGTCGGAGGCGACCGGTGACTGCGTGGCGATCAGGTTGTAGCAGACGGCCTCCAGGTTGGCGCAGCGTGCGTCAATCGAAAGCGTGCGCTTCTTGGTCTTGGTGGCGAGCTTGCGGTCGTCGGTCACATAGGCCTTCACGGCATCGTGGAGGGCCAGATCGACGGCCTCGTAGATGCTCAGCATCTCGTGACGGGCCTCGATGAGCTGACGGGAAAACAGTTTGCGCATGGTTCACTCCAATCAGTTGGGTGCGGTCATGCCGCCCGCACAGTGAATACGCACCGGACCAGATCCGATCGGCTTGGGACTAGTCGCACCGATCAGCCAAAGCGGCCGGTGATATAGTCTTCCGTCCGCGAGTCCACCGGGCTGGTGAAGATCGCGTCGGTTTGACCATACTCGATGAGCGTAGCGGGCTCGCCGGCAACTTCCTGCAAGAAGAATGCGGTGTAGTCGCTAATGCGAGCTGCCTGCTGCATTGAATGCGTGACGATGATGATCGTCATCTCGGGCGCCAGCTCGGCCATCAGATCCTCGACCTTAGAGACGGACGTGGGGTCGATGGCGGAGCAGGGCTCGTCCATCAGAAGGACATCGGGTTGCACCGCAAGCACGCGCGCGATGCACAGACGCTGCTGCTGACCGCCCGAGAGCGCCAAACCATCCTTGTTGAGCTGATTGGATACCTCTTTCCAGAGGTTGGCGCGCTTGAGCGATTCTTCCACGATGTCATCGAGGTCACTTTTGCTAGTCACGCCCTGCAGACGAGGGCCAAAGGCGACATTCTCGTAGATGGATTTAGGAAACGGGTTGGGCTGCTGAAAGATCATGCCCACGCGACGACGGAGATCGACCGGGTCGACACCCTCGGCATAGATATCGTTGCCGTCGAGCGTCATGGTGCCCTCGACGCGCGTGCCCTCGATCAGGTCATTCATGCGGTTGATGCAGCGCAAAAACGTCGACTTGCCGCAGCCCGAAGGGCCAATGAAGGAGGTGATGGCGTTTTTGGCGATGTTGAGGTCAAGCCCCGTCAGCGCATGAAAGTCACCGTACCAAAAGTTGAAATCCTTGGCCGTAATGGCCGCTTGCTCCAACGTGGGAGCGGACTGATAAACGGACATGGGACTCCTTAACTAGCGACGCTTGCGCGACAGGAAGCGCGCAAACAGGTTGAAGGCCAGAATGATCACCATCAGCAAGAGCGCGGTGCCGTAGGCTGCGTTCATGTTGATGCCGTCGTTGGCAAGCAGGTACAGATGGACCGTCATGGGGCGGCCGGAATCGAGCGGCGAAATAGGTAGATTGATGGCCTGGCCCATGGTGTAAAGTACAACCGCGGTCTCGCCGATGGCACGGCCGATGGCGAGAACGATGCCGGTGGCGATGCGGCCAAAGGCGGAGGGAAGCACGATCTTGGAAACGACCTGCCACTTAGTGGCGCCCAAGCCATATGCGCCCCAACGGATATAGCGCGGCACGGCGCGAATAGCCTCCTCGGTGGTGCGCATGACGATAGGCAGCATCAGAAGCGCCAGCGCCAGGGCAGCCGAGACGATCGAAAGGCCCAGGCCCATGGCCTCGACAAACAAGGCGTAGCCAAAGAGACCCATAACGATGGAGGGCACCGAGGCCAAAGCATCGGCAGCATAACGGATGAGCTCGACGACCTTGCCCTGTTTGGCGTACTCGGCCAGATAGACGGCCGCTAGCACGGCGACCGGCGTACAGATGAGCATGGCGAGCGCCGTCACGTAGATGGTCGAGACAATCGTAGGCCAAATGCCGCCCTCGGCGTTGACACCCTGGGGCCAACCGAAGATAAAGTCGAGCGAAATATGCGGTAAGCCATTAACAACCACGTAGGCAATGATAGCGACCAGCACAAGCGTGGTGATGTAGGCCGCGGCGCGGAACACGCCGAGCATGATCTTGTTTGACAGGTCCTTGTTGATACGGCCCTTCTTACCGTGGGAAAGGGCACGCTTGATGCGCTCGCGCGACGAGGTCGTATCGACCGTCGTGTCAACGGAATCGGACATAGCCTACCCCCTCTTCTTCTTGGAAATCAGACGGACGATGCCCACCAGCATGGCGGAGATGATAAACAGGACCACGCCCATGCCGAACAGAGCCGAGCGGTGCAGGCCCGAGGAATAGCTCATGTCGAGCGCGATCTGGCTCGTGAGCGTCGAGATGGGGCTCGCAATGCTGTCGGGAATAACCGGAGCGTTACCCACGACCATGAGCACGGCCATGGTCTCACCGATGGCACGGCCCATACCCAGCACGATGGCATCAACGATACCCAGTTTGGCGGCAGGTAGCACGACCTTATAGATGGTCTGCCACTTAGTAGCACCCATGGCATACGATGCCTCGCGAATGCCCATGGGAATGGAATTGAGGGCATCGATGGTAAGCGTCGTGATGGTAGGGACGATCATGATGGCGAGCACAAACCACGCCGTCAGCGCACCAAAACCAAGGCCGCCGGTCAGTTGTGCGATAAACGGGCGGATGATGATCATGCCAAAGAAGCCGTAGATGATGGAGGGTATGCCCGCCAGCAGGTCAACGGCGGGGCTGATGAGCTTGCGCACGCGCTTGCTGGCAATCTCAACCAGGTAAACGGCCGTACCCACGCCCAGCGGCACGCCCATGGCGAGCGCACCGACGGTCACCAGACCCGAGCCGGCAAGCAGCGACAAGATGCCGTAGTGGCCCTCGGAAGGCGCCCACGTAAAGCTAAAGAAGTCCGCCAGACCGATGTCAGTAAAGACGGGCAGCGCCGAGTACGTGGTAAAGACAAAAATCAGGATGACGGTAACGACCGCCAAGAACGCGCAGGCAAAGAAGATCCACTGCAGCGCCTTCTCCTTGATATAGGTACTGTGCGATACGAGCGCCAGCTCGCGCTTCTTGGGCGTCTGAACATTCTGCTCAGTCTGGGAGTTTTCCTGTGCTTCCATGCTACTCACTCCCCTTCTCGTCGTTGGTGACGGGAATAAAGCCCGCCTCGCGAATCTGCTTGTCCATCTTTTCGGACGTCACATAGTCGATGTAATCCTGCGCCTGCTGCGAAGGCGCACCCTTCACAAAGAAGTAAAGGTCGCGTGAGATGGGATAGCCGCCGCTCGCGACCGTCTTCTCGGACGCCTCAACATGATTGACCGAGACGGCCTTGACCGAGGTCTTGGCGTTGAGGCTATCGACGAAGCCCAGCGAAATGTAGCCAATGGCACCGCGCGAACGAGATACCACGTCGCGCACCTGGCCCGTGCCCGAAAGAACGGCCGAGCGGCGATCGAACGGGGTGCCGTCCATCACGATGGTGCGGAAGGCCTCACGCGTGCCGGACGCCTCATCTCGATTGATGACCTGGATCCTCAGGTCCTCGCCACCGACTTCTTTCCAGTTGGTGATCTTGCCGGCGTAAATATCGCGGAGCTGCTCGGTCGAGAGGTTATCGACCGGGTTATCGTCGTTCACGATGACCGCGATACCGTCGTGGGCAATGACGATGGGAGTCAGGCCCAGATCCTGTTCGTCGGCATTGAGTCCACGGGAGGAGCTGGCGATATCGGCTGTGCCGGCGCTGACGGCCTCGATGCCAGCGGAAGAACCCAAACCGGAAACGAGCACGTCGATGCCGGTCTCCTCCTTAAAGCCCTCGGCCGCAATCTCGGCGATAGGAAGGCAGGTCGTGGAGCCGGCGACGGTAATGGAAGAGGTAGAAGATCCCGAAGAACAGGCGCACAGCGTAAGCGTAAGCACAGCGGCGCTCAGGACCGATACGATCTTTCTCATAGCATCACGCCGATCGCAGCATGGCGCCCACAGGTGCCGTCCTCGTTACGGTAGGAATAAAAGCGGTCGTTCTGACGCACAGTCGAAAGCTGGGTATCCACGATATTATCCGCGTCGACACCGACATCTACCAGCGCCTCGCGAATGGCAGCGGAAAGATCGAGCATGCGAGAGGCACTCGCATCGATGCAAGAGAACTCGGCGGCAAAGCGATCCATGAGTTCCTGGGATACCTCATATTCGTCACCCAAGATATGGGGGCCGATATAGGCGGAAACGTTGCTCGCATCGCAGCCGGCAGCATCGCAAAGCGCCTGGCACGCCTTGGCAGAAATACGTGCAATCGTGCCCTTCCAACCGGAGTGCACCACGGCAAATCCGCCAGGGGCCACCAGCACCACGGGAACGCAGTCGGCAAAGCAGAGCAGCACGGGCACGTTATGCGCCGTGCAGACGATGGCATCACAGCCCTCGGCAATCTGCTCGCGAACGTCCTCAAGGTCATCGGCGCCGTTCGAGGTCACCGCAACGATATGATCACCATGGACCTGATTGGGAACGAGCAGGTTGTGCTCGCACTCGGCGGCACCCATAGCTTCGAGCGCACGACGACGATTTTCTTGAACAGCAAAGGGGTCATCGCCAACATGCGAGCCCAAGTTGAGTGAGGAGTACGCATCTTCGGAAACGCCACCGGCGCGCTCGGTGAAGGCAAAGCGAACATCGGATGTCGCGCCCTCCACCAACGTAACTCCATCATGGTCGACACGCGAAACTTTGTCCGCACGTGCTGCCATACTAAAGCCTCCTAATAACACAAGTACCGCGGCATCGCCGCTACAGCCCGCGTTTATACGGCTGTCATACTTCTCTAAAAGGATACCTGCTGCGCTGGAGGCAATCGTAAAGGGAACGTAAAGAGATTGGAGGTTCTAGTTTACAAAGTCGAAATAAAAAGGGCGCGTCCATACGGACACGCCCCTGTGCACAACAATGCAAAGAACGACTTAGAAGCTACCGCGCTTCAGGAAGTCGGGAAGCTCGAACTGATCGTTGCCGAAGTTAGGAAGCTCGGTGCCACCGACGTTGCGGGTCGGAGCGGCCTGAGCCGGGCTGGTGGCCGGAGCGGTGCGCTGCGGCTCAGCGGAGGCAGCGGCCTTGCTCTGAGACTGCTGAGCAGCAAAGAGCTCGTCCTGACGGTTGACGTTGGAGTCGGAGAAGCCCGTAGCGATGACGGTGATACGCACCTGATCGCCCAGGGACTCGTCGACAACGGTACCGAAGATGATGTTGGCCTCGGGGTCGACGGCGTTGGCGACAACGTCGGCGGCGTCGCTGATCTCCTGGATGCCCAGGTCCTTGGAACCGGCGATGGAGAGCAGCACGCGCGTGGCGCCATCGATGGAGCTCTCGAGCAGCGGGCTGGAGATGGCCTGCTGGGCAGCGTCGACGGCACGGGTATCCCCAGAAGAGGTACCGATACCCATCATGGCGGTACCGGCCTGCTTCATGATGGTCTTAACATCGGCGAAGTCCAGGTTGATGATACCGGGGACGGTGATGAGGTCGGTGATGCCCTGGGTGCCCTGGGAAAGGACGCCATCGGCAATCGCGAAGGCCTCGAGCATGGTGGTCTTCTTCTCGGCGATGTCGAGCAGCTTATCGTTAGGGATGACAATCATGGTGTCAACGCAATCGGAGAGGGTCTTAATGCCCTCCTCGGCGCTCTTCTTGCGCTTGCGGCCCTCGAAGGTGAAGGGCTTGGTCACGACGGCGACGGTCAGCGCACCGACCTCGTTCATCGCGATATCGGCAACGATGGGAGCAGCGCCGGTACCGGTGCCACCGCCCTCGCCGCAGGTGATGAACACCATGTCGGCGCCAGCGAGCGCCTCGGCAATGTCGTCGCGGGACTCATCGGCAGCTTTGCGGCCAACCTCGGGGTTGGCGCCGGCGCCCAGGCCGCGGGTAAGGTCGGTGCCGATGTGCACCTTGATATCGGCATCAGAGATCGCGAGTGCCTGAGCATCGGTGTTGATGGCAACAAACTCGACGCCGCGGATGCCCTCTTCGATCATTCGATTGACCGCGTTGGTACCACCGCCGCCGACGCCGACCACCTTAATGACGGCAAGGTAGTTGTTGATCTCTGTCTCGTGCATGTCGGTCCTCCGAACAAAGGTTATAGCCATAGCATGGGTCGACCCCTGCGCACATTAACCTTCAGGTTGAAAGTAAATGCAAAGGTAAACCGTATTATGTTTGCACATTATGAACGTATCAGTCAAATAATTGACCGTGAAAACCAAACAAACCAGATAAACGGCGTGGTATGGCCCCTCAACAAAGCATCAACCAGCGCTACGAGGTCGGAGCGTTCCTAAATGTATAGTTACCCGGAGAGCGCACATTGATATACGTTACGCCCTCTACCTGCGAAAGCAGCTTGGTGACTACGCGCTCCTTCTTGACGATATCGTTCGAATCGCCCAGCGACACCTCAATGCCGTTATTGAGGTTTGCCGAGATGGCTTCGACCGAAGGCGTGGAAATATCCTTGACTTGTCCCAAGAACTCGCTCGAAAAACCACGCACATAATCCAAGCCAGCCTTAACGGCCTTGGAGCTCACCGCCTGGCCGGAAACCGGAGCGACATCCGCCGAGACATCAGTCAACAACACCGCGCCATAGTGCTTAGCGAGCGCCAGCGCGGCATCAATGCCGGTCAGGGTATTTGAGCCCTGCCCCGTCGTGATGACGTTGCCCTGGTCATCCACTTCGACCGACGTCGACAGCGGGGCGATCCAGGTGTCATCATCCCCGATGGCCCAGGCAAGGTCATCGGAGCTGATATAGGCAATTGCGATGACCTTGCGCTCCATCGGCGTAATGATGAGCGTATGCGGGAACTGACGCTGGACATCCACGCCCGAGACCCACGGATTCTGCTTGAGGTCCTCGGTAATCTGGTCGGGATCGACGTTAAAAAGCGACGTTCCCTCGGGCAAATCGATCAGCTGGATAGCATCGTGCTTCGTCACGTGCTCGCTGCCTTGAATCTGAATATCAGTGGCGGTAAACAATCCAGAGTTGATCACCACGATGGCAACGACGACGAGCACGGCCAAGACGGCCAGAACGCCGCCCACGATTTTGCCTTTGCCTGTAACGAGAGAAGCGGCGTCTGACGTTTTATTTGCCATCGCCCCAAGTGAAGACAACGGGTTGACGCCTTTTTTACCCGAAGGCTTCTTGGCGGTAGCCGGCACCGATGTCAGCGAGCGCGGTTTCGATGCGCCCAGCGTGCGACCCGGACGCGCCGCCTTAGTTCCCGTCGAGGGCTTAGGAGTTGCCATGGGACGGGCAGGCTTGGCGCCCATAACAGGCTTTGACGTCACCGAGGGACGCGAGGACTTTTTTGCGGCCGGACGATTACCGAGCTGAGAGCCGACGACCGGACGCCCGGCCTGTCGAGCATGCCCGACAGGCTTAGAGTGCGCGACGGTATTGCGTTGAGGTTTGGCAGGCGCGCCGGAACGCCCTCCGGCGCGGCGGAAGGTGGGTTTCGATGCTCTAGAAGCCGAGGAATTTAACTTCCGGTCTGAGCTCGATGCCATACGCCTCCCTCACCTTTCCGTGCACATGTCTGATAACCGCGGCAACGTCATCGGCCGAGGCAGTTCCGTTATTAACGATAAAATTAGCGTGAACGGGCGAAACTTCCGCGCCGCCAATCGAAAAACCCTTTAATCCACAATCCTCGATAAGCTTGCCCACACTCGCATCGGGCGGGTTGCGAAAGACCGACCCGCAGGATGCGCGACCCATGGGCTGCGTACGCTTGCGCCTCGTCAGGTACCGCTCCATGCGCTCGCGAATGTCGGCCTTGGGCGCCGGTTTAAGTTTGAGCACGCACTCGAGGATGATCTCATTGCGGGGAAGGCTACATTCGCGGTAGCCCCAAGTGATCTCGGACCCCGCATAATGCTTGATACCGGATGCCGGGTCAAACGTTACGACATCCTCAACCAGCGAGCCAATCCATTCGGTCCGTGTGCCGGCATTCATAGATATCGCACCGCCGACCGACCCAGGGATGCCAACGGCAAACTCAAGGCCCGAGAGGCTACGCGACAGGGCATCGTTGACCAGGCGCGCAAACATCACGCCCGCACCGACCGTCAGCGTACAACCGTCATCGGCAACAACCGTGCGCTGAAACTCACGTCCGAGCGAAATGACGGCACCGCGATAACCGCCATCGGCAACCAGCAGATTGGAGCCCTTGCCGATGATGACCCACGGCACCTGCTCGCGATCGAGCACCGCCACGGCGCGGCGGAGGGCATGATAGCTATGGCACGTCACAAAGAGGTCGGCCTTGCCGCCGATACGATAGCTCGTATGACGCGCAAGGCGCTCGTCCTCGATCACATCCGTGTCGATCATACCCGAGAGCGCCATGACGGCGTTAAACAGACCCATTAGACTTAAGCGTCTTTCTTGGCAGTCAGATACTCGATAAACTCGGGACCGACGGTCGTAACGTCACCAGCACCCATAGTGAGCAGCAGGTCGCCCGCGCCCACCATCTGCTCGAGCTCCTGATTGAGCTCAAGACGGCTGGAGCAGTACACGACCTCCTTGCCAGGATGCTTGGCGCGCACGGTATCGGCGAGCATCTTAGAGGTGACGCCCGGAATGGGCATCTCGCCAGCCGAGAACACATCAATCAGCAGCAGTTTATCGGCATTGGCAAATGCATCGGCAAAGTCGTCGCACAGGGCCTGCAGGCGCGAATAGCGGTGCGGCTGGAACACGACGTCGACGTGCTTGTAGCCCAGCGACGAAGCAGCAGCAAGCGTCGCCTTGATCTCGGTGGGGTGATGGCCGTAATCATCGACCACGGTGATGCCATCGATATCGCCCACGTGGGTAAAGCGACGGCGGACGCCCTCAAAGCTCGAGAGCGCCTTGGCGGCGGCGTCGATGTCAAGGCCCAGGACATGGGCGACGGTGAGCACCGCCGTGGCATTGAGCATGTTGTGGCGACCGGGATTGCTCTTGATCTCCACAGCGTGCTCAGTGCCGTCCTCAAAGCGAACGATAAAGTCGCTCTGGATGCCCTTGACATCCGGGTGCATGCAGACGATGTCGTTGCTCTCGGCAAAGCCGTAGGAAAGCACGTGACGACCCGTCGACTTGGCGAGCTCGACCAGATGCGGGTCCTCACCGCAGACGATGACGGTGCCGTCCTCGCCCACCAGGCTCATGAATTTGGCGAAAGTCGCCTCGATCTCCTCGATACCCGAGTAGTGATCGAGGTGGTCGGCCTCGACGTTGGTCACGATGACCACGTTGGGGTTCAGGAACAGGAAGGAGCTGTCGGACTCGTCGGCCTCGGCGACAAAGTAGTCGCCCGAGCCGTTCTTGCCGTTCGTGTCATAGCCCTCGACGATGCCACCGATCAAGAAGCTCGGATCCAGACCCATGCGGTCGAGCATGGTGGCGCACATCGAAGACGTGGTGGTCTTGCCATGCGTGCCGGCAACAGCGACGGTGGTGTAGCCGTGGCCCAAAGCAGAGAGCATCTTGGCACGGGGCCACACGGGAATACCAAGCTCGCGAGCGCGCACGAGTTCGGGGTTGGACTCCGGAATAGCGGTGGAGACAACAACCACGTCGGGCTTGACCTCGTCGATCGTGGCGGCCTCATGGCCCACATGCACCTTCACACCAGCGCGGGTAAGCTGGCGGATATAACGTGACGTCTTAAGGTCGGAGCCGGTAACGGCATAACCGCGCTCGTGAAGAACGAGGGCGATGCCGCTCATGCCGGCGCCGCCGATACCGATAAAGTGGGCGCTCTTAAACTCGGGCGCGGAGGTTGCAGTCTGGGAATCAGCCATGTGCTCGTGTACTCCTTGCGTAAACACTGCCTGTAACCCGTTAACTGTACCGCACCTACCGCATCAGCGCGAGGGCGACCGACGATATCCCGTCTAACTAACGCAAACCCTCTACCGCATCCGCCAGAAGAGCGGCGGCCCTATCCTGAGCCAGACCACGCGCCGCCTGACGCATGGCGTCGCGCGCCGCCGCGTCATCGACCAGGTGCAGCAGTTCATCGGCAAAGGCAGAACCGTCGATATCGGCATCGGCGCAGAGCACGCCGACCCCGGCGTCGACCAGATAACGGGCATTGGTGGTTTGGTGGTCGGCCGTCGCATGCGGGTACGGCACGAGCACCGAAGGCACAGCGAGCGCAGCGATCTCGGCCACGCTCGATGCGCCCGAACGCGAGAGCACCAAATCGGCAGCAGCCAGCATATCGCCCATGTTGTCGATGTAAGGCTGGACGCGGTAACGCTTCGCCTCCTCGGGCGTCAGCGCCAAAGCGCGCTCGGTCTCCTCAAAGCCGTCGGCACCCGTCGAATGCAACACATAGAGGTTCTTGCGCGAAAGCAGCTCGTTTTTGAGCGAAGCCACGCGCTCGTTGAGGTGCTGGGCGCCAAGTGAACCGCCAAAGACGAGCAGCAGCGTAGCGTCCTCGGGAACGCCAAGTGCCTTGCGGCCGCGAGCGCGATCGCCCTCGATCACCGAGCGACGTACGGGGTTGCCGGTCATGAGCACGTGGTCAGGGTCACCTTCGCGCTCAAAGACCGAACGCGCTGCCGGCACCGAGATGCACACGCGGGCGGCGTGGGAGTTCATCATCTTGTTGGCCAGGCCCGGAACAGAGTTCTGCTCATGCAGCAGATACGGAACGCCCGCGCCCTTGCACCACCCCAGCAGCGGAACCTCGACATAGGCACCAAAACCAATGGCGGCATCGGGCTTGCCGACCTTTGAGAAATGACTGGCGAGCGCACGCTTGGCTTTGTTGACACGCCACAGCGAGGTCAGCGCCGTCCAAGGACGGGAGCGGTCGAAGCCCGTGACCGTAATGGGCACAAAATCAAACCCAGCCTCGGGAACCAGACGACCCTCGAGCTTGCGCGACTGGCCCACGAACACAACGTGGTGGCCACGGTCACGCAGCTCCTCGGCCAAGGCGAGCGCGGGGTTGATGTGTCCTGCCGTGCCGCCGGCTGCAATAGCAACGGTCATTTCATCGGTCATGGTAGTCCCTTCGTACACGCGGTCCCTGGTCGTCGGTACGCAGACGCGCCGACGGGTCCGAGTTCAAATCGATTCGATTATATCCGCCGCCCGCGTTGCGAGGGCTGGGGCGCTGCGGACGACCTTGCGGAGCCGTTCGCGGACGTGGACGAGTTGCCGGCTCGGATGTAGAACCATCCAGAACGGTAAAGCCGCTACGCGAAGGTCGTTCACCGCGCACATGGGCTACGCCGGCGGTGCTCTCGTCCATAACGGCAAAGCTCTCACGGCGGCGGTCATACTCATCGCGGCGGGCGCTCTCGTACGAAACGCGCAGGATCAACCCAGCAAGCATGAGCGACACAATAATCGACGAACCGCCGTAGCTAATAAACGGCAACGGTTTGCCCGTCATGGGAAACACGTTGAGGATGCCCAGCGCGTTAATCAAAAACTGCACCGCGAGAATGACCGCGGAGCCAGACGCCATGAGCGCGCCCCGACGATCGGTCGCCTGCTCGGCAATGCGAAACGCCGAGTAGATCAGCATCGCAAACACCAAGAAGAACAGCACGGTTCCGACAAAACCAACTTCCTCGCCAATGATGGCTAGGATGTAGTCGTTGTGCGCTTCGGGCAGATACGAGTACTTCATGGTTGAGTTGCCGATGCCGCGGCCGAACAGACCGCCCGAGGCAAAGGCCATGATGGCAAGCGTGGCCTGATAGCCGTCACCATACTCGTCGGCCCAAGGGTTCAAGGCAACCTGAATACGCACCATACGGTACGGCTCTGCGACAAGCGCAATCACGATCACGAGAATGCCGAAGATTAGCACGCCGATGATAAATCTGGGGTCGAGACCCGAAAACAACGCCATGCACATGAGGGTCAACAGGATGATCAGGACAGTACCGAAATCGGGCTGGATAAAGATCAGAAAGAGCGAAATGCCCAGGTAGATGCCCATCTTGCGAAGGAATTCGTTGATGTTGCCACCGGGCGAAAAGAAGCGATCAAGCATGATGGCCGAATACGCAATGGCAAATGGCTTTAAAAACTCGGAAGGCTGGAACTGAATGCCGGCGATGTTGAGCCAGCGCGTGGCGCCACGGCTGCCGCTACCCACCAAGAACACCAAAAACAGTAGCCCTATCATGCCTATGAGGAAGATCCTGAGCACATCCTCCCCAAACCAGCTGTCCGGCAAAACGCGCACGATGGCAATCAGCGCCAGAACACCGACCACGGCAAACGCGGCCTGTCGACCCAGAAAAAACGTCGCCGAGCCATTCTCGTGCAGCGCCTCGACCGAAGACGCTGAGTACACCATCAGCAGGCCAAAGCATACCAAGGTAAACAAGCAGGCCATGAATATCAAACGGGGGCGCATGATACGGGCGGGAACGCCGGCAATATAGCGTTCGCTAAACGACTGCCCACCGCGGCTGGAACACGATGTGATGCGCCGTGAGGAAGCACGGTCCGAGTCGGGCCTCCTCATACCTTGTCGGGGGCTCTCCTCTCTCACCGCAACCCCTATTCCATTTGTGATTTCGCTGTAGCGGCAAGCTGAGCCACGTAGTCCTTAAACACGCGGCCGCGCTCCTCATAGCCCGAGAACTCATCGAACGAAGAGCAGGCAGGTGAAAGTAAGATCACGTCACCACGGCTCGAAAGCGAACGGGCAACGTCCACGGCGTCGCGTAGGTCATCCGCCTGGGCGATATCCACATCGCCATCGACATCGGCCTCGTCCATAGCGGCGGTGAAGCGCTCGCGCGCATCGCCAAAGCAGACGACCGAGCGCACGTTGTCCATAACGACGCGCGCGAAGTCCGTGAGCGGCGTGCCCTTATCGTGGCCGCCGAGCAGCAAGATCACGTCGTCATCGGGAAATGCCGTCAGCGCCTTCTCGACCGCATCGGTGTTGGTCGCCTTGGAATCGTTGACGTAGCGCACGCCGTCAATCTCGCCACACGGCTCCACGCGGTGCTCGAGCGGCTGGAACGAGGCAAGACCGCGGCAGACACCATCGACATCGGCACCGACCGCCAAGGCAGCCGTGGCAGCGCACAGGGCATTGATAACATTGTGATGGCCCGAGATCTTGAGCTCGGATGTAGCGATGAGCGGGGTCTCGACGCCCTTCAGACGCACGATCATCTTGCCATCGCGCACAAAGGCGGCATCCTCGCCCTCAGGCTCGTCAAAGGCAACCTTGCAGATGCGACGACCCGTCGTGTAGATGTACTCATCGAACTCGTGAATGCCGGCGTCTTCGACGTCGACAACCACCAGATCGTCATCGACCATATTGTCAAACAGTTTGATCTTGGCAAGCGCATAGTTCTTATGGCTCTTATGCCAGCCCAAGTGGTCGGGAGTGATGTTGAGCAGCACCGCCACGCGGGGGTGGAGCTCGGTTGTCGTAGCAATCTGATAGCTCGAGAGCTCAGCCACAAACCACTCGTTGTGGGCTCGGCCGTCAATCTCGTTGACCGGCGGCTCGCCGATGTTGCCGACAGCAACGCTGGCCTCGCCGGCAGCCTTAAGCAGAAAATCAGTCAGCAACGTGGTGGTCGTCTTGCCGTTGGTGCCCGTGATGGCAATCCAGTTATCGGGCGACAGGCGATAGGCAAACTCGGGCTCACCCATAATCTGGGCGGCATGCTCGCGCCCGGCCTTAAAGAAGCCCGAGAACTCCGAGATGCCCGGGCACGTCACGCATACGTCATAGGCGCCCTCGACCTGTTCGGTCCCATAGACAAACGACGCACCAGCAGCCTCGAGCGCACGCGTGGCGTCATTGGGCTCAGAGGTGCCGCCGCCATACACGGTAACGGCGCTTACGCGCTCGGGATGTGCCAGCGCCCAGCGGGCGACATCGAGACCGGATTTGCCCTGACCCAAAACGAGCAGGCTAAAGACATCAGCAAGAGGCATGAAAGACCACTATCCCAACTGGAAGAACAGGGCAAGGCCAACGGCACCAAAGGCCGCAGCGATAATCCAAAAACGGATGACGACCTTGGTCTCGGCCCAGCCCTTCTTTTCGAAATGATGATGGATGGGCGCCATAAGGAAGACGCGCTTGTGCGTAAAGTGGAAGTAGACAACCTGAATCATGACCGACAGGGTCTCAACGATAAACAGGCCGCCGATGATGAGGGAGACGACCTCGGTGTTGGTCATGATGGACGTGCAGGCAAACGCGGCGCCCAGGGCAAGCGAGCCGGTATCGCCCATAAAGATGCTCGCCGGATAGCAGTTGAACCACAGAAAGCCCAAGCAGGCACCGGCACACGCGGTGCAGAAGATGGACAGGTTCACGTCTCCGTGCAAAAACGCCATGGCAGCCATGGCGAGCATGGCAATCATGGAGGTGCCGCCGGCAAGACCGTCAAGGCCATCGGTCAGGTTCACGGCATTAGAAAGACCGGCGATCATCAGCCAGCAAAAGACAATGTAGAGCCACGGGAACGAAAGGCCGCAGATGGTGGTCGAAAGCACGCCAAGGTCAATCGTCAGGCCGCCGGGAAAACGAATCTCGGGGGCGACGCCGCACCAGTTGACGGCAAGTACCGTAAAGGTGACACAGATAATGGTTAGGCCGATCATCTTGGCATGGGGCGTCAGACCGAGCGAGCGCCCATGCGTAACGGAGGTCAGGTCGTCGATCAGGCCCAGCACGCCGGTCGCCAGCGTGGCGAGCAGCACGAGCACGAGCTCGGTGGTGAGCTTGCCCATCAGCAGGCAGGTCAGCGAAATCGCGACGAGAATGACAACGCCACCCATGGTGGGCGTTCCCTGCTTAACCAAATGACGCTTGGGGCCGTCGGCACGAACCTGCTGGCCGATACCCTCGACCTTGAGCAGCTTGATCCACCACGGCATGAGCAGCAGCGCAATGGCAGCGGCGATGCCAAGCCCCAAAAAAGCCTGATACGTTGGATACGAGGGATTGCCGAACATGGGCTAGCACACACCTTCCACAAAGCGGTCGAGCTCAACAAAGCGGGAACCCTTGACCAGTACAACATCATGTTTTTCAAGCGCGCCGCCCATGCGGTCGAGCACCTGCTGATAATCGGAGAACACCTGGATGCGGTCCTCGTCCATGCCCATCATGCGCGCGGCATCGGCCATAAGCTGGGCCAGCTCACCACCCACGCACGCCAGCATGTCGAGCTTCTTGGCGGCGGCATAGGCGCCCACGAGCTCATGCATGCGAGGAGCCTCATCGCCCATCTCGCCCATCTCGCCCAGGATCGCCATGCGAGACCCCGTGCACGAAAGCGAGCACAGCAGATCGAGGCCAGCAGCCATGGATTCGGCACTGGCGTTATAGGAATCGTCGATGACGCGGGCACCGCTCTTGGCGCGCTTGATCTCCTGGCGGTGACCGGTGATCGTGAGGCCCCTAAAAGCAGCATCGATCTGCTCGGGCGTCACGCCCAGGCGATAGGAAACCGCGGCGGCCTTAACGGCATTAGGAACGGACTGCACGCCGGGGATGGCAAGCATGGTATCGATCGTCTCACCCTGGCCAAAATCGAGCGTAAAGACCGGACGTCCCTCGTCATCAACACGAATGTCGCGGGCACGGACCTCATCGTCGTCCGAGACGCCGGCCAGCATAACGTCGATACCAGCAGGCTGGGCGAACGTATCGCGAATGAACGGCGTAAAGTCGTCCTCACCGCCCAAAACCAGCAGCGGCAAGAAGTCGCCGGCGGCGCACATACCCTGGACAATCTCGGCCTTAGCGCGGGCGATGTTCTCGCGGCTGCCCAAAATGCCGATGTGAGAGGTACCAATCTTGCTCACGATGGCAAGGTTGGGATTGGCGGACTTGGACAGGCGCTCAATCTCGTGGAAATGGTTCATGCCCATCTCGAGCACCAGGACCTCGGTATCGGCCGGAGCGGAAAGCACCGTGAGCGGCATGCCGATCAGGTTATTGAAATTGCCCTTGGTGGCCCAGACACGATAGCGCTTGGCGAGCACGGCGGCGAGCACGTCCTTGGTCGTCGTCTTGCCGATGGAACCGGTAATGCCAACGACCAGGCAGCCAAGCTCCAGGCGATACGTGTGCGCCAAACGCAGCAGAAACTCCTCGGGATCATCGGTCAGCAGGATGGCGCACCCCTTGTCCTGCGCCAGCGAGACCAGCTCGGCCTCGGGCTCACGCGTCATCACGACGGCGCCGGCACCCGACTGGACGGCACGGGAAGCAAAATCATTGCCGTCGACGTTTTCACCGGGAAAGGCGACGAAAATCGTCCCTTCCTCGACCTGGCGCGAGTCGATAACGCACCCGCGGCATACCCGATCGGCTTCTCCCGTCACGGTTCGGGCCCCTGTTGCGGCCGCGAGGTTGTTGACGGCGATCTCTATCATTGCAGCTCCCCTGTAAACCTAATAATGCTATCGGCGTATTGTATCCCAGCGCCGCACATGCGTGGTGCAGGGCATGTGAACACCCTCATATGGGACAACAAACCACGCCCCAAAGATTGTAACCCCCTACTTCGTGTGCGGGATACCCAGCACGTCGAGCGCGTTGGCCATAATGGACTGGAACGGCACCGCAGCGGCATCCGAGCCGCTCGGCGTTCCGTCGAGCGTGATATAGCACAGCACCTTGGGCGATTGTGCCGGTGCAAAGCCCATAAAGGACGACATGTAGTTCTCCTTGAGGTAACCGCCGTTCTCGTCGGCTCGTTCGGCCGTACCGGTCTTACCCGCCACGTCATAGCCGTCAACCGCGCCGCCAACGCCCGTTCCCTCGGACACGACCGTCTGCATGCACGATGTCACCTGGGATGCGGCATCCTCAGAAATCGCGCGCTCGCCTTCGCCCCAGTCCTTCTCGTCGCCTTTGCTGGACTTATAGAAGTGCGGGGTCATCATCACACCGCCGTTGGCGATGCCGCCCACGGCACGTGCGATCTCAATCGGCGAGACGGACAGTGCCTGTCCAAAGCTCATCGAGCCCAGCGTGGCGCCGTCATACTGGTCACGCTCCTTGACGATACCCAGGCTCTCGCCCGGAAAATCTACACCGGAGCTATGACCGATGCCCCACTTGTCCACATAGGCGGCAAAGTCGTCGGCACCGATCTTGCGCCCCACCAGGACAAAGCCCACGTTGGACGAACGGCGCATCATCTCGCGCACATCCATGGTCATGGCGTAGTCGCGCTTGTCGGCATCGGTGACGGTATCGTCGCCAACCTTGATGCTCGCCGGCACCTCAAACGACGTACTCGATCGCACGACGCCCAAGTCGAAGCCGGCGCCCGCCACGAGCGTCTTAAAGACTGAGCCGGGCTCGTAGGCGTCGGTGACCAGGCGCAGGTTCATATCCTCGGTCTTGGCGTTTTCCAGATCGGTCTGGTCGTAAGTCGGATACGAGCAGGCTGCCAAGATCTCGCCTGTCGTAGGATCGGTGACCAGCGCCGAGCCGTTCTTGGCCTTTGTCTTCTCGACAGCCTCTGCCAGGGCATCCTCGGCCGCACGCTGGATATTGACGTCGAGCGTCGTCACGATATCAACGCCGTCGACCGCGGCCACCTTTTTATAGGCACCGCCCGCGATATAGCTGCCGTCCCTCGCGCGCTCGCGTACGAGAGAACCGTTCGTGCCGGTCAGAAGCTTGTTGTATTGCTTTTCGAGACCCGTCAAGCCGTCGTTGTCCACATTCACTACACCCAGCACCTGCGATGCCAGGTTGCCGTATGGATATACGCGCTTCATGGCCTGCTCAAAAAGCACGCCGGGCAGGTTCTTCTTCTCCAGCGCCGCAACATCGTCTTCGTCCACCTGGCGCTTGATATACACCCAGGTTCCATCGGACTCAACGAGCTTGCGGCAGGTCTTTTTATCGATTCCAGTTGCCTTGACCAGCGCTGACACCGTCTTGTCAACATCCTCGACAAGCTGCGGATTCACGGCGATGTTGCGACATTCGACCGACGATGCCAACACGTTGCCGTTGCGGTCGTAGATGGTGCCGCGTTTGGCATAGAGGGTCTGCGCAAGCAGGCGGCGCGCATCGGCACGCTCCCGCAGTTTATCGGCTTCGGCAATTTGATAGTCGGCAAGGCGAAAGACGCCCAAGCCCAAGCCAAGCCCGATGAAGCCCATGACGGCTTTGCGGCGAGGCAGAGGTGCGCCTGTGAGCCATTCGGTCGACGAACTCTTGCGCGACCTGGTGTTATGCACTTGAGGGCCGCCCGAGCCGCGAAGTCGCGACGCCGGGTTGTTGCCACGGGACTGCCCGGCGTTGTAAGATTGCCGACCCGTTCCTTGATAACCAGAACGTCCCCGCGACGAGGGACGTCCAGAACCGCGGCCCCCATCGGAACCGCGGCGATAGTCATTTGTCATACTCAGCTACCGTCTTGCTACTGAGCGGTCGCGGTCGCGTTGGCGCCCGCGGCTGCATCCTGCGAAAAGTCAAGTGTAACGCTCTCGCTGGGCTCCACCATGCCATAAGCGCCCGCAAGGTCGCGAATGCGCGTGTCGGCGCCATAGACCGAATGCATGACCTCCAGGTCGGAGCTCTCATCGGTCGCCTTTTCGAGCGTGCTGGTAAGCTCGGCGTTGCTGTTGAGCACCTGGGCCGTAACGCCGGCGAGCGCCACGCGGGCGACGCCAATCGTCATGAAGATAGCCGCAATGATGCAAAACGTTTTAAGAACGCTCATGAAAACCGGGCTTACCGCCTGGTTTGCCTGACGGCCCGCGCCCGTGTAGACATCAAAGCGCGGCGCGCGCTGCTCACGGGGAGCAACGGGGGCCTGCGGCGTCTCACGATAGGCGGGCATGGCGTTCATATCATAGGCGAGTGCTGCGCTTGAAGTGTTGTAGCCCATGATATGCCGCCTCCCATCCCGAGTACGTTGGTAGTGTGTTTAAGCTTCGTTTATGGTGCGAGCGGGAGGTCCAATATCGCGCGGTCGCGCCTACAGACGCTGCGCCACGCGGATTTTGGCTGATCTCGCCCGGGGGTTGCGCTCAACCTCATCAGGCTGGGCAACCAAGGGTTTGCGGGTGATGACCTTGAGTATCGGCACGTTGCCGCACACGCACACCGGAATCTCCGGCGGACACGTGCACCCCTGGCTCATCTCCTTAAAGTGGTTCTTTACGATACGGTCCTCGAGCGAGTGATACGAGATGACGCAGATACGTCCGCCCGGGTTGAGCCACCTGGTGGCGGCATCAAGCCCTCGTTCGAGCACATCGAGCTCGTGATTGACCTCGATGCGAATGGCCTGGAAACTTTTCTTGGCCGGGTGTCCGCCATGCCGACGAGCGGCAGCCGGGATACCCGCCTTGATGATCTCGACAAATTGGCCGGTGGTTTCGATCGGTTCATGCTCGCGGCGGCGCACGATCTCGCGCGCGATCTGCGAGGCGAACTTCTCTTCGCCGTAGACGCGTAGAATCCGGGCGAGGTCGTGTTCGTTATAGGTGTTGATGACCTCAGCTGCGTTTAAGGTGTTATTACCCGGATCCATCCGCATGTCCAATGGGGCGTCCTCGTTATACGAAAAGCCCCTGCCAGGGATATCGAGTTGCGGCGACGAAACGCCCAAATCGAACAGGAAGCCATCGACCCCGGGCACCTCGGCCGAGCAAAGCAGCTCGTCCAAGTCGCCGAAATTGCCCTTCAGCAGCTGGTGCGGAACGCCGGGAACCTCGCGGTCCAGACGGGCGCCAGCGGCCTCGAGGGCCATGTCGTCCTGATCGACGCCGAGCAAAAGACCCGTCTCCCCCACCTGCGCGGCCATCTTTACCGAATGGCCGGCACCGCCAAGGGTGCAATCGCAGACAACGGAGCCGCTCTTTAGCCGCAGCGACTCAAGCACTTCGCCGAGCATGACAGGTTCATGCCGATATTCTTGTGTCAAGATCCCACGCTCCATCCGTTACCCGTGCCTTGCCCTTACGAGAAGAAGAGGTCCAGCAGGGCCTCATCGTCATCGTCCTCATCGGCCGCGGCGCGATCCCAAACCTCAAGGTGGTCGTAGTTGCCCACAACCGTGACCTCGCGGTCGAGGTTCGCCTGCTTGCGGAGAGACTCGGAAAGACCGATACGACCGGCGCTGTCCACGTCCATCGACGTGGTGCGCTTGTTGATCGCCCTCATGAGCTTCTGGTCATTAATGTCACGCGGGTTAAAACCCTCGTGGCCCTCACGACCCGCGAAGAGTCCTTCGACCCACTTATCGAAGGCCTCGGCAGAGAACACGTACAGAGCATCGACATCCAGGGCTTTGAACACGCGAACGTGCTCTCCAAGCTCCTCGCGAAGGGGTGCAGGCAGGGACAGACGACCTTTTGCATCGAGATTGCGCTCGTATGCACCAGTCATTCCCATGTGCGCCCTCCCCTCGGTTACTCAGATGGCACGTACGCGGGGAACCACCCCGCCTGTCGACGTGATTAATAATATGGGGAACCGCCCCATTTTTCAACACCTTTCCCCACCCCGCCCCACCACTCCACCCCCAATATGCTGTAAAACACCCCCGAGCATATGTTCGAAAACACAATATGTTGTGTTTGCAGCAACGGCGGGATGCCACCTGTGGCACCCCGCCGTTCAACCTCAACCTTCAAGTTGACCTTGAGGCGATTTTTGCGTCCCTTTACATGCCGTTCACATCGCCCCCAAACTCCCCCACCCAAGGCACGTGCGGCCCACCACCGCGACGCCAAGTGGCGAAAAATGGGACGGGCCCCAGATTGCCCATGCGCGCGCAAAAGCACGCCGCGGCAATCTGGAGCCCGTCCCCAAATACCTATAAATATGCAGGTCAGCGATGTGTTAACGATGTGCCAGCGGGTGCGCCGCCAGATAGACCTCGGTCAGTTGCGTACGATCGACATGCGTGTAGACCTGCGTGGTCGATATATCGGCATGTCCCAAGATCTCCTGTAGCACACGGAGGTCTGCGCCGCCCGCAAGCATATGGGTGGCAAAGGAGTGACGCAGCGTATGGGGATGGAGCCCCACCAGTCCCACCTGGCGCCCGTAGCGCTCACAGATGGCATGGATGCCCTGGCGCGACAGACGGCGGCCGTTCTTATTTAAAAAGACCGCCGAGGTCTCGGTTCCGCGGGCATGGGCCGCCAAGCGAGAACGCCCCTCAGTTACATAAAGCGTCAGAGCTCGCGCCGCGCTTCCTACCAGCGGGGACAGGCGTTCCTTCGAGCCCTTACCACGAACGAGCACAAAGCCATCGTCGATATGGATATCGCCCACATCGAGCCCCACCAACTCGCTCACACGCAAACCGCATCCGTAGAGCACTTCCAAGATGGCATGGTCGCGCAAGCCCATCTCGCCCTCGGGGAAGTCTTGATCGAGCAGCACCGAGACATCCTCCACCGATAGATACTCCGGCAAACGCTCAGCCTTTTTAGGCAGGCGCAACGCCGCCGTTGGATTTTGGGCCACAGCCCCATCGCGCACCAAAAAGGCATGTAGGCCCTTCACGGCCGCAAGCGCACGCTCCACCGAGGCATCCGAATAGCCCCCATCGCGACGGTCGGCGACAAAGCCCTCCACGACCTGACGGGTCACCTCTTCAAAAGACACAATACCCGCCCGCTCCAGATAGGCGCAGTACGTCGTCAGGTCACGACGATAGGCCGCAATCGTGTTGCGCGCCAAACCCCGCTCGACCGCGAGGTAATCGAGATACTCCCCCGCCGCCACGGCGAGCGACGAGGGAGTAGCTTCGGTATGTTCCTTATTCGCCGGCACCCTTAGTCCGTAGCGAGGTTCATGGGCGTCACCTGCAGACGGTCGACACCCTCGTGCTGGCCGATCGAAGCGCGCACGAACTCGCGGAACAGCGGCTGCGGGTTGGTCGGGCGGCTCTTGAACTCGGGATGAGCCTGGGTTGCCACATACCACGGATGCACGTCGAGCGGCAGCTCGACCATCTCGACCAGGCGCTCGTCGGGCGACAGACCCGAGATAACCAAGCCGGCGTCCTCGAGCTGGTCACGGAAGGCGTTGTTGAACTCAAAGCGATGACGGTGACGCTCGTAGACGAGCTCCTCGCCATATGCCTCGCGAGCAAGGGTATCGGCGGCGAGCTTGCACGGATAGGCGCCCAGGCGCATGGTGCCGCCCTTCTCGGTCACGTCCTCCTGCGAGCTCATCAGATCGATGACGCTAAACGGGCCGTCCGGATCGAACTCGGAGGAGCTGGCGCCGGCAAGGCCGACGACGTTGCGGGCGAACTCGCACACGGCCACCTGCATACCCAGGCAAATGCCCAGATACGGAATCTTGTGCTCACGGGCAAACTCGGCCGCGAGGATCTTGCCCTCCAGGGCGCGCTTGCCAAAGCCGCCGGGGACCAGGATGCCCGAGGCGTCGCCCAGAACCTCGGAGACATTCTGCTCGTCGAGGCTCTCGCCGTCGACCAGCTGGACGTCCACATGGCGATCGTAGAAGACGCCCGCATGGTGCAGGGCCTCGATAACCGACAGGTACGCATCGGGCAGCTGCGTGTACTTGCCCACGACGGCGATCTTCACCTTGTCGGCGTGATGGTTGGCGTGATTCTGTTTGCGCAGGAACTCATTCCACTCGCTCATGTCGCGCTCACGCGGGTCCAGACCCAGGCGCTCGCAAATGCGCAGGTCAAAGTCCTGCTCGGCAAGCAGCTGCGGAACATCGTAAATGCTCGCGCAGTCCTCGTTGGTAAAGACACAATCGGTGTCGACGTCGCAGAAGCTTGCGATCTTTCCGCGGATAGCGTCATCGATATGGTGGTCGGAGCGCAGCACGATGATATCGGGCTGGATGCCAAAGCTGCGGAGCTCCTTGACGGAATGCTGCGTGGGCTTGGTCTTGACCTCGTGGGCGGCGGCGATATAGGGAACGAGCGACACGTGGATGTAGCAGACGTTCTCGGGGCCGGCCTCCTTGCGGTACTGACGGATGGCCTCGACAAACGGTTGGGACTCGATGTCGCCGATCGTGCCGCCCAGCTCGGTGATGACTACATCGGAGCCGGTCTGCTCCTCGATGCGGCGGAACTTGTCCTTAATGGCATTGGTGACGTGAGGAATCACCTGCACGGTACCGCCCAAAAAGTCGCCGCGACGCTCGCGAGCGATCAAGCTCTTATAGATGGCGCCGGTCGTAAAGTTGGAATCGCGGGTCAGGTTCTCATCAATAAAGCGCTCGTAATGACCCAGGTCCAGGTCGGACTCGTAACCATCCTCGGTAACGAAGACCTCACCATGCTGGAAGGGGCTCATGGTACCGGGGTCGACGTTCAGATACGGATCGGCCTTCTGCATCGTTACTTTGTAGCCACGCGACTTGAGCAGACGGCCCAGCGAGGCCGCGGTGATACCCTTGCCCAGGGACGAAACCACGCCACCGGTTACGAACACATGCTTGGTCATATTGAGTTACCTGCGCTTCCCGTAGAAGTTGTTTATCCACATCTTACGGGTCTTCATTGTAATACTCGCGCCGCGGACCGTTCACAATTTTTCTCGCGTGCGATTGCATTTCTCAATCTTGAAACAAAACGCCGCCCGGTTTCCCAGGCGGCGTCGCTATGGCAAGGGTTACATGCTGCTATCGATCAGCAACCTCGTCCTCAAGCATTTCTTGAACGAGCATGCCGGTACGGACGCCCTCAAGATACCACTCGCCACGTTCGGTGAGGCAAATGCCATTTGCAAGCTGACCGCCGTCGTCGCTATAACGCGAGACGACATCAATCATGCCTTCGGAATCCAAGCGATCGATTGCGGCGCGGGCACGATACGGCGAAACCCCCACGCGCTCGGCAAGCGTTTTGCGCGAGAAACCATACGGCCCGCCATTGTCTTCGGTTTGCTGGTCGATCTCCATCAACACCAGCACCTCGACACGCTTCATATCGTTGACACTCGCACGACCCTTGCCCGCCATAGCAGCCTCCTCAAACCGAGCACGAGCATCTAACGCGCCGTGCGCGACCGACACACCTCACGATGGCAGGTAATATCCATCATGCGGCATCCCGCTAAGGATGAAACAGATACGGTTATTGTATACCGCTCAAATTGTTTCTAGGCAGGTAAACAGCTATTTTTCGCCGAAATAGGCGCTTTATTGATCAAAAAGCCGTACCGGGCGCTAACCCGATACGGCCAAAATGCAATGCAATTACCGCGGTGCTTCAAACTTAGCGATGGAAGAAACCGCGGCGCTCAAACTTGGGCTCGCAGCACACGTTGATACCCAGTTTGCGCAGTACCGTCTCGTCCGTCGGCGAGATAATCACGCTAAAGAAGGCATCGCAACCGCGCAGCTGCTCCAGGCCCGAAAGGACGCGAGCGGCCGTCTCACTCGTGGCCGAGGTGATCGACAGCGCCATAAGCGTCTCGTCGGTGTGGAGGCGCGGGTTTTTGCTGCCCAGGAAATGCGTCTTGAGCTTGCTGATGGGCTCGATCGCTTCATCGCTAATGACCTCGAGCTCAAGGTCGACGCCCGAGACATGCTTAAGTGCATTCATGATGAGCGAGCTCGCGGCGCCCAGGCGCGTGGAAGTCTTGCCGGTCACCACGGAGCCATCGGGCATGACCATGGCACCCACGGGACCACCCGTCAGCTGCTCCCTGGTGAGGGCCGCCGAGCGCGCCGGTGAGTAGTTCTTATCGATGCCGGCTTTCTTCATAATAATCTTGAGACGGTCGACTTGCTCATCGCCCACGCCGGTACGGCGCACATTTTCGACCGCGGTAAAGTAGCGGCGGACGATCTCCATCTTGGAAGCGTCGCGGCAGGCATCGTCATCGGTGATGGCAAAGCCGACCATATTGACGCCCATGTCCGTAGGACTCTGGTAGGGGCTCTTGCCCAGGATCTTTTCCATCAGAGCACGGACCACCGGGAAGGCCTCGACGTCGCGGTTGTAGTTGACCGTGGTCTTGTTATAGGCCTCAAGGTGGAAGGAGTCGATGATATTGGCATCGTCGAGGTCCGCCGTGGCCGCCTCGTAGGCAATATTGACCGGATGCGTCAGAGGAAGATTCCAGACCGGGAAGGTCTCGAACTTGGCATAGCCGGCGGCCGTGCCATGCTTGTGCTCATGATAGAGCTGAGACAGGCAGGTGGCAAGCTTGCCCGAGCCAGGACCGGGGGCAGTGACCACGACGAGCGGTCGGGTGGTCTCGACAAACTCATTCTTGCCGTAGCCATCGTCGGACACGATCAGATCGACATCGTGCGGATACCCCTCGATGGGATAGTGCAGCTTGGCGGGAATACCGAGCGCGTTCAGACGGTTGCGGAACACATCGGCAGCAGGCTGGCCGGCGTACTGGGTGATGACCACAGCCGCGACAGCAAAGCCGTTGCCGCGGAACAGGTCAACCAGGCGCAGCACATCCTCGTCATAGGTAATGCCGAGGTCACCACGAGCCTTGTTTTTCTCGATGTGGTTCGCGTTGATCGCGATGATAACCTCGACATCGTCGGCGATGCTCTTGAGCATGCGGAACTTGCTGTCCGGTTCAAAACCCGGCAGCACGCGGCTCGCATGATAGTCATCGAACAGCTTACCACCAAACTCCAAATAGAGCTTGCCACCAAACTGCGAGATGCGCTCCTTAATGTGAGCAGCCTGCAGCTCGATATACTTCGCGTTGTCGAAACCCTGGCGCATATATGGCTCCCGTCCCGTTTCCAATTAATGTTCTAGGCGATTATAACGGAGCAGACCCTCCCCAACGCCCAAGCAATCAACTGGCACCAACCAAACACGCCATCGATAAGTTGCGGTGAAATAGTTCCCGTTTAACCCCTCAAGACGGCCAAACAGGAACTATTCCACCGCAACTTCCCCTTTTTGGTTCAAACAAACCTGGCCTTTGTATCAATAATGGAAACGTCGCAGGTTGAGCATAAGCCAGCGAAAGCCCGCCAGAGTAGGCAAAGCGCCCTCTGCACCAACAATGGAAAGCGCCGCAGGCAGAGGACGGACAGCGAGCGTCGTCCAGAACGTACAAGTTGGCATGAAAAAGGCGAGGCATAGACCTTTTGGTCATGCCTTGCCTTTTGAATGACAAATTGTCGTTCTGGACGGCGCGTAGCGTCGACCGGTTCCGCGGTTTGGTAAAACGCCGGAACACAAGAGCGCCCCCTCCCGCGCACGGAACGGAAGGGGGCTAAAGGTAGGAGTCTACCGGTGGGTTTACCCCACCGGACAGACGATGACCAGGTGATCCTCTACAGGATCGTCAAGGTTTCCGTGGGGTACCCGTTGGGTACTTAGAGCAGCACGCAGGCGACGGTCAGGATGACGGCGCAGACGACGGAGAGAGCGACGATGAGCTTAAGGGCAAACTTGAGCCAGGTCGTCCACTCGATCTTGGCCAGGGCGAGACCGCCCATGATGGCGCCGGAGGTCGGAGTGAACAGGTTCACGACACCGATGGCGGCGGAGAAGATCATGACCATGACCTCGGGCGAGAAGCCGAGCTTAACAGCCAGCGGTCCCATGATGGGCATGGAGACGGTGGCCATACCGGAGGTCGAGGGGATCAGGAAGGACAGGCCGAAGTAGACCAGGAAGCTCATGGGAGCGAAGATCACGCCGGACAGGCCAGCCAGGGCATTGGCGGCAGCGTCGAGGACGAAGACGTCGAGGCCGGTGTTAGCCATGAGGACGGAGATACCACGGGCGAGGGCGATAACGAGAACAACGGACATCATGTCGGCAGCGCCGGTGATGAAGGTGTTGACGATCTGCTTCTCGGACAGGCCACCGATGATACCGATCAGGACGGCCATGAGGAAGAACCAGGTGGAAGCCTCGTCGAAGTACCACTGGCCAATGGGCAGGCCGGTGATCAGGGCAGACCAGCCCTGGACGACGGCGTTACCATCGGCGTCGTAGACAGCGCCAGCGTCGAAGAAGTTGGCGACGCCCTCGTTGAGATCGGCCAGCGGAATGAAGCCGACGATCATGACGACGAAGGTGAAGGCGAAGGCGATCAGAACACCCTTCTGACGACCGGTGAGCTTGACCTCCTTGTGGACCTCGGAAGCAGCCTTGCCGTGAGCCTCTTCGGCGTCCTTGAGCTCCTGCATCGACAGGATGGTGGAACCCTTGTCAGCCTTGACCTTCTTGGCATAGTTCATCACGAAAACGATGGACATAGCGGTAGTGACAATCCACAGGACGGCACCGAGGCCGATGATGATGGACTGGTTGACCTCAATGCCAACGCCGGTCAGAGCGTCGACGGCAGCGCCAACGGCGAACGGGTTAACCGTGGAGCCCAGGCAGCCGCAGCCAGCGCCGAGCAGGACGGTAGCGGCGCCGACCATGGGGTCGAAGCCAGCGGCCATCATGGTAGCGGCGAGCAGGGCGTAGAAGGGAACGGTCTCCTCGCACATACCATAGGTGGTACCACCGAGGGAGAAGATGAGCATAAGGACAGGAACGAGCATGATCTCGTTGCCCTTAAGCTTCTGCACCAGAACGGCGATGCCGTTGTCCAGAGCGCCGGTCTCGGTCATCATACCGAGGAAGCCGCCCAGGATCATAACGAAGAGGCAGACGGGCAGAGCGTCAGCGAAGCCCAGGATCGGGGCGGTGCAGAAATCGCTCAGGCGGGCTGCAGTAACCGCGCCGCCGGACGTGCCGGAGACGATAACGGTAATCACTGCAACAATTGCCAGCAGAGCTAGAAGAATGGTGAACGATGAAGGCATACCGCGCTTTTTCTTAGCGGTCTCAGCCATGGTTCTCATCCCCCCTTCATAAATCATTTAACTTTCTCGCGCTAAGCGGATCTTCCGTGCCGTGCCCACCGCCCGACGCGAGATATTTACCAGACAAAGCCGCTCGGGGTGTGCAGCAAGACACCCCGAGCGAGATGCTAGATGCTCTTACTTGAGCGTGGCGTACATGACAGCCTTGATGGTGTGCATGCGGTTCTCGGCCTCGTCGAAGACCTTGGAAGCGGGGCTCTCGAAGACCTCGTCGGTGACCTCCTGCTCGGTGATGCCGAACTGCTCGCACTTCTCGGCGCCAATCGTGGTGTTGGTGTCGTGGAAGCTGGGCAGGCAGTGCAGGAAGATGGCACCCGGGTTGGCCATAGCCATGACCTCGGAGGTAACACGATACGGGGTAAGCTGAGCGATGCGCTCGGCCCAGACCTCGTCGGGCTCGCCCATGGAGACCCACACGTCGGTGTAGATAACGTCGGCACCGGTGACGCCGTCCTTGACGTCGGTGGTCAGCTTGATGGTGCAGCCGTTGGCCTCGGCGATGGGCTTGCAGGCCTCGATGACGTCGTCAGCGGGCATGCACTCCTCGGGGCCGCAGGCCACAAAGTTCATACCGAGCTTGGAGCAGACGACCATGAGGGAGCGAGCAACGTTGTTCTTGCAGTCGCCCATGAAGACGAGAGTCTTGCCCTTGATGTCGTAGTTGAAGTTCTCCTGGACGGTCAGGATGTCGGCGAGCATCTGGGTGGGATGCCACTCGGTGGTCAGGCCGTTCCAGACAGGCACGCCGGACTTAGCAGCGAGCTCCTCGACGTCGTCCTGGGCAAAGCCACGGAACTCGATGCCGTCATACATGCGGCCGAGAACGCGGGCGGTGTCCTCGATGGACTCCTTCTTGCCCATCTGCGACGAACCGGGATCGAGGTAGGTGACGCCCATGCCCAGATCCATGCCGCCGACCTCGAAGGCGCAGCGGGTACGAGTGGAGGTCTTCTGGAAGAGCAGAACGATGTTCTTGCCCTCGAGATAGCGGTGCGGAACGCCAGCGCGCTTCATATCCTTGAAGTTCTTGGAAAGCTTGAGCAGGTACTCGATCTCCTCGGTGGTGAGGTCGAGAAGCTTGAGGAAGCTACGGCCGGAGAGGTTAACACCCATGGTTCGATTCCTTTCGAAGAAATGAATTACGTAAGTATTAGTGTTGCCCGTTTAACGGGCGAAGCCGGTGCGGTTGTAGGGGGACCGCACCGGAAACGGAAAGACTTAGAGGTCCTCGCGCCAGAAGGGCATGCTCATGCAGCGCGGGCCGCCGCGGCCGCGGGAGAGCTCGGCGGAGGGCACGACGAGAAGGTCCAGGCCCTCCTTGTACAGCACGTCGTTGGTGACGGTGTTGCGGGCGTAGA
>DXLW01000032.1:0-83432 GCA_019414505.1 Collinsella sp.
AGTAGACTGTTCAGCATGGCGGCGTTCCTTCGCGCGTTCATTTTTTCTTTGGTCGGAAAACAACGATACGCGAGGCGCGCCGCCGCCGCTAGGCGGGCACTTTTACCGGGCGGCTAACCCACACAAACCCCCGAAGAGCCAAAATAAACCTGTCCCTTTTTGGCAGGTTGTTAGCTGTGGTGGTACTCGGCGATGATGAAGTCGATGTCGGTTTGAAGGGTGTCCAAGTTTGCCAGGCGCTCTTTGTCGGCAGGGCGCGTGCGGTAGTAGTACGGCGTCATCTGGAACACCGCCTCGATGTCCGCCTGGGTCTGAAGCGTAATATTCGCAGACACCCGCTGCGTTCCGACCAACTCGAGCTCGGTGGTCTTCGGCAGCTTCTCATCGTTAAGGTACGGCGTGTCGTAGAGTACCTCCTTGAGCCCAAAGAGATGACGGGCGCCCGGCACTACGGTATAGAGTGAGCCCTCGGGCGCCAGCACGCGGGCAAACTCGCGCTCGTTAAAGGGAGCAAAGAGTTCGGTCACCATATCGAAGGCGCCATCGGCCACGGGGATGTCCTTCATGTTGGCCACGAAGTAGGTCGCATCGCCGCGCTTGGCGGCAAGGCGCACCATCTCTTTGCCCAAGTCGAAACCGTAAGCATCCACGCCCGGCACCGCGCCCATGGCGCTGGTGTAGTAGCCCTCGCCACAGCAAATATCGAGCAGCGTCATGGGATCTTTCGTAAACGCGGCGCGCCCAGACACCTGCTTGCGCACCAGCTCGACCATCGCATCGCGCAACGGCGCATAGTATCCACGGTTCAGAAAGTCACGACGGCTGCGTGCCTGCGACTTGGGATCGCCCATGGAGTCGCCACTCTTGGACGAACGTAGTAGATATAGATAGCCCTCGCGAGCTCGGTCAAACCGGTGTCCGCCCGCACATGCAGCACCACGCTCGTCGTCCACCAACGGCTCATGGCAAACGGGACACAACAACATGGCAACTCCTTAGCGCGAACAACACAACGCCCACCATTGTCGCACGCCTTCCCCGCCTAGTCATTGGGGACGTTCTTGAATGACTAGTTAGAAGAGATAAGGAGTGTCCCCAGCTGCCGACAGAAAAGGAACGTCCCCAAGTGCCGACTGGTTGCATTAGGAGTATCATCGTCTGCGCAAATAAGCACGAAAGAGCATATTAGAGATTGAGAGCGTATGGCTGATACCGTATCTAAGCACATTGACATGACCACCGGATCGCTGTGGCGTAACATTCCCCTGTTCGCCTTCCCCGTGGCCGCCACGAGCATCTTGGAGCAGTTGTCGAACCTCATCGCCACGGTCATCATCGGTAACTTCTCGGGCGACCAGGGAACCCTCGCCATGGCGGCGGTCGGCTCCAATGTCCCGCTTACCAGTCTTATGCTCAACCTGTTTATTGGCATGTCGCTTGGCTCCAACGTGGTCATCGCCAACGCTATCGGCCGCAATGATCAGAACATGGTCAAACGCGCCGTCCACACCTCGATTTTGATGGCGCTTGTAGGCTTTGTCGTCATCGCACTGGGCGAGATCTTTGCCGAGCCCATGCTCGCCGCGCTCAACGTTCCCGCCGAAACCATGCCGCTCGCTTCGCTCTACCTACGCGTCTTTTTGCTCAGCATGCCCTCAATCTTGCTTTACAACTTTGAAGCCGCAATCTTCCGCTCCGTCGGCATCACCCGCATGCCGCTACAGGCGCTTGCCGTGTCCACCGTCCTCAACATTGGCCTGGACCTCATCTTTGTCCCCGTACTCCACTGGGGCGTCGCGGGCGTCGCTATCGCCACCGCCATCGCTTACACCGTCAGCGCCGCTACGCTCTTTATCCGCCTGCTCAAGACCGACTCCGTCGTCCGCGTCACCCCGCGCGACCTGGCTATCGACCCCGTCGCCCTCAAGCGCATCGTCAAGATCGGCCTGCCCGCCGGCATCCAAAGCGCCGTCTTTGCCGTCGCCAACATCATCATCCAGTCTGCCATCAACAGCCTGGGCACCGAGGTCATGGCAGCCTCGAGCGCCGCTATGAGCCTGGAGTACGTGTGCTACAACCTGCTCAACAGCTTTAGCCAGGCTTGCACCACCTTTGTGGGACAAAACCACGGTGCCCGCCAGATCGACCGCTGCACCAAAACGCTCAAGGTCTGCCTGGTCGAAGGCGGTATCGTCGCGCTCACCACAATTATCGTTATTGTCGGCCTGGGGCGTGAGATCTTGTCGCTGTTCAACAGCGATCCCAACATCGTCTCGATCGGCTATATCCGCGTGTGCTCGATCTTCCCGGCGTACGCCTTTAGCATGTTCTACGAAAACATGTCAGGCTACCTGCGCGGCTTTGGTATCTCGCTCACACCCGCCCTCATCACCATGATCTGCGTCTGCGGCATCCGCTTCTATTGGGTGTTCTGCGTGTTCCCACACTTCCGCACCTTTGCGAACATCATGATGGTCTACCCCATCAGCCTGGGCACCACGGCGTTCTTTATGGTCGTAGCGGTACTACTTTGCCACCCGGCACGCACCTATCGCGCCACCCAAGCCAAAGCGACAGCCCGCTAAACACCGCACTCAACGCCACGCCAGTCATTAATTGACAATATGCGAGCTCATATAGTCGATAAAGCGCCTCGTGGCGATAGGCATGGTGTCCCAGCTGCGCCAGGCGGCCACCACGTCGCGCGAGGGGGCATGCACGATGGGCCGCACACGAATATCGGCTCGCATGCCCTCCACAGTACGACGGTAGAGCATGCTCACGCCTAGGCCCTCCTCCACCATCGCCATGATGGTGTAGTCGTCGGTCACCTCGCTCGTCACGTGCGGCGACAGCCCATGCGCCGCGAATGCATCGAGCACCAGGCTCTGTTCGCCCTCATCCAGCAGTACAAACGGCTCGGACGCCAGGTCGGCGAGTGTCACCTTTTCCTTTGCCGTCAGCGGATGCGCGGCCGGCAACAATGCCACCAACTCGTCGTGATAGACCACGCGCTTCTCGAGCCCAGCGGTAAATCCGCGTGCCGTAAAGCAAAAATCAACCACGCCATCGTGCACCCACTGGGCGTTGCGCGTGTAATCGCCCTGCTTGAGGGTAAAACGTACGCCCGGGTGCAGCGCACCAAAGTCGCGGATCACGCGCGGTAACACGGTTCGACTCACGTTGGTAAACGTCGCGATACGAATATCGGTCGACGAAAGCCCCAGCAGCTCCTGGCGCTTGCCCTCGAGCTCGGCCTCGGCGGTCACGATCTGGCGCAGGAATGGCAGATATTGTTTACCGTCGCGCGTAAGCGAAACGCCCTGCTTACCGCGCTCAATAAGCGTGGTACCCAGCTCGCGCTCGAGCGCCTTGACGGCCTGGCTCACCGCACTTTGCGTATAGCCCAGCTCGTCCGCTGCGCCCTTAAGACTGCCGCGATCGACCACCATACAAACAATCTGATACCGCGATGCCATCGTGCCTCCACATCACTGCAGCCGTAAAACGTTTTGCCAGGGCTTTTTCTGCCTACATTAGTATTTCTTAATCATACTGAAGATACATTCGCTTTACTACATCCACATCTGGGAGCAGAATCCTTTTTGCGAAACCGTTCTGTAACAAAAGGAGTCCCATGGATCGCAAAAAAGCAATCGCGCTCTCATTTTCCGTTCCCGTCGCATGGGGCTTTTCGTATCCCCTCATGAAGATCGGCATGGACAGCATGAACGCCACGAGCATCGTCGCGCTACGTTGCATCATCGCCTTTGTGGTCTGCCTGCTGCTCTTCCACAAGCGCGCTTTCCGCATCAACCGCGACCTTATGGTCCGTGCCGCCATCATCGGCGCCATTATGGCAACCGAGCTCACCTGCATGTGCCTGGGCTCCAGCCTCACCTCTGCCTCCACTGCCGGCTTTTTGCAGAGCCTGACGGTCGTGATCGTACCGTTTGCCAACGCCGCCCTGCTGCGTCGCGCCCCCGAGCGCAAAGTGCTCGTCGGCACCGCCATCGTCACCTGCGGCATGCTGCTGCTCTCGGGCGCCGACTTTACCAGCCTGAACCCGGGCGCGATCATCATGCTGCTCTCCGCCTTTGTCTACGCCGGACACATCATTGTGGCGAAGCGCTTTGTCGAAGATGTCGACCCGCTGGCTCTGGGCGTTTGGCAGCTGGGCTTTGGCGGCCTGTTCTCGGGCATCGCCGCATTCACCTTTGGCGGCTTCACGCTTCCCGGCACGCCGGGCGAGGTCGTAGTCGTCGTCGCGCTCGCACTCATCTGCTCTGCCTACGGCTTTATCACCCAGACGCTCGTGCAGCCCCACGTGCCTGCCGAGACCACCGGCTTTGCCTTCTCGCTCGAGCCGGTCTGCTCCGCCGTCTTTTCGTTCTTCCTAGTCGGTGAGGTCCTGAGCCCAATCGCCTTCTTTGGCGCCGCCCTCATCCTCACCGGCGTCATGGTAGCAACCGTCGAGCTTCCGCGCCTCCGCGCGCATGGACAGGCTCGCATGGCAGGAGCGCCCGAGCACGTCTCGTAGACCCCACTCCTTATGCAGTCGCGGCATAAAGGCAACCGGTGCGCCTTTACAATAGATGCCAACAGAGCATCTGACGTAAAGGAGCCCCATGGACGCCGCGACCCGCGACCGCAACATAGCAACTTGGTTGGGCGATGCGCCGCAGCCGGTACGTGACACTACGAACCAGCTGCTCGAGCGCATCGCCCTTTTGCGTACCGAGCAGACCATCTACCCGGCACAAGACGACATCCTCAATGTCCTCGCCTACACGCCGGCCGACCAGGTCAAGGTTGTCATCTTGGGTCAAGACCCCTATCACGGACCCAACCAGGCAATGGGGCTGTCGTTCTCGGTCCCCGCGACGCAAACCAAGTTGCCGCCGAGCCTGCGCAACATCTATAAGGAACTCAATGCCGATCTGGGCTGCCCCATTCCCGCCACGGGAGACCTAACCCCATGGGCGCAACAGGGCGTCCTGCTCCTCAACACTACGCTCACCGTGCGCGAGCATGCCGCCAACTCGCACGCCAAACTGGGCTGGAGCACGCTCACCGACTACGTTATCGAACGCTGCTGTCAGCTGCCCCAGCCGGTAGTCTTTTTGGCATGGGGCCGCTTTGCCCAGCAGATGGTCGAAGGTAAGCTCGTCGCAACTGGTGCGGGCAAGGCAACCGACAAGTTCTGTCTGGCTTCCACGCACCCCTCGCCGCTTTCAGCCAACCGTGCCACGGCGAAACTCCCCGCTTTTATGGGGTCGCGGCCCTTCTCGGCAGCCAATCGGCTACTCGAACAGCACGGCTCGACCCCCGTCAACTGGACTTGCCTCGGCTAAAATCGATACATCAAAAACGCGCCCGACGGCTTTCCATCGGGCGCGTTTCCTATTCGGGCCAAATAAATTGTGTGCGGCCGGCCTCGCCGCCATCGATCAGCAGACTCTGCCCAGTCATAAACCGGTTGGTCACGCCCACAAAGTAGATCCACTCGGCGATCTCTTGGGCGGTGGCCCAGCGTTTAAGCGGCGTGAGCTCCATAATCTGATTCCACAGGCGCTCGTCTTCCATCACGCAACGGTTGAGCGGCGTGATAACGCCGCCCGGGTCCACACTGTTGGCGATGGCCTGCGGTGCCAGGCGGTTTGCAAGGTTCTTGGTGTAGGCGATAACGCCGCCCTTGCTGGCGGCATAGGCGGGAAACTCCGATCCCGTATGCCCGCTCGCCGACCCCACATTGACCACGGATTTGATAGCCGGCGCCGGCTTGGCGGCAAGCCCCTCCCCCACAAAGGCGTAGCGCTCGGTCACGTTGATGGTGCCACACAGGTTGGCGGCAATGTCATCGGCCGAATCCTGCGTGCCGGCAACGTTCACGATCACTTGGGGTTCAAGGTCGCCTGGAAACGAGCCCGGCTCGCGGACATCAACAATCAGATGGCGGTAGCGCTCGTGTTCGATCGCCGCCGGTAGCAGATCAAAGCCCACGACCTCGTGGCCCTCGTCCAAAAAGCGCTGCACGCATGCGGCTCCGATACCGCCCGAAGCACCCGTGATCAAAACCCGCATACTTGCTCCTTAGGCGGTTGCGTGGCGCTCGAGGTACTCGGAGCCCACATTCTCGCGCTCCCAGCCGCGCACGACCTTGTAGCCAACGGGGCTTAGGAAGACCTCACACAGCAGCTCGGCGATGGCACCCGTCAGCGAGCACATAAGGACCTGCACCCAGGTCCAACCAAAGAACGTGTGGCTCACCACAATGGCAAAGACCAGGTTGTCGACAAACTGGCCAACACCCGTAGACACATAGGAGCGGAAGGCGAAGCTCGCAAAATTATTCTTTTTGAGCATACGACCGAGCGACTGGTTGAGTGTGGAATTAACCACAGCAGAAACGAGCATTGCCAGCGAAGAGCCCAGCACCACGTACCAGGTGCCGCCAATGGTGGCGTTAAGGGCAGTGTTGACCTCGATCATGCCCGTGTCGTAGTAGGCGCCCCACATGCCGGGCGTGAGCGAGCATGCCCAAAAGCACAGGCTCACGGCCAGGTTGACCAGCAGCGCGAGGATAGAGATTTTGATGGATGCCTTGGCGCCAAAGCGCTTGCAGATCATGTCCTGGCACAAAAACGAAACCCAGCTCACCACAAAGCCGCAGTCGAGTGCCAGATACGGCAGGCTGATAAGCTCTTTGTTGGCCAGCAGGTTCATCATGATAACGCTCACGAAAAACAGCGAAACCGTTGCCGCGGGAATGCTCCGCAACAGGACCTTGTAGTCCTCCATGACCTTCTTGATCATTATGTACTCCTTTGGTTTTAGGTTTAACGAGCAGGATATCGGACCCGAACTGCTCGGACGTCTCGGTCTTGAGACGACGGTGGGTATGATAGCCGCTCGCGCGGCATCAGGCAAGCGAACGGCGTGGCAGCCCCGCAGGGCCACCGCGCCGATGCGTTAAAAGGCCACGTTGCCAAACTCCGACAGGATCAGGTCGGGGTTGTGGTCGGTTGCCCAATCCACGTTCCACGGGCTCGTGAACAGCAGCAGCTTACCGCCGCGCATGTCCTCGACGCGCAGCGTGTCGCGCGTGAGCGAAAGGCCCGGGATATCAATAGTGTCGGGGTCGTTCTGGATCCAGCGGATGTCCGTATAGGGCAGCGGCTGGCGACGAACCTCAACACGGTACTCAGCCTTGAGGCGGCGCTCGAGCACCTCAAACTGCAGCACGCCGACCACGCCCACGATGACGCTCTCCATGCCGGCGCCCAGCTCGCGGAAGATCTGGATGGCGCCCTCCTGGGCAAGCTCCTCCATACCCTTGACGAACTGCTTGCGCTTGAGCGTATCGACCTGCGTAATGCGAGCGAACATCTCGGGGGCAAACGTCGGGATCTGCGGATACTGCACGTGGCGCTTGCCAGAGCACACGGTGTCGCCGATGCTAAAGATACCCGGATCGAACAGGCCCACGATATCGCCCGCGTACGCCTCGTCCACGATGGCACGGTCATCGGCCATCATCGACGTGCCCGTGGCAAGCTTAAGCTTGCGGTTGCCCTGCACGTGGAAGGCGTCCATGCCGCGCTCGAACTTGCCCGAGCAAATACGCACAAAGGCGATGCGGTCACGGTGGTTCTTGTCCATGTTGGCCTGGATCTTAAACACAAAGCCGCTAAAGTCGTCGCGGCAGGGATCGACCGGCTCGCCGGTGAGCGTATCGGTATAGGCGCGCGGCGTCGGGGCCAGACGCAGGAACTCCTTGAGGAAGGGCTCCACGCCAAAGTTGGTGAGCGCCGAGCCGAAGAACGCCGGGCTCAGCTTGCCGCAGGCCACGGCATCCAAGTCGAGCTCGTCGCCGGCACCATCGAGCAGCTCGATGTCGTCCATCAAGTTCTTATGGTTTTCCTCGCCGATGAGCTCGTCCATGGAAGGATCGCCCAGCTCGGCCTCGACCTCGGCGACCTTCTTGGTGGCGTTGGCGTGGCCGTCGCCCTCAAAGGCGATAACGCGACGAGTCTGACAATCGAACACGCCGCGGAAATTGCGGCCGCTGCCGATCGGCCAGTTCATGGGATAGGTGTTGATGCCCAGGACATTCTCGATCTCTTCCATGAGCTCAAACGGGTCGCGGGCCTCGTGGTCGAGCTTGTTCACAAAGGTGAAGATGGGAATGTGGCGCAGCGTGCAGACCTTAAAGAGCTTCTTGGTCTGGGCCTCGACGCCCTTGGCGCCGTCGATGACCATGACCGCAGCGTCGGCGGCCATAAGGGTACGGTAGGTATCCTCCGAGAAGTCCTGGTGACCGGGGGTATCGAGGATGTTGACGCAGGCGCCGTTATAGGTGAACTGCAGCACCGAGGAGGTAACGGAAATACCGCGCTCCTTCTCGATGTCCATCCAGTCCGAGACGGCGTGCTTGGCCGAGCTCTTGCCCTTGACCGAACCGGCGGTCTGAATGCTGCCGGTATAGAGCAGCAGCTTCTCGGTAAGCGTGGTCTTACCGGCGTCCGGGTGGCTGATGATCGCGAATGTGCGGCGCGACGAGATTTCATCCGACAGGCTTGCCATGCGGATCCTTTCTTGCATTGAGTGCATTACGTCGTTGTAACCGCACTATTGTAGCCGCGAAATCCCGCTCTAGGGCACCTATCAGGACAAATTCATCAGTTGGGACCTGGGCAGCCGGCCCAATCGGCATTTGTCTCTTGCATAACTGTGCATAGTGTATATATACTGTGCTTACCGGTTATATACACGTGTAGCCCAACAGCTAAGGAGCCGCTGTGGACATCATCCTATCCAATTCGAGCGACAAGCCCATCTACGAGCAGATATCCTCGCAGGTCAAAGCTCAGATCCTTTCGGGCGCACTCACTGCGGGAGCCAAACTCCCCAGCATCCGTGCACTCGCGAGCGATCTTGGCGTGAGCGTCATCACCACCAAGCGCGCCTACGCCGACCTGGAACAGCTCGGGTTTATCTGCACCGTGCAGGGCAAGGGCTGTTTTGTCGCCGAGGGCAACCAGGAGCTCTTGCGCGAAAACCAGCTCTGCCATATCGAAGATCTGCTTGCGAAAGCGGCAAGCCAAGCCGAAGCCTTGGGCGTCACGCGCGACAAGCTGCACGAAATGCTCGACCTGGTAGCCCCCGAAACCATGCAGTAGCCATCTGCAAGAAAGGCTATACCATGCAAAACTTGCTTGAACTCAAAGGCATCTCACGCACTGTAAGCGACCGCTTTTCACTGCGCGACGTCACGCTTGCCGTGGAGCCTGGCCAGATCGTCGGCTTTGTTGGTGCCAACGGTGCTGGCAAAACAACGACGATTCGAGCTGCTCTCGGGCTTATAAAGCTCGATGCCGGCGAGGTGCGCCTGTTTGGACAGCGCTGTGGCGCCGACGCGCCCGATGAGACACAGCGTTGTCTACGTGCCCGTGTCGGCCTCGTGCTGGACACGTGCCCCTTCCCTTCCACGCTCAAGGTGACCGAAGTTGAGGCACTCGTAAGCCCGGCGTACCCCACCTGGAGCCACGACACCTTCGCTAGCCTCATCAACCGATTTGGCCTCGATCCCAAGGCAAAGGTCAAGGACCTCTCCCGCGGTATGGGCATGAAGCTGCAACTTGTCTGCGCACTCAGTCACAAGGCCGAACTGCTCGTTTTGGACGAAGCCACCGCGGGCCTCGATCCCATGGCACGCGAGGAACTGCTTGATGAGCTGCTTGCCTTTGTTTCCGACGGTCAGCGCAGCGTGCTGCTCTCGAGCCACATTACGTCCGACCTCGATCGCGCCGCCGACCGCGTCATCTGCATTGATAACGGCTCGATTGTGTTTGACCTGCCGCGCGAGGACATTACCGACCGCGCTGGCATCGCCCACTGCACCCAAGCGCAGGCCGCCGAGCTTACGGCTTGCGTCGAAGGCGCCCGTGCCGTCCACCACGCCTATAGCGTGGACGTGCTCGTGCCCAACCGTCGCGAAACGCTCGAGGCCTTCCCCGAGATTCCCTGCGATCGAGCAACCATTGATGACTATCTGCGCCTCATGCTGAAAGGGGCTTCAAAATGAAACGCGCCTTTATGTCCGAGCTCGCCATCGTTCGCACGCTCATCCCGAGCATCGCGGGCGTCGGCCTGTTCATCTTTGTCGTGCTGACCCTTGCCAACGCGTCAGATGGCGATTCCGGCATGAGCGCCGGCGCCTGTGCGGTCAGCGCAATGTCGCCCATCATAATCATGAACTCGCTAGCTGGCTACGATAACCAAAACGGCTGGGAGCGTTATCGAGCAACGTTGCCCTTCTCGCGCAAAGACATTATTTGCGCACGCTACCTGTGCATCGTTGTCTTCTCGGTCGTCATGGCATGCGCGGCTACGCTTCTGAACATCCTCGCCCTTCCGCTCTTCGACCCCATGGGCATCCCTTCGACATGCCAGACGATCTTTGAAATCGCAACCGCCTCGGCGGCATCGATGCTCATCTCCCTCATGATGGTATTCTTGACACAGCCGCTGTTCTTCCGATTTGGACACATGGAGGCGCTGCGCCTATCCCTTGGCCTGTTTGCCCTGTTTGGCTGCGGCACCATGGCAATGCTGAGTTCCTCCAACCCCATCAGCAACTGGCTCATGTCGATTGCCGGGGCGAATCCCGATCCTGCCGTTCTTAGCTGTCTGTGTGCAGGCATCGCCGTACTTGCCCTCGCGCTATGTGCAATCAGCTGCACCGTCAGCACCAAGGTTTATCGAGTACGCGATCTGTAGCCACGCGTGTCTCAATCCACGAAGGACGCGATCGCCGCCCCTCCCCGTAAATCCGTGACAAATGGCATATCCCCAGCGTGAGCCACCGTACTACTTGCGCAGCGGCTTGGGCAGCGGAATGCCGGCGGCGATGGCGGCAGCGATGGTCATACAGACGATGCCTTTGAGCGGGAAGCACATGAGCAGCAGGCCCACGACCATGATGGGCTGGCGCATGACGGCGCCCATCGTCGATGCCGTGCAGACAGCGACGCAAAAGACCGGATCGGCGCCGGTGAGGATGGCAAGGCCATAGCCCAGGCTCACACCCGAGAAGATAACCGGGAAGAAGTGGCCGCCACGCCAACCAAGGTTGATGAGGGCGGGCGTCAGCATGGCCTTAACAAGACCGGTCACAATAAGCACGCCGGCGGGAATGGTCAGATAGGTTTTCATGAGCACGTCGGCCTGCGTCTCGCCGGCAAACATGGTGAAGGGCAGAGCCGTACCGCAGGCGGCAAGTACCAGACCGGCCAGCATGGCCTTAGCGATGGGGTGCTCCCCTATTGCGTGGGCAAGCACTTCGCTCGCGTGCTCAGAGACAAAGTACAGCCAGCCGCAGATTGTTCCGATCAGCGACAGAGGAATGAGCCAGGTAAGCTCCAGGTTGCCCACCTCGGCGGACTCAAACCTCGGCATACCCATGCCGCCGCCCACAAGCTGGCCAAGCAGCAGGTAGGTGCCCAGACCGCCGGCAATCGCAATGCCGTAGACCACGGTCTTTTGCGCCTTGGGCAGCTTGATGGTGACCTCGTCGGACACGGACTCATCGTCGGCGTCTTCGCCCTGGCCGTCGGCGCTACCAGCGAGCGGTGCCACAAAACCAAAGACGGGCGCGGTAAAGAGCGCCGTCAGGGCAGCCTGAGTGCCCAGCAGCGTGAGCTCCCTAAACTCGGCGCCAAAGCGACGCATACGATCGCCGACCCAGCTGCACAGACCTGCGATAACGCCGGTCAGACCGGCCTCCGGTCCAATACTTCCACCAAACAGCAGCGGCAGCAATGCCGCGAGCGAAAGCTTGCCCAGGTTGTCGTACGGGTAGTGCCCGTCTTGCTTAACCTTTGCCATCACCTGGTTGAGGTCATCGGTCTTGATGCCCGTCATCTTTTCGTACAGGCCAATCACCAAGCCGCCCAACAGGCAAACGAAAAACGGGTACGGCAAAAAGCCAAACGGGCCGCTGGCGAGTTCGGGCGAAGAGACACCCAGCTTATGCGGGACCTCGGTCCACAAATAATCAATGCCGTGCTCCATCGCAAAGAAGAATAGCCAGACTGCGGCACCCGCGAGTGCACCGGTCACGGCAACGCTGACCAAAAACAGCGCTCGGTTCGTGGGTTTGGCAAGGTTATCCATCGGGTCCTCCCGCGGTCAAAGTCGACATAGATACGTTTTATTGTAGAGCGAGCGTTGTCCGAACGAGCCAACCATCTGCGCCGCAAACGGCACCATTGGGAGTCATAGTGGGGCAGGCTCAAGACTTATCCGTTGATAATCGAGGCAATCTCGCGCAAATCGTCGGCAAAGTAGATGCCGAGTTGGCGCCTCGAGCTCGAAAACCCCTTATCAATCATGTGCCCGAGCAGAGCTTTGAGGTCGTTGTAGTACCCATCCAGGTTGTACAGAATGCACGGCGCGCTCAGATGCCCCAACGACACGGCGGACATGACCTCGGCAATCTCCTCGAGCGTGCCCGTGCCGCCCGGAAATGCGATGAACGCATCGCCGAGCTCAATCATCTTGGCCTTGCGCTCCGCCATATCGCTCGTCACGATAAGGTCGTCGATACCGTCATGTTGAAACTCGGCCTCGATAAAAAAGCTCGGCTCCACACCCGTCACGTGTCCGCCAGCATCGAGCACGCTATCGGCGAGCGCGCCCATCAGGCCCGATTTAGACCCGCCGTATACCAGCGCGTGTCCATTGGCGCCAATCCAGTTGCCCAGCTCCTGCACCGCGGGCAGAAATGCCGGGTCATTGCCAGTGTTGGCACCCAGGTACACGGTGATATTCATATTTGGTCCCCCTTGTTATGGCACACGACGTTCGTCTTAGCGCTGGCGTCGACGATACTCGCGCACGCGACGCGAAAGGTCGGCAAGTTCGTCGCGATCGAGCTCTTCCAAATGCTCAAGATCGTCCATAAAGCGCGCCATGGTGTCCTTTTGGCGCAGCTTGATAAGCGTATTGCAGTAGTTCACCGCCACGCCCGTGAGCATGGCGATGTAGAAGATGCTGATGACGCTCAAGACGACGGTAATGGCGCGGGCAACCGGCGTCTCGGCCGGGATGTCACCAAAGCCGATGGTCGAGACCGTCTCAAAGCTAAACCACAGGCCATCGCCAAACGTGAGGGTCGTGGGCTCGGACAGCCAAACGGCCGTCGAGCATAGCAGGTAGAAGACGAGGAACAGCTCCGTAATGCGCACGAAGCCTGCCTGGCGCAACACGTCAGCAAGCGTCTTGAGCTTTTTCATCGCGACCCCTTTTCTCAGACGTCCAATCACATTCGCTCGGTATTGTCCCACGCCTCCCCCGCAAACGAAACTAGTCATTGGGGACGTTCTTAAATGACTAGTCAAACAAGAACGTCCCCAATGACTAGTCGGGCTGAGCTGGTATCCTTGTGCGGTAACGTCTCGATTCGTTAGGATTGCATGTGAGAGCTTCCGCTGTCCTTCGTTCAGTTATATATCGCACCCTGGCCGTCGCGCTTGCCGCGCTCGCCGTACTGAGCACCATCATGCCCGCCCCCGCCTTTGCCGCCGGCTCCGATCAACAGGTCAAAACGGTCCGCGTTGGTTGGCTCGTCAACAACGAGGGCTTCCAGGACGGCACCCCCGGCGAGCGTCTATCGGGATGGGGTTACGAGTACCTCCAGACCCTGTCGTACTACACGCCCGGCTGGCGGTACGAATACGTCTCCGGCACCTTCACCGAGCTTATGGACATGCTCGAGGCAGGCGAAATCGACCTCATGCCCAACATCTCCTACTCCGAGGAACGCACCCAAAAGCTGCTCTTTTCCTCGAACCCCGAGGGCACCGAGCGCTACTACATCTACGCCAAGCCCGATCGCGACGACCTGGCCAAGGGTGACCCCCAAGCGCTCCAGGGCCTTACCATCGGTTGCAACTCCGGTGTTATGCAAACCTTCGTTGGCCAGCAGTGGCTCGCCAACGAAGGAATCACCTGCACATACAGGGAGTATGACGGAGGCTCCATGCTCTTTGACGCACTCGCAAACGACGAAGTCGACGCCGTCATCATGAACGACACCATCTCGTCGCCCGATGCGTCGCCCATGTTCTACGTTGGTTCGAGCGACTACTACTTTGCCGTCCCCAAAAGCCGCCCCGACCTAATGGACGACATCAATGCCGCCATGTCGGCAATCGCCCGCGTCAACCCACGCTATATCGACGAAGTCAAATCTAACTACTCGGCCCAAAACAGCGGTTCATCATCGCTCAACAGCCCCGAACGTTCCTGGCTCAAAGCAAACAACAACACCATCACGCTCGGCTACATTACGGGCAAACTCCCCTACTGCAACGAAGACGAAGACGGCAAAATGGAAGGCTCGCTCGCCTCGCTTGCAACGACGTTGCACGACAAGTTTGGCATTACGGTTGCAACAGTAGCGTTCTCGAACAACGAGCAAATGACCAAGGCCCTTTCCACAGGGACCATCGATGTCGCCCTACCGTTGTTTCGCGACTACTGGCTTGCCGAGCAGGCAGGGGTCATCCTGTCAAACCCGATGGGAACGGTTTCCCTAGCCGCCATTCACAGCAGCAGCAACCTGAACAGTGACCTTAAGAACATCGCTTGCACAGCAGACGCGATCGTCAACCGTTTTGAGCTCGAAAACCTATTCCCCGACGCAAAGGTAACCGAGTATCCGAATGACAACGAGGCACGCGAAGCCCTCAATAAGGGGGAGGCAAGTTGCATCATTGTCCCCAGCACGCGCTTGAAAACCATCCGCGACACCTACGATATCGAGGATTTCCAAACACAGGAGCTCACCGACACGGCACAGCTATCGTGTTTGATTTCGCGCGGCAAGCCCGTGCTGTTGGGAATCATTAATAAGGGCATCGTCAATGCTGGCGAATCGCTCTCTGCAAGCAGTTATTCCCCCACATCGTACTCGGCGCAAGAATCGGATGCGTTTCGACTTCTCTACCGCAACCGCATCGTCATTGCGGCAGTCATCATCTGCATTTTGCTCACCGGCATCGTCATCCTTGTCTGGTCGCTTCACCGCGCGCAGAAAGAACAGCAGAAAGCCGATGCCGCCAACGCCGCTAAGACGGCATTCCTCACGCGCATGAGCCACGACATCCGTACGCCACTCAACGGCATCCTGGGTCTTATCGAAATTGAGGAATTGAAAGACGGCGACATGCAGGCCGCCCGCGAAAGCCGCGCCAAGGCGCGTGTTGCCGCCAATCACCTACTCTCGCTGATCAACGACATCCTCGAGATGGGCAAAATCGAAGACCGCAAGCTAACTCTGGAACATGCGCCTTTTAACCTCAAAGAGCTCTGTGACGATACGCTGGTGCTGTGCAAGCTCCGCGCATCCGATAACGGCATCACAATGCAGGACAATAGTCTGCCGTACGCCACGGGGCCATACATGATCGGCAGTCCCACCCATATCCGACAGATCATAATCAACCTGTTAGACAACAGCATTAAGTACAACAAGCACGGCGGCTCCGTCACCTTTAGTTCAAAGACCAAGCCACTCGATGATGGGCGCGCGCTCTTTTGCTTTAGTGTTTCGGATACTGGCATTGGCATGGCTCCCGAGTTTTTAAAGCATATCTATGAACCGTTTGCCCAAGAAGGTGACGATGCGCGCAGCAAGTTCCAAGGAACCGGCATGGGCATGCCAATCGTCAAGTCGCTTATTGAACTGATGGGCGGTACGATTGAGATTTCGAGTGAGGTTGGCGTGGGGAGTACGTTCAACGTCCAGATTCCGCTCGATATCGACAAGAACCCTCAGGCGCGGGCAGATACGGTCGAGGGGGTGCTCGACTGCTCGCTCGCCGACATGAACGTGTTGCTCGCCGAAGACAACGAATTGAATGCCGAGATTGCCCAGACGCTGCTCGAAAGCGAAGGCATTGTCGTAACTCGCGCCGCCGATGGCAACGAAGCGGTCGACCTATACGTTGGCCGTCCCGCCGGCAGCTTCGATGCGATTCTGATGGACATCATGATGCCGGGCATGGACGGCTATGAGGCAACCCGCGCGATTCGTCTGAGCGAGAAGGTCGATGCAGCCGATATCCCCATCATCGCGCTCACCGCCAACGCCTTTGCCGAGGACGCCAAGGCGGCACACGATGCCGGCATGAACGCCCATCTGTCCAAACCGCTCGACTTTAACAAGCTCAAAAACATACTCGCCCGCATCAAGAAAAACGGATCCGTTTCGCTATAGTTTGTGCTCAACCACCACGCACGACCAGAAAGGAAACCAACGATGTTTAGGCCCTTACGTCGAAAGAAACGCGCCATCACTGACGAGGAAGCGCGCGAACTGCTCGCTACCTGCAAGCGCGGCGTCTTTGCCGTCAACGGCGACGATGGCTACCCGTACGCCATTCCCGTCAACTACTTCTTTGACGACGAGCACGACAAGATTTATTTCCATGGCGCCAAGGCTGGCCACAAGGTCGACGCACTCAAGCGCGATGACAAGGTCTGCTTTACCGTTTACGGCAACGAGTGGTACCAGGACGGTGACTGGGCTCCCTACGTTATGAGTACCGTGGTCTTTGGCCGTTGTCGCCTGGCGAATGACACCCCCGCGTTTATCGAGGACAAAGTCCGCCAGCTCGCGCTTAAGTACTACCCTTCTGCCGAGGAAGTCGAAGAGGAAATCGCCAAAGACATCAAGGGCGTCCAGCTCTACGAGATTACGATTGAGCATCTTTGCGGCAAGCAGATTCAAGAAAAGTAAGCCTCTCAGCAGGTCTGCGCCCAATTGCTACAGATGCTTTACCATGTGGGGCCTTCTAGCCAACTTGGCAGAAGGCCCCACATGCAGCGCACGCTTACCGTGCATTAAAAACGTAGCGGTCCAGGCGGTCGCACGCTTCCCTCACGCGCGAAAGCGGCAGCGCCAGATTCACGCGAATGTGGCAGAGCCCGTGGAACGGGCGGCCGTCCTGATACCCCACGCCCACGCGCGCCCCCTCGTCGAGCAACCACTGAATATCGCGGCCATGCTCGCGGCACCACTCGGTGCAGTCCAGAAACACCATGTACGTGCCCTGCGGACGCGAAAACGCGACGCCCTTCCAGTGCTTTTCTGCATACGTGCAGAAGTACTCGATATTGCCGGCAAGCACCTGGTTGAGCTCATCAACCCACTCATAGCCCTGCGGCTGGTAGGCACCGATAAGCGCATGCATGGAGAGGACGTTCATCTCGTTGTAGTGGGTCTTGTTGGACACGGCGCACACGCGGTCGCGCAGCGTCTCGTTATAGATGATGTGGTAGCTGCCGACCAGGCCCGCTAGGTTGAACGTCTTGCTGGGCGCGTAGAGGGCAACCGTGCGCATGCGGGCATCCTCGCTCACCGACTGCGTCGGGATGTGCTTGTGCCCCGGCAGGATGATATCGGACCAAATCTCGTCCGAGATCACCACGCAATCGTGCTGGCGATAGATGTCCATGGCGCGCTCGATTTCGTCGCGCTCCCATACGCGGCCGCAGGGATTGTGCGGCGAGCAGAACACCGCGGCATGAATGTGGTTTTGGGCGAGTTTGCACTCCATGTCCTCAAAGTCCATGCGCCACACGCCCTGGTCGTCGAGTTTAAGCGGGCTGTGGACAATGCGATAGCCCGCGGCTTCGATAGACTTGGTAAAACCAATGTAGGTAGGGCTGTGGACCAGCACCGCATCGCCTGGCTGGACATACGCGCGCAGCGTCGACACGACGCCGCCCAGCACGCCGTTTTCGTAGCCGATATGTTCAGGACGCAGACCCTCGACGCCATTGCGGCGGCTCTGCCATTCGATGATGCGGTCGAAGTACTCGGGACGCGGATCGAAATAGCCGAACATGGGGTGCTGGGCACGCTGAATGATGTGTTCCTGGACCGTGGGCACCGTGGCAAAATTCATGTCGGCCACCCACATGGGAATGCGGTCGAAGCCCTCGTCGGGTGCGTTCGGAGCCATACCGGGGATCTCACCCCAGGAGTCAACGGCTATGGAGTCCATACCGTGGCGGTCGATAAGCGAGCTAAAGTCGTATTTCATGCTGAGCCCCCGTGCAAAGTGATTGTTTTGGTAGGCGTTATTGTCCACCAGCACGGGCGATTTTGGCGCGGGGTTTGGCGCTTAATTTGACGGGTGCGGACGAATGGCTGGTTAGTCTTGCGCGTCGTTGATGGCGACTACGGCTAGCTGGGTTTCATCGACCGTAAAAGATATGTCGAGCCCGGCGAAGGCCAGGTGATAGACGCGGTTTGGCTCGTGTTTGCTGCCCGCGCGGCGCGGATCTTGGCGAAGGACCTCGACCAAGCCGGGGAGCTTTGCGGGCGGGACCATATCCTGCAGCGCTTGCGGGAACTCGACGTCGAGCTCTTGCCACGGAGCATCCTCAATCCAGCCGTCGGTCGCATCCGGGTGGCAATCCGCAAACGGAATGTAGGGCTTGATATCGTAGATGGGCGTGCCGTCGCGCAGATCGGCCCCCAGCACATGGATGATGGGGCCATCGTCGGTGGGCTCGACACGATCGAGCTTGACGCAGGTAAGCCCGATGGGATTAGGGCGAAACGGACTGCGCGTGGCAAAGACGCCCACGCGCTCGGCTCCGCCCAGACGCGGCGGGCGCACGGTTTTCGACCATTTTGCGTTGGTTCCGGACCTGTCCCGCATCTTGGCATCGGCGGCTATGTCCTTAGCCGTGCCGCCGGGTGTGCCGTTTTCAAAACGCCACAGCAGCCATAGGTGAGAGAAGGAGTCCAGACCCTCAACCGCTGCGTTGGAGGCAAATTCCGGCTCAAAAACGATACGTCCCTGCAGATGAGGCGCCAAAAAGCTGTTGCGCGGAATGCCGAACTTTTGCGGCAGGTCGGTATGTATGTATGCGATAGGTTCCATGCCGGTCATTGTACGGCATGGAGGCGTGGGGCGTTGTGCGCAATTCTTCGCCGCGGTCCCCCGTCGTGCAACCAACGGTTGCTTGGAAGGGCGCCTGCCGCCGCGTATGTTTAAGCCATCAACCAGCAGAAAGGAGCCGTTATGGCCTTTGCAGAAAAGCTCATTGCCATCCGTCGCGCCCATCACCTTACCCAAGAGCAGCTCGCCGCCAAGCTCTTCGTCACACGCCAAGCCGTCAGCCGTTGGGAACGCGGCGAGGTCACCCCGGGCATCGACATGATGAAGCTCATTGCCGCCGTAACCGGCGAGCCACTGTCCCACCTGCTCGAAATGCCCGAGCATTATTGCCAGAGCTGCGGCATGATACTCACGCCCGACGACTGCGGCACCGATGCCACAGGCGCCACGACCGACCATTACTGCAAGTGGTGCTACGACCACGGCAAGTACACCTACGACACCACCATGGAGGCAATGATCGAGGATTGTGCCCCGCGCCTGGCGCAAAACACCGGTATGTCGCTCGACGAAGCCATCTCGCTCATGGGCGCCGTCCTGCCGCAACTGGAGCGCTGGCGCACCGTGCAGGAAAACGAGGAGCGCTACGGTGCCGAAGCGCGGGCGCGCTATGGCGATGAGGCTATTGATGCAGCAAATGAAGCGCTGCTGGACATGGACCCTCAGACATGGAACGACATGAAGGAACTTGAACGCGCTATTCTGGGCCAACTCTCGATTGCCATGGGCGATGGCGATGCGAATGGAAGCGAGGCTCACAAGCTTGTCGCGATGCATCGTCGCTGGATTGCTCTCAACTGGGGATGCGAGCCCCAAGACGAGGCGTACCTGGGCCTCGCCAATGGTTATCTTGCCGACCAGCGCTTTGTTGACTACTACGACAAGCCCTGCGGCACCGGAGCCACGGCGTTTCTGGTCCAAGCCATCGAGTCGTCGTTGACGCGCGCATAGACCGCGGCGGCTTTGGGTATTTCAATCAAAACCGCAACCGATTGGAGACCTATGACTACTGATCACGAGCTCGTGCTCTACGTTATGACCGGCTGCCCGTATTGCATAAAGGTCAAGCGCTTTTTAGCCGATAACGGCGTGACCATTCCCGAGCGCAATATCTCGACCGATACCGAAGCCGAGCAGACACTCATCGCCGCCGGCGGAAAGCGCCAGGTTCCCTGCCTATTCATCGACGGCAAGCCACTCTACGAGTCGAGCGACATCATCGCATGGGTACAGAAGAACCTGCTCTAGCATGCGCATCCCGTCCGCCCAAGGCCCCACCCCATACGGCCTAAACATGTACACCAGCATCCAAAGTCGACATTTTTCGACATCTTTGGATGCTGGTGTACAGCTTTTGCGGGTAGTCATGGACGCTCTTAACCGGCTAATTGTTTGAGGCGACCTTTGGATTATGGCTGTTTGATGCCTCTGGAAAGGGTTTCCGAGAGGGCTGTGGTCAAAAAAGGGCAAATATGAGTACTGCTACCTGTTTAGTAGCAGCGATTTTGATCACTTCAGGAACTATTCAACGTTCCATACGTCCGCAGACGACGCTATTTCTCCTCATATGTTCAATAAAAGTAGCTCCGAATGGGAACAAATCTCATCAGGAGCTACCATTTATAGCAAAATAAATGCAACTATAATGGCAACAGTACTCATATTTGCCCTTTTTTGACCACGACCCTCCAGAATAGCCGCTGAGGACGACACTAAATGACAAAATCCGGCACTTGGACGTTCTTATATGACTAGCCATTGAAGGACACCTAACGACTACTCCCATTCGCGACACACTGTGTCGCGAATTTAGCTGGTCCCATTATCGAAGACCAGTGAGAGCTCCTGCCCAGAATCTCGATAGCTTAATAAAGCGCTCCCCTCCGGAAGTTCAATGAGCATCCAAATTTCAGGCTGAAAAGCAAAGGAGCATCGAAGCCGTCAATGCTCATTTCCTATCGAACACGCGGGTCAAAACAAGCTAATTAGCCTGATAAACTGTTTGTATTTTTGTCTACAAAACTATATACAAAAAGAGTATCCGTTGACCTGTGCTCGACAATATGCCGATCGATAGGAGGCGCTATGGACGCTAAGCAGCTCGAAAAGATGATGGGATTTGCCCCTGGAGAGTTGGAGAAAACCGCGGAAGCCTACGAAAAAGATGAGTGGCCGAAAGGTCGCACCATCAAGTTGGGAAGGCCACCAATCTCTGATGAGCCGAGCGTCGTTTTATCAGCACGTGTGGGCGAATCGGTCCTTGAAGCCTTTGACGCAAAAGCAAAGCGCCATGGGCAAACACGCACGGAGCGACTCAGGGAGCTCATCACGCTCGATGCAATGATTGCCTAGACTCAACTCCCCGCCGACCCAAACATATACGCCAGCATCCAAAGTCGACATCTTTCGACATCTTTCGATGCTGGCGTACAGCTTTTATAGCTAGTCATTGGGGACACTCATAAATGACTAGTCGTTAAAGAACGTCCCCGATGACTAACTAACCGTGGAAGCAGGCTATGGGTGCGAGTGGCTGCTCGCGAAAGACGCGCTCGACGGCGGCGCGGTATTCGTCGACTTTTTTGGTCTTACGTACGAGCTTGTGAACGGTAGCGGGGTCGGCGAAAGCGCACTTGGCGTAGAACCACCACTCCTTCATACGAAAGACCGCGTTGCCGCCAATCTCTTCTGCATAGACCGCAAACAGAGTGTCGTGGAAACGCTGCAGTTCGGTTGCCGTGGCAGCAGGACCGCCCTTAACCATGCGAGCCAGCGCGGGGTTCGCGAGCAGGCCACGCCCTAGCATTACATGGCGCGTGTCGGGATAGGCCTCCGCCAGCGCGTCCATATCCTCAAGATCGAAAATGTCGCCGTTATAGGCCACCGGAAACGGCGCACGCTCCAGCGTCTCGCCGTAAAACTCCTTGCGCGGCGAGCCCGTATAACGGTCCTTCTGTACGCGCGGGTGCACAATCAGCTCTGCCAACGGCATGCGGCAATACAGATCGAGCACACGTTCATACTCGTCATCGCGTTCCAACCCCAGCCTGGTCTTTACCGATACCGGCAACGGCGACCGCTCGCACACATCGCTTAAGAACGCCTCGAGCTCGTCGAGATTGCGCAAGAAACCCGAGCCCTTGCCCTTGGCGACAACCGTTCCCGAAGGGCAACCCAAGTTGAGATTGACCTCGCGGTAGCCCATGTCGGCGAGCACCTGTGCCGCCCACACAAACTCGTCCGCGTTCTTGGACATGAGCTGGGGCACTACGTTGAGCCCCTGGTTATTGGCAGGATCGATCTCCTTAAACGCCTTGCCGCCAAAGCGATTTCCCACCCGCGGCGGCGGCAAAAACGGCGTGTAATAGCAATCGAGCGCACCGAAGCACTCCGCATGCACGCGACGGAACACATGCCCGGTAATCCCCTCCATAGGGGCCAACGATAGAATCATCTACTCTTCTCTCATATCAACGAACGTGACAAAGGAACTGTCCCTTTGTCACATTATTCGGAGCGCAGGGCTTCGACGGGGTCCTTCTTGGATGCGCTGCGGGCAGGCAGCAGGCCGGCAACGACCGTCAACAGCACCGAAATCGCGATGAGCACCAGCGCATCCCGCACGGGCAGGCTCATCAGATTGGGTACCTGTTTGGCAGCAAGCGCCCAGGTATTAACCGGAAAACTCACGAGCACCACGACAATAATGGCAAAGACGCCGGCGATGAGGCCCTCGATAAAGGTCTCGGCATTGAATACGTTGGCCACGTTGCGCTTCGACGCGCCGATCGCACGCAGGATGCCAATCTCCTTTTTGCGTTCCAGCACGCTGATGTAGGTGATGATGCCGATCATGATGGAGCTCACCACCAGGCTGATACTCACGAATGCGATGAGCACCAAGCTGATGGTGTTCACGATGTCGGTCACCGAGCCCATGATGATGCCCATGTAGTCGGTGTACGAAATTGCCTGCTCATCATGGCCAGCGGCTTTGACCTGCTTGTTGTACGCATCGATGTGATCGAGTACGCGCTCCTTGGCCTCAAAGTCGCGCGGGAAAATCTTGACCGAGATGGGGTCGGCCTCGTCCGCATAGCCCAGTGTGGTCAGATTGTTATCGTAGGTGAGCTTCGACGCCTTGGCATAGCTCATCATGAGCGAGCTCAGGTCCTCGGCGTCCATGTTGAAGTGAATGGCATGAGCAAAGGCACTCGCATCCACGCGCATGGCGCTCGCCAGGCTAGCAAAACTCGACGACATCCGCGTCGTCATCTGGCCCATGAGCCCTGCTGCGCCTGCTTTAAGCTGGGACGATACCGTTGTCGCTATCTGGTCGCTGATTGTCTTGGTCACCTGGTCCATTGCCTGTTGCAGATACGGAGCCAGCTGCTTTTGCACATAGTCGGTCATCGCCTGCTGCAGGCGCTCGGCCAGGGCATCGCCGCCGAGCGCTTTGAGCTGGGCCAGGATTTGCTGGGCTGCCGCATCATTCTCAAGATACGCCGAGAACGCGACGGCAAGCTTTGACGCGTCCTTAAGATCATCGGGTGTCAGCGCCTTAAACTGATCAGACTGCAAAAAGCCCTCAAACAGCTGGTTGGCTAGCGTTCCCACCTGCTGCATTTGCTCGGGCGTGAGTTCCAGACCGTCAAAGATACCCGAGAAATCTGGGGCCGGCGCTTTGGCCATGATGTCGCTGAAGTCGATGTCCTTACCAACGCCCGAAAGGTCAATATCCAGCCCGGACAAATCAAGACCCGACAGGTCCATACCGCCGGCAACACCCGAGAGCGCAGACGCATCGAACGAGAACGCGCTCTTGAGCGCCGCCTCGTCCACACTAAACATGCTGCCCAGATCCACGCCTTGCTTGGCCTCGCCCTGCAGTTCATCGAAAGACTTGCCCGTAAAGACATCCGTCTCGGGATGCGCAAGCTGCTCTTGCACAATCTGCGAATCGGCGGCGCGCTCCATAAGCCGGCGAGTCAGCGCATGCGTATAGGCAATGCCCGGAGACAACGCGCTCGCATTGGCCGTCTCGTTAGGTCGCACCACGCCCACAATGTGCACGTCGATACCGTCGGCAACCTTGGCAGCCATAAAGTCGGCGTCGCCAGACATGTCAGCCCACATGCCGGTCTCTTCGTTTTTACGATAGGCATCGGCCGGCGACAACACCTTAAACGTCGTGGACAGCGCATCGTCGTAGGTAAAGTCGGTGCCGGACTCGGGCGTCTCAATCTTGCCGTCAGCCGTCATAGCACTGTTAACCAGGTCGTTGAGCTCATCGATATCCAGCGCACCGATGCTATAGAGCGTGTAGTCGCCCACCGTACCGCGGCTCGAAAGCACCATCACGGCTTCGTTGGCAGACGTGGGCCAATGACCGGCGACGACATCGTACTGGCTGTCGAGCAGGCTCTGGTCGTCAATCATCTCGTTAAAGACCGAGGTTCCCATGGATTCCATGCTCACCGTTGCCGCCGAACTTGCGCCTCCGCTCATGGCCTCGGTCATAGCGTTGGGAACAAGCCGGACGGGCTTCTCGTCGCCCTTGCCGGCACGATAGACAACCGGCGATACACCGTAGCCGTACTGAATGGCGTTGACTTCTTTATCGATGCCGTCGCCACCGGCATCGAGCCATGCCTTAAAGCTCGTCATGTCATTGGACTTAACGCTCGCAAACATATCCTTTACGGCCGTGACCACGGGAATCTTATCGGTTCCCTGAGCTTTGCCGTCGGCGCTGTCGTCGGACGAATCCACGTTTCCAGGCGAGCCATCATCCGCAGCCCCCTGCCCGCCCATCATGGATGACAGGTCGTAGTCCTGCTTGGAGATCGTAAGCGGGTAACTCGAGAGCGTATCCTCCTCGACCTTTTTGATGTAGCCGTTTACGCCGTTGGACAGCGCAAGAATCGCCGCGATGCCGATAATGCCAATCGACCCCGCAAAGGCCGTCATGGCCGTACGGCCCTTCTTGGTCATAAGGTTGCGGGCAGAAAGCCCCAGCGCCGTCACAAAGCTCATCGGGGTTTTGCGCGTAGGCTTAGCCTCGCGACGCGTGGCGTCGGCGACATCGAAAGGATCGGAATCGTCGGTGATCTTACCGTCTGCCAGGTTGACGATGCGCGTGGCGTACTGGTACGCCAGCTCGGGATTGTGCGTGACCATAATAACCAGACGGTCGCGTGCAACGTCCTTGAGCAGATCCATGACCTGCACGGACGTTGTGGAATCCAAGGCGCCGGTCGGCTCGTCTGCCAGCACGATCTCGGGATCGTTAATCAGGGCGCGGGCGATGGCCACGCGCTGCATCTGCCCGCCCGAAAGCTGGCTCGGGCGCTTGTTAACGTGCTCGCCCAGGCCGACTTTCTCCAACGCCTCGCGCGCACGTTGGCGGCGCTCGGCATGCCCCACGCCCGTGAGCGTGAGCGCCAGCTCCACGTTTTCCAAAATGGTCTGATGTGGGATAAGGTTATAGCTCTGGAACACAAAGCCAATGCGGTTGTTACGATAGGCGTCCCAATCGCGATCGTGAAAGTCCTTGGTCGAAATACCGTCGATCAGCAGGTCGCCGGAATCGAAATGATCGAGCCCACCGATAACGTTGAGCATCGTGGTTTTACCCGAGCCCGAGGGACCCAGAATGGCCACGAACTCGTTATCGCGAAAAGACAGGCTTACGCTGTCGAGCGCCACCTGCGTAAACGACTGCGTAACGTATCTTTTGCAAATACCTTTGAGCTCCAACATGGACGGCAACCTCTCCCACGCGGGCACACTCGCCCGCTCTCCCCCGCCGTTCGTATTCGACGCGTTTGTCCTACTCTATCCCCATTTTTGCCGGAGCCAGTGAGGAATGTAGGGAACCGCATCAAAAAACGAACGGGATGGCGCCCAAAAGAAGAGGCCCCAAGTGGGGCCTCTATATGGTGGAGCTTATCTTGAAAAGCAGCGGACTACTTCGCACAGCGGCGCACGATCCTCGCTACGCTTTACGCGTTTTTTACTGCTCGCTATTCGCAATCGCCTGGTCGATAAGCTTGTTGAGTGCTGCTCGCTGCTCGGCGGAGCTGATGGCTCCCACGATTGGATCCCCTACGATGTTGCCATTCTGATCGATGACATACGTTGTCGGGAACGAGAACAGATTTGACGTGAACTTACCGGCCTCGCTATCCGACTTGAACCAGATGTTCTTATACGTCACGCCCTTCTTGCTCAGCACGTCCTTGGCATCTGCAATCTCGCCCTTGTTGCCATCGAGCGTAAAGGAATTGACGCCCACGACCTGGCCGCCCTTCTTGGCAAGCTCCTTATTCAGGTCCTCAAGGTCGCCCAACTCACCCACGCACGGCTTGCAAGTGGTGAACCAGAAGTTCATGACGGTGACCTTGTTCTTAGAGAACAGCTCGTCGCTGCTCACGTCGTTGCCGTCCAGGTCCTTGCCCGTAAAGCTGGGGAACTTCGTCGCCTCGCTCGAAGCATTGGCACCAGCCGTCATGCCAGCGGTCGAAGCGTCGACGCTCTCGCCTGCGCTCGGCGTGCTTCCACAGCCGGGGAACTCCTTCTCCAAGCTCTCGAGCTTGTCCTCGATTTCCTTGATCTGCTGCGCACCGGCCTTGAGCGTCTTAAGCTCATCCGCCGTAAACTCATCCTTGGCGCCGTCGATGGTCTTGAGCAAGAAATCGCCGTAATTGCTGCCGTCCTCAATCATTGTCGAGTCTTTATTTGCCGCATTGAATACCTTTTCCCACAGCGCGTTATCACTCGAAAAGATCTCGTTCTCCTTCTGCATGAGCTTCGCATACAGCTCGGCGGCCTCGTCGGCATTGGCCGGCTTCTGCGCAGTGAGTTCTGCGATCTTAGGATCGGAGCTCGCAGATTCGCTCACATTGCCACCGGGCGCCGAACATGCCACAAGGCACAAGGCCAATACCGACACCATAAACAGGGCCGCAATCTTAGAAAGCTTCATAGTCATTCCTCCGTTTTGTCGAAGCTTGTTTACTTTTTATCGGCGGTCAAGGGAAGCTTTTCCGCCGACACATCCAGGCCATAGCGATAGCTGATGGCATCGACGGGACAGGCCCCGATGCACTTTCCGCACCGGATACATTCGGCATGATTGGGCGCGCGGACCACATCAACGTCCATCTGACAAACCCTTGAACACTTGCCGCACGAGACACATTTGCATGCGTCAACCCGAATCCCCAGTAGGGACACCCTATTCATGAGCGCATAGAATGCGCCAAGTGGACAAATCCATTTGCAGAAGGGGCGATAGAACAAAACGCTCAGCACTACCACGGCAATGAGAACGGCAAGTTTCCAGGTAAAGAGCTGCCCCAGCGCAGATCGAATGCCGGCGTTGGCAATGGCCAGCGGAATGGCGCCCTCGAGCACACCCTGTGGACAGATGTACTTACAAAAGAACGGGTCGCCCATGCCCACGTCGTTAACCACCAAGACGGGCAGCAGCACCACGGCAAACAGCAGCACGACGTACTTGATGTACGTGAGCGGCTTGAGCTTTTTCGTGGAGAACTTTTTGCCGGGAATCTTATGAAGCAGCTCCTGCAGCCAGCCAAACGGGCACAGAAAGCCGCATACAAAGCGTCCCAGCAGCACGCCGAGCAAAATGAGCGTACCGGTAACATAGTAAGAAAAGTTGAACTTGGATGAACCTACCACCGACTGGAACGACCCGATGGGGCACGCACCCGATGCCGCGGGGCACGAATAGCAATTAAGTCCAGGTACGCAGACTGTTTTTCCCGCGCCCTGATAGATGCCGCCTTTGGCAAAGTTTGGCAGGTGAATGTTGGTGACCAGCGTCGTCGCCGCCTGAATGAATCCGCGAAATCGGGCCAAAACATGCGACGCAGTGTTTTCTCTTTTATCCAATTCCGATACACTCCAAGCACAGCCTAATCGCTTTGGCCAGCACGGCATCCGCCTCGCCACGCATAACACCAAAGCACACCATGGCAATTCCGACGATCAACAAAGCGACCTGTACCACGGGCTTTACCGCTTTGAACAACCTGACCACTCCTTTCGTTACGCGACCATTGGACCATATCGACTATAAAATCCGTGTTAAGCGCGATTTGGAATGTGCAAGGAGACTGTTATGCGTATTTTGATCGTCGAAGACGAGCGAGCGCTGTGCGATGCAATCGCGCGCAGCTTGCGAAACTTGGCGTACAGCGTCGACTGCTGCCACGACGGACAGGAGGCGCTCGACCTGCTGGGCGTCGAAGTCTTTGACCTCGTGGTACTCGACCTCAACCTTCCCCGTATCGATGGCATGACCGTGCTCAGGGAACTTAGGAAAACCGACTGCGAGACCAAGGTACTGATTCTGTCCGCACGCGGCGAGGTCGCCGACAAGGTCGCCGGACTCGATGCCGGCGCCAACGATTACCTTACCAAGCCGTTTCATCTTGACGAGCTTGCGGCAAGGATCCGCAGCCTTACCCTCAGGCGCTTTGCACAAAGCGACATAGTATTAACCTGCGGAAAGCTCCGCTTTGACACCAAGGCGCGCATCGCTTCCGTGGACAGCGAGGCTTTATCTCTTACGCGCAAGGAAACGGGAATCTTGGAATACCTGATGCTTAATCAGGGGCGTCCGGTAAGTCAAGAGGAGCTTATCGAGCACGTTTGGGATAGCAGCGTGAACAGCTTTAGCAACGCAATCCGCGTTCACATCTCGTCACTCCGCAAAAAGCTACGCATCGCTTTGGGGTACGACCCGATTCGCAATCGGATTGGAGAGGGCTACGTTATGGAGGATAGCGAATGAAAAGGTTTTCGCTGCAATGGCGCATAACGATTATGACGGCACTGCTCACGTGTGCAGCATGCGTGCTGACAAACTGCCTGGTTGGCTATACGGGCATGCGCTACATGGATGCCATCGGCAGTGACATCTCGGCCCTTAACGCGACCGGCGAAGATTCGCCCCAGGCGTTCGACCCAACGAAAGCGACCCCCGATGACAAGGTCACGATCGTCGTAAACGACGCACAGGAGTCTTTTGGCACGACAACCTGGTACATCACGGCTGGAGTCACACTCCTTGGCGGCGCGCTGGCATACTTTGTGAGCGGCCGTGCACTCAAACCGCTACGGGCTTTTGCCGCCCAGGTAGAGCGCGTGCAGCCTGACAACCTAAGCGAAATCAGACTCAGTGAAGATGTGCCCACCGAGCTACAGCGATGCAGCGCCTCTTTCAACGACATGATCGCCCGTCTTGGCGAAGGGTTCTCTGCGCAGCGTCAGTTTACCGGCAACGCCGCACACGAGCTGCGCACCCCGCTCGCCCTTATGCAAGCACAGATTGAACTATTCATCTCTGAGCACTCCGGTTTGCAACCCGAAACAGCCGAGCTGCTCGGCCTGCTACAAGAACAAACCGAGCGCATGTCTCGAATGACCAAGGTATTACTCGAGATGAGTGAGCTCCGCAGCGTTCCTTGCGAGGACGATGTTGAACTCGGTCCCTTGTCCGAAGAGGTCCTCACCGACCTTGCGCCACTTGCCGAAAATAAGGGCATAGCCCTCAATTGTGCTGGAGACGCTTTAGTAATCGGGAACGATGCGCTCCTCTATCGGCTGGTGTTCAACCTGGTCGAAAACGCCATCCGCTATAGCCGCGCCGACTCGAGCGTTACCGTCTCCATCTGCGACAACGACAGCCACGTGTTCCTGCGAGTCGAGGACCAGGGCCCGGGAATACCCAAGCAGTACCGTGAGAGCATCTTCCAACCGTTCTTTCGCCTGGATAAATCCCGCAGCAGGGCATACGGCGGCGCAGGACTCGGGCTAGCGCTTGTTTGGGAGATTGCAGCGCTTCACGGTGGCACGGTAGAGGTCGAAGCAAATTCCGAGAACGGAACCACCATGCTCGTAAGCCTTCCAAAACGATCTGCAGCGTTAACCGAACAGTAAAACTAGAACGAGGCCCAGTGGGTCCCGCCCTTACAAAACCCGAAGGCTTTCCATGTGTCTGTACTATGAGCCGTTGGGGAACCAGATGTCAACCAGCATGCCGAGCTCAGTCACCTCATCCTAGGGAAAGGAGCAAAGGGGCGTCACTGCTTTTGACGGTGCTCTTAGCTACAGTAGACCTTCCACGAAAGGTTTGAGCTTGTCGAGCATCGCGTCGCTTCTGATGACTGTACCTAAATCGAGGTGCTCACTCTTCTCCTTCGTAATCGTCTGAGTGATTACGCCCATGAACAGCAGCCTGGAGCCGATGGCAATTCCGTCGGTCGTGGGATAGCTGCCCTGGTTGAGGATGAAGGCGGGACTGCCGCTGGAGCCCTCGAATACAGATGCGTCAACGAGGAACTCGCGCTTACCCTTGTAGTCGTTCCAAGCGGGCGTGGAAGTCCAGCCTTGCCTGATGAGGGGGGTCTTGTTGTAGTCGTCATAGAGCCCGCTGGGGTATCCGATAAAGGTGATTTGCTCGAGCGCCGCCAAATTGTCCAGCACACTCTTCTTCGGGATGAGTCCAGAGTCGATGGATCGGTAGAAGGGCCTCTTCCCGTTTTCTTCAAGCATGCTGAGAACAGGGGCCACCGGCATCGCAACCAAGTCGAGCTCTCCGAGCTTCTTCCCCTCGATGAATGACTTGTCGAAGTTCACGCTGATGGTCTCGCGTGACGGGGCGTCACCTTCGGCTAGATTGATGACGAAGCGACCCTGAATCACATCCTTGAGGACATGGTGGTTGGTAATGAGCAGGGGCACTTTTCGCCCGTCTTCAAGGTCATAGGAAAAGAAGAATCCTGTACCCGAGACGCCCGTGCCTTCGGTAGTAATGCCCACGATGGGGACCGTGGTAAAGAGCAGCTGCGTGCTCGTATCATTAATGTTCATCGGTCTTGGTCTCCTTGTCATCGGGATCCGCCAGGTGTTCTAGGACGCGCTCGGCCAGATCAGATTTGCCCTGCTTCTCTTCTTTTCGGATAAAGATAAAAGCGACAAAGAGTCCTACTGCGCCACACGGTGCTACGCAGAGCATCAAGATACCGGGCAAAGATGCGAGATTGACAGATGACGACAAACCCCCGAGAAACCAGCCCAGGAACGTTGTCGCAAGACCTAAAAGGATGTCAGGTTTGTAGGAAGGGCGCTCCTGCTTGGCCTGAAGGAGCATCTCCCTTGCTTTTCTCAGGTCGCTGTCGCGCTGTCCGACGTATGATTCCTGCAGGTATTCATTGGGGATGCGAACCTCGTGGTCCTGGCGCACGGCGACGTGCTCCCGGTCATTTATGAGGTGGATGCCGTTACTTGCCTCTCCAACGCTAGCATTGTCGCCCATGTGCTCGAATACGCTGTCGAGGTCAGCCCACCTGACTCTATGGGCAAGCGCCTGGTCTTGTGGTGGGTTCTCTTGACCTTTCTCCACCAGATCTCCTTAGAACAAGGTCCTAGCGTCTTGCGGAAGTTTATGGTCACAGCAGAGACACCATGGTTCAACCAATATATCGATGGATAGATTATACCGTGCGGCTGATATGGCGACCAAGGGATGCTGCCGGCACGGCTGTGGGGTGCTAGTGACTTGCAGATTGCTGGCGACAGGCTACTAATAGCGGCATGGCTTTGCTGTTGGCTCACTCCGCCGCCCGCCTCACGGCGCCGGGGGTTTCTCGGCGCAGTGAGGCGGCATCGGTTGTTCTAGCTGTTCTGTGCCAATAGGTTGTTTACACCCGGGTAGTGACAAATAGGGAGGGCTCCCACATGCTGTGAGTTGTCTAGACGAACAGCAGAGGAGCCCTCCCATGGAGCAACATCCTAACGCAAGGCTCACCCCGAGGGGGCGCGAGACGCTCGTCTCGCGCATAGAGTCCGGCCTCGGCGTCGCCGAGACCGCGCGTCAGATGGGCGTCAGCCGCCAGACGGCGAGCAAGTGGCTGCGCCGCAGCAGGTCCGGAGAGCCCATGTCCGACCGCAGTAGCCGCCCGCGCAGGCTCGCGAGGTCCACGCCGCGCGAGATCGAGAACCGGGTCCGCGAGGCGCGCTCGTCACTGCCGCTCGCCCCGCCCGGGCTGGCGCCGGGCGCGCTATGCTTAGGGAGCGGTGGGCGCCTCCGGAGCAGCAGGGGACTCGGACGCGGTGATGCCGGAGGTGTCGATCTCGCCCAGATTGGCGAGCTGCTCGATGAGGGGGAGGCCCATCGGGTCGTCCACCTCGACGCCGCCGAGCACGATGGTGCTGTAGCGCGTGTCGACTTGGGTTGTGAACACGGCCGGGTCGAAACCCGAAGCGATAAAGCCAATGCCCGCGAGGACAACACCCGCGGCAACGAGCCCGCCCGCCACGGCGAGGTAGATCTTCTTCGCACTGGTCATGGTACTCACTCCTTTCTACGCCGCGAGATGCGCGGCAGCGCCGCCCTTCTCGCCCTTACCCTTCCAGAAGGGCGAGGCGGCCTTCCTCGCCCAGAGCGCCGAGAGGCGCGCAATTTGTTTTGAGGCGGCCCAAGCGCCAGCACCAACGAAGAGCGCCACGCCGACGAGGCCGAGCCCCACGCCCGCCGAGGCGAGGGCGTACGGGAAGTGGCCGATGATGACGCCGCTTACGGCAAGCAGGAGCCCAACTACGCCCACGCCCCCGAGTGCCACCGCGACGATCCACACGCAGAGCGCCAGCACCCAGATGCAGATATAGACCGTGACGGCCACGGCGGCGAAGGCGGCGAGCAGCGGCACCCACACCGGGGAGCCCACGATGGCCAGCACCCACAGCAGCGCGGTGCTGCGCCGGCGCGTCCTCGCGATCGCGCGCGGCACGGCGGGCAGGTCGTCGAGCGTGGCCTCCGCCACCTCGCCGGGCGTGCCCATGGCGGCCACGGCCTCCTCCTCGCTCATACCGTCCTCCATGCGGTCGGCGATGGCCTCCGCATAGAACGCCTTGGTCTCCTCCACCTGCTCGGCCGGCAGACAGGCGAGCAGCTCGCCCAACCGGCCCAGAAACTCATCGCGCGTCATGGTGCGCCTCCTCAACGTATGCGTAAATCTCCCGTACGGACGGCCACTCGGCCAGGAACTCCTCGATGCGCGCTCGCCCGTCGTCCGTGATGCGGTAGTACCGGCGCAGCCGCCCGTTGTGCTCGGCGGAGCGCGCCGTGATGCACCCGGCCTTCTCCAGGCGCTTGAGCAGCGGGTAGAGCGTCGACTCCGTGAGCCCCATGCTCGCCGGTACGTCCTTCACGATCTGGTAGCCGTAGGACTCCTCGCCGGAGACGGCCGCGAGCACGCAGGCCTCCAGGAAGCCGCGCTTCATCTGTGCCTCCATCCGCACACCTCCTCTCGTCATATACTATGCTATACACACTATACGATGCAAGGTATTAGACGTCAACTCTCATCGCGAAGATTCTCCGGCCCCTGCGCGCTGCGAACGTGATATCGCGGGGCGGTTGGCATTATGCATGAAACGTCAAGTAACGCTCTTTTGATCCACTTCCACTCGGCCCCATATGCCTTGTACAACACCCCCCCCTTCAACCTTGGGTTCAAGGGAGCCGCTAGGCTGGGCGTGCCGGACGGTAAGGTCCTGGACGCGATGGTGGACTTCTCCGATGCCATAGGGGTCATGGGTCTACGCCGATGGAGGCCCACGCACGCGGCAGGGCTCGCCCGTCACCGCTGGTCGCCGGACGGTCCCCACGCTCCGCTCGCCAACGCGCAGGCGACAGCAGCAGTCCAGCGCTAGCTGGAGACGCCGGAATGCCCAGAAGATGCGTTTCCCATCACTGCGACAGAGCTTTTTGCAGGGGTGGCAATTTTTCCTAATATCGAGGTCAGCTTGGCTTCGGTAGCCACCTTGAGAGCATCGCCAATAGACTCTTCCTTTATGCGTTCGGCATAATCGTAGGCAATACCCAAAAATTCCAGTCCCGAGCAACAGGAGTACAATTGCTGCATAGTTGCCACCTGATGGGAGATGGAAGATGGACTGCGATGGCTACCCACGCGTTCCTATGCCGTTGATGTGCACCGCCTTTGTGCCGGGGCAGATTGACGCTGCGGTTGCAGGCATTTCCGACCCCGATTCGCGCGCCATTGCCGCGGCAGAAGCTCTATACTTTCGCGGACAGGCCGCCCTCGCTGCCAAGACGGCGCGCCCCTATCTTGACGCCACCGATCCCGCACTGCGCTATTCCGCATGCTTTATCTGCGGATATGCCAGCCTGTCGCTCAACCGTATCCCCGACGCCCGCCGGTGCCTTGCTGGCATCCTCGATATGCCAACCGACGAGGAGTCACCCGCCGTCCACGCCACGCATATCCTGTTCGCCTCGGCCGCGAGCGTCCTGCTGCACTTGCCCTCCCCGTATTCTGCCGAAGAGTTTTATCCACTAGCGGCGCATCTGCCCGAAGGTCTGCGCCTGTTCGCCAGCTACGTGATGGCGCACGCCTTGTATCTGCGCGGCGAATACGGCCGCAGCCTAGGCATGGCGGAAAATGCCCTGATCATGAAACAGGGAAGCTATCCCATCTCGGAGCTGTTCCTGCACCTGGCAGCTTCCATGGCATGCATGAGCCTCAAGGACATCGACGCTGCAAAAACGCACTTCGGAGCTGCTTGGAACATTGCGCGCCCCGACGGCCTTATCGAGCTCATTGGCGAGCACCACGGCCTTTTGCAGGGACTCATCGAGGCGTGCCTAAAATCGCAATACCCCGACGATTTCGCACGCATCATCGAGATTACGTATCGATTCAGCTACGGCTGGCGGCGCATCCACAACCCCGATTCGGGCGAGGACGTGGCCGACGATTTAACGACCACGGAGTTCACCATGGCTATGCTCGCCTGCCGCGGTTGGACCAACGCCGAAATCGCACGCCATATGGGTGTGTCGCCGGGCACCGTTAAAAACCGCCTATCAGGAGTGTATGCCAAACTTGGTATCGGAACTCGCGCCGAGCTGGTCGCGCATATGTTGCGTTAGCGACCGGGCCGCCAAGCGCATCGAACGTGTTCCGGAACCCGGCGCTTCGCTCGATTAATTTGGACATTTTGACCCTTGAATGGCACTACCGCCACGTGGTGCCTTCTCGCAAAATTGGATTATTTCCACCGATACCTGCGGGATGGGAGCCAAAGATGCTTGATCGCCGTTCGTTACTTGTTGCCGGAGCGTCCTCGCTGGCGAGCATTATGTTGCCGCGCGTGCCGGGAAGCGCAAACGCCTTCATACTGCCGTTCGCCCCCACCGAGGCATACGCCGATGAAGATGATCCCTTCAAGGTCTTGGTGCTCTCGCGCACCATGTTTGGTGTGGTCGTAGTCGACGTCGCCAACAAGAATACGCCCATCACGGGTGCCCAAGTCACGCTCACATCGCGCTATGCCGCAGGCAAGCAGCTCACCGCCACGACCGATGACGAAGGCACGGCCATCTTTGAGGTCGCGCCGCTTTCGGAAGGCTACGTGGACGAGACAACGCTTCTCGACGCGTACGACTTTAACGGCGGCATCTCCATTAGCATGGCAGGCTACCGCGATGTCGAGATTCCCCTCGCGCGTATCCAGGGTGGCACCGCCATAACCGCGCCAACGCGTCCGCTTTCTGACGGCAAGCCGTACTTTCGACAGCTCACGTTCGACGAATGGGACATCCAGTACGCCGACGCTACGTTCATGACATTGCCGAAGGACGACACGGCAAACGACCAACCCAACACGCACGCCTTTACCGTGCAGGCACATCTGCCACAGGGTGGACAGGCAACGCTGCACATCAACAAGGTAATGCCCGCCACGAGCAGCTCACCCGAAACCGTCACGCAGATTGGCCAAGTCAAGGCCAGCGCATCGGGCGCGAATAATCTGGCGACGTTCACGCTCGAAGACACGTTCCTCGATGCAGCGTCGAGCCTTCTGGAAGAAGGATGCAAGCTGCGTTTTGTCCTCGACTATCAGGGCAAAACCTATACACTCTCCTCCCCCATGGCCGTTGTCACCGCGCCGGCCGCAAAGGCAGAATCGGGTTCGACCACCATCATTCCCACTACCATGGACCAAGAGATCACTCCGTTTGATTTTCCGGCAGCGTTTCCCGGCATCGGCGGCAATAAGTTCACGTGTTGGATGCCCTCGTTCCCCATTTTGTTCGATTTCTCGTTTGCCGGATACGTGCTGTTTGGCGGAGGATACAAACCGGTCGGCTACATGAACGATTCGGGCAATCCGGATCCGGAATACTGGAAGAAATCGCCGCGTGAGTCGGGCGCCAAGCAGGCAAACCGCTACCTCGACGAAATGGAGGGGAAGTGGAATCAGTACAAGAGTATGAGTGCCGGTTCGGGCACCGATCCAAGGAACACCAAGCTGCTTCGCCACCATTGCACGCTGCTGTTCACGATGGATATCGCCACACAGCTGTACGGCTCGCTCGCCTACGATTGGGTGGGCAAAACCTGGGGTAACAACAACGACCCCGCATACGGCAATATTAAGGCCCTCTTCCAGGTAAGAACCGACCTCAACTGGACCGAACAGTTCACCTTGGGACCGGTGCCGTTTTTCCTAAACGTCAACCCCTGGGTGCTGGCAAAACTGGCGCTCGCCGTGGGCGCCCACACACACGGCAGCGGCGCGGCGTTTTTTAAAAACATTTCGCTCGACTATTCAAACACCTCGGGCTCGTTCACCATCCAGATCGGGCTTGCCGTCACCTTTGGCGCCGGCGTTGCAGGCGTCGCTTCGTCTGCCGTGCGCGGCGCCGCATCCCTCACGCTGTTCATTGGGTATGAGAAGGCAGATGGACACCAGCTTCCGCGACTGTGCGTAGGTGCAGACGTCGATGTCGATGTGATACTCCAGTTCGTCATGTTCAAGTGGACCACCAAGGCTTGGTCGGGGTCGTGGCCCACACTCCTCGATTCGTGGAATATGTCGGTGAACAATGGCAACCAGTATGTGCTCCAGCGCTCTGAGCTCGCATTGGGTGGAGATACGCCTTACACGTTGGATGCCCGCTTCGGCACGGCCGGCAACGCCGAGGCAGGCGGCGTGCCGCAATTTATCGCATCGGCCACCATCGTCACCAACGCCGAACTGCTCGCACGCGCCGAGGTTAAGGCCACTGCCGTAAACGCTGCGCCTGTCGTGCGCGATTGGGATCAAGCGGTCACGCGCATTGAGCTCGAGGCGGATGCAGAAAGCGACGACACGGGACAGATCGAGCATTTCGTCCATGCACTGATAGAGAACGACGAAAACGCCGCGCCGATGTATGAGTACACCTACATCGGTCAGGCAACGAACACCGTTGCCGACCCGAACGCCAATTCTGCCGGCGTGTCGGAGGACGAGCGTGGCGGCATAAAACCCTCGAGCGACAACGTGCTGTTTTCCGGCGTGCTCAGCGAAGCCCACATGAAGCTAACGATGATTGCCGGCGTGGAGTGCCTATTCCGTATCGCCTCGGTGCGCTACGGCGAGAATGGTCGTTCGCGCCTGGTGGTGCATACAAAGACGAACGGCACGTGGTCCGCTCCCACGCCCGTGGACTTCCCCCTTGGGTTTGGCGAGGGCGACGTGGAGCGCACCGGCATATTCGATTACGACTTCGACGTGGTGGAATATACAGACGGGAGGGGAAACCAGGACGCCTACGTGCTGCTGGTCTCGGGCGAGCGCCCCGCCGGTGACAACACCCTTTTCGATACGGCGAGCACATCCGGCATACTGTCCGTTGTGCGCCTGCGCATAAGCAACGACGGAGTTCGCGTGATATCGCACACGTCGTGGCGCAGCATCTCGCGCGGCCGCCTTCAGGAGGATGGCTACCATTGCCTGCAGTGCCCACGCATCACGGTGGGCAAGACGCTGGTCGACGGACGTCTGTCGGGCGCCTACCTCCACCGCCACGGAGCCACCGCAGAAAAGACGCTCGGTAGCGAGGCCGAGGTTGCGCTGGAATGCTTTACCCTGTGGTCGGATGATTTGGGCGACAGTCTCACGTTCCGTCAGGTCCTCCGCTTTCCGCAGGCACCGTCGAGCATCGAGCTGGGCGCGCCCGAGAATATCAACGGCAAAATGGTGGTTCCCGTTGCATACGAGACTGTAAGCGGTTGTGGCTGCGCATCGTACGCCGTGATCGGCCAGTCCATCGCGGGTTGGGGCGTTATGTCGCCAGATGCCACAGTGCCCCACGCGGTGCCGTGGCCGCAGCACACGGGCTTTTTGGCTACCGTCAACGAGCAGCTGCAGCATATTACTTGGGCACGAGGCGCATCGGCATTTGCAACGCAGCCCGTGGGTGCCGCAGGCTGTGGCCCGGCATCGTTTAGCGTAAGCAACAACGGCAGGTGCGCGCTCTATGTAGAGAACACCGATGGCAAGGTGGGACAAACCTACGACGAAGAAGGCAACCCGGTAGCAGTGATGGGCAAGCACTTCCGCATCTTCGCCAGCACCTTGGCAGGCGATCTGTTCACGGAGCCGTTCGTGATGTGCGAGCTGGACCATCCCATCGATCAGATAACGACATTTTTGACGTCGGGGGGCATGCTCTCCGCGCTCGCCACGCACATTGTGAGCGCGGAGAAGAGCGAGGCAGAACTACACGGCATCGAAGTGCCCTTGGTGGCGTGTGCCACTCCGACGGGCGCAGTCGCTACCTCGGGCGCGGTGGTGCCCGGAGCAGCAGGCGAATCCTTCATGGTCACGGTGCGAAACGACGGTAACACCTTGCTGACCGCCGGCACGATTGATCTGTACCGAGAGGGCTCCAGCCAGCCGTTCTCCAGCGCATCCATCGGGTTCGGAGCAAACGCACGCATGGCTTCGATCTACGATCCGGAGCTTGCCGAGGATGCTTCGGCCAACGACATGGCACACGTGAAGTACGCAGTCGAGACGCTGGGCACACGTTTTGCGACGCACCCGCTGGTTGCCGACAACGGCAACGCCGTGCTGGCACCGGGTTGCACGGCACAGTTCCGCATGAGCTTCGCCATCCCCGAGAGCTGGAGCGACGAAGTGGGCAAACGCGTAACGCTGTATGCGAAGGCGCGTGACCTGGTGGCACTCGATCCCGTAACGCTCGAGGAAATTCGACCGGGCGCAAACTCAGCGCTGGGTGCCGTGCTGCACGAGCTTCACGTGTCCGATGCGGCATGCGAACGCTCGGAAGTGCAGGTCGGCGTATGCGACAGCGCGGATACGGCGGGACTTCACGACGCCCCGATGACGGTAGACGGCGATGGTGGCTCGAGTGGCGGCGGTACTGACGAGGGCGACGTCTCCGGCGGAAGCAGCTCCGGCAGCGGCAAGGACCACGGCAATAACAAGCGCTCCGGAAAAGCGGGCGCGCTCGCTGGCACGGGCGATGTCAATGCTCCCCTTACGGCAGCCGCTGCAGCACTCGCCGCGGCAGGCGCCGGCCTCATCGCCTACAGCGCCCGCCGCACGGCGCTCGAAAAAGACACCGCCGATGAGGTCAATTCTGATAAGCCTCGCTAGCTCCTAGTTACTTTTGTGAGAGACGCCGACTCGGCTCATCGAACATCAAATGGGCTGGTTCTGGATACCCAGAGCCAGCCCATTACGCATTAGATGTCGTCAGAGGAGTTGAGTTCTGCCTCGAGCTTGGCACGGCGTCTTTTCGCCAACAATCCGCACGACACGTCTTCGACAGCGTATCCAACCGCAAACGCAGCAAGACACATTCGGCCGTCTTCAAACTTACTCGCACAAAACCGACTCGGTTTTGTGCGAGTGAGCTCTTTTCAGCCTAAGTTCGAACGATTGTTCGATGGATTTCGTGTTGGTTGGAATCGTCTGTGGGCTGGGCTATGCTACCTTGACTATCTATATGACTTAAACGCAGCAAAGGAGCACCGAGAGAGCGAGTATGGCAAAAAACACCGCAAACTATGGTAACGACAGTATCCGCCAGCTCAAGGACGAGGAGCGCGTACGCCTGCGCCCCGCCGTCATCTTTGGCTCGGACGGGCTCGACGGCTGCGCGCATGCCGCCTTCGAGATCCTGTCCAACGCCGTTGACGAGGCGCGCCAGGGCTACGGCAAGCTCATCACCCTTACCGCCTTTCGCGATGGCTCTATCCAGGTAGAGGACAATGGCCGTGGCTGCCCGCTCGACTGGAACCCCTCCGAGAAGCGCTTTAACTGGGAGCTCGTCTTTTGCGAGCTCTACGCAGGTGGCAAATACAACAACAACCAGGGCGGCGACTACGACTTCTCGCTCGGTACCAACGGCCTGGGCTCCTGCGCGACTCAGTACGCTTCCGAGTACATGGACGTCACGGTTTGGCGCGACGGCAACAAGTACTCCCTGCACTTTAAGAAGGGCAAGGTCGTCGGTGCCAAAAAGAAGGCACTCGAGATTGAGCCCAGCGACGAGAACCGCACCGGCACCACCATCAAGTGGCGCCCCGATCTTGAGGTCTTTACCTCGATCAGCATTCCCCACGACTGGTATCGCGAGACCATGCGCCGCCAAGCCGTGGTCAACGCCAACGTGACCTTCCGCCTGCGCATCGAAGGTGACGATGGCGAGTTTTCCGAAGAGGACTTTTGCTATCCCAAGGGCATCGAAGACTACGTGCTCGAGAAGGTCGGTACCGACTACCTCACCGAGCCCTTTTTTATCGAGGCCGACCGTCGCGGTCGCGACCGCGAAGACCTACCCGACTACAACGTAAAGATCACCGCGTGTATGTGCTTCTCGCGCACCTTCATGATGCAGGAGTACTACCACAACTCATCGTGGCTCGAGAATGGCGGCTCGCCCGAGAAGGCGGCCCGCAGCGCTCTGACCAGCGCCATCGATGCCTACATTAAGCAACAGGGCAAATACAACAAAAACGAGAGCGGCATTAAGTGGCAAGACGTCCAGGACTGCCTAGTACTGGTGACCAACTGCTTCTCCACCCAGACGTCCTATGAAAACCAGACTAAGAAGGCCATCAACAACCGCTTTATCCAGCAGGCTATGACGGCCTTCTTTAAGGAGCGGCTCTCGACCTACCTAATCGAGAACAAAGACGCTGCCAACAAGATCATGGAGCAGGTGCTCATCAACAAGCGTTCGCGCGAGAACGCCGAGAAGACGCGTCAGAGCATCAAGACCAACCTGCAGCAGAAGACCGACATGGCCAACCGCGTGCAGAAGTTCATCGACTGCCGCTCCAAGGACAAGAGCCGCCGCGAGATCTACATCGTAGAGGGCGACTCGGCAGCAGGCGCCATTCGCACGTCGCGCGATGCCGAGTTCCAGGGCGTTATGCCCGTCCGCGGTAAGATCCTCAACTGCCTGAAGGAAGACTATCCGCGCATCTTTAAGTCCGACATCATCATGGACCTCATGCGCGTGCTGGGCTGCGGCGTGGAGATCAAGGACAAGCGCATCAAGAACCTTGGTGCCTTTGACCTGGACAACCTCAACTGGAACAAGGTCATCATCTGTACGGACGCCGACGTCGACGGTTATCACATCCGCACGCTCGTGCTCACCATGCTCTACCGCCTGGTGCCCACGCTTATCGACGAAGGTTACGTGTATATCGCCGAGTCGCCGCTCTACGAGATCAACTGCAAAGAGAAGACCTACTTTGCCTACACCGAGCTCGAGAAGAACGGCATCCTCAAGGAGATTGGCGACCAAAAGTGCTCCATCAACCGCTCCAAGGGTCTTGGTGAGAACGACCCGGACATGATGTGGCTCACCACCATGAACCCCGAGACGCGTCGCCTGATCAAGGTGGAGCCCGAGGACGTCACCAAGATGGAGACCATGTTCAATCTGTTGCTGGGCAACGACGAGGCGGGCCGCAAGCGCCATATCTCCGAGCACGGCAAGGAATACCTGGACCAGCTGGACCTGCAGTAGCAGCAAATCGATAACGACGGCCCATAAGAAGTTCAAGAGGATATCGTGGCAAAGAAGAAGACGAAGAACCAGCCAAAGAAAAAGCAGGTCAACGCCGAGAACGTCATCGGCCTGCACTCAGAGGTCACCGATCAGCCGATCACGCAGACGCTCGAGGTCAACTACATGCCCTACGCCATGAGCGTCAACGTCTCGCGTGCGTTCCCCGAGATCGACGGCTTTAAGCCGTCGCACCGCAAGCTGCTCTACACCATGTACAAGATGGGTCTGCTCAAGGGCGAGCGCCAGAAGAGCGCCAACATCGTGGGTCAGACCATGAAGCTCAACCCGCACGGCGATGCCGCGATCTACGAGACGATGGTGCGTCTGGCAACCGGCAACGAGGCGTTGCTCGCACCGTTCGTTGAGTCGAAGGGCAACTTTGGCAAGTATTATTCGGGCGACTTGAGCTACGCCGCTTCGCGTTACACCGAAGCCAAGCTCTCCCCCATCAGCGCCGAGATCTTCAAGGACATCGACAAGGACCCGGTCGACTTCGTTGACAGCTACGACGGCGCCATGAAGGAGCCGCGCCTGCTGCCCACCACGTTCCCCAACATCCTTGTCTCGGCCAACAAGGGCATCGGCGTCGCCATGGCGTCCGATATCTGCGGCTTTAACCTCAACGAGGTCTGCACCGCCACCATGCACTACCTGCAGGATCCCGACTGCGACCTGCTCGAATATATGCCCATGCCCGACTTCTCGACCGGCGGCGAAATTATCTACCGCCGCGAGGAGATGGAGAAGATCATCGAGACCGGACTTGGCAGCTTCCAGATTCGCTCCCGCTGGCGTTGGATTCCCGAAGAGCGCATCATCGAGGTCTACGAGATTCCCTACACCACTAAGACCGATGTCATCATCGAGCGCATCGTCAAGCTCTCCAAGGAGGGCAAGGTCAAGGAGATCGCTGACATCCGCGACGAAACCGACCTCTCGGGCTTGCGCATCGCCATCGACCTTAAGCGCGGTGTCGACCCCGACAAGCTCATGGCCAAGCTCTATCGCTCGACCACGCTGCAGGATTCGTTCTCGTGCAACTTCAACGTGCTGGTCGATGGTTACCCTCGCGTTATGGGCGTGCGCCAGATTCTGCACGAGTGGGTCAAGTGGCGTATTGAGTCCACGCGTCGCCGCATTAACTTTGACCTGGGCAAAAAGTCCGAGCGCCTGCACCTGTTGCACGGCCTCGAGGCGATCTTGCTCGACATCGACAAGGCCATCGCCATCATCCGCGGCACCAAGCTCGAAGCCGAGGTCGTACCCAACCTTATGAATGGTTTCGACATCGACGAGACCCAGGCCGAGTTTGTCGCCGAACTTAAGCTCCGTAACATTAACGAAGAGTACATCCTCAACCGCACCAAGGATATCGCCAAGCTCGAGGGCGAGATCGCCGAGCTTGAGGAGATCCTTTCCAGCGAGGAGAACATCAAGAAGGTCATCAGCGACGAGCTGGCAGCGGTCAACAAGAAATATGTAATGCCGCGCCGCACGGGCAGGATTGAGCCCCATGAGGTCATCGAGGTAAGCCTGGAGCCCGAGGTCGAGGAGTATCCGGTTACCATCATGCTCTCGCGCGACGGCTACCTCAAAAAGATGACCGACCGAGTGCTCAAGAAGGCCGCCACGCTCAAGTACAAGGACGGCGACAAACCCTTTATCGAGTTCCCGTCCTCCAACACCCACGAGTTGCTGGTCTTTACCAACAAGAGCCAGGTGTACAAGTGCAAGGTCGCGGCGTTTGAGGATACCAAGTCGGCCCAGCTGGGCTCGTACCTGCCGACCGATCTTGAGATGGAACCCGACGAGAGCGTCATCTGGGTCATTGACCCCGAGGACTACAAGGCCGACGTGCTGTTCGTCTTTGAGAACGGCCGCGTGGTGCGCGTCGCGCTTTCTGGATACGTCACCAAGACCAACCGCAAGCGCCTCAAGAACGCCATCTACGGCGGCAGCAAGCTGCTGTATGCCCAAGTGCTCAAGGAAGATCGCGACATCGCGCTGGTCTCGAGCGACTATCGTTTGATGAACTTCAACACGTCGTTGCTCAAGACCAAGACGACTACCAACACGCAGGGCGTCCAGGCCTTTACCGCCAAGAAGGGCCGCTCGGTCACCACCGTCGGCACAACCGAAGAGATCCTCGGCGCCGGCGTCTCGGCCGAGAAGTTCACCGCGCAGAGCCTCCCCTCAGCCGGTGCCCTCATGAAAGAAAACGACATGCCGAGTTTGTTTGATTAGGACGACGGCAGAACCGCCATAGTTTTACAAAGCAGCGGGGCCCGGAGCGCAGCAATATCGCGCCCCGGGCCCCGCTCGTTGCGGAGGTCATCCTCGGAAATGTCGACGATACGGGGGCTTCCCGCACCGTCCTAAGCCGTTAGCAAAACTCGCAAAAGTTAGCAAAAGTTGCAAAAATTAGCAAAACTTGCAAAGGAGCTACCATGCAGTGCAGCAAGAGCCCCTTTACCCCGACGTTCCGAAGCGTCCCTCCCTTTCTAGCGAATCGCGAACACATCCTCCGTGATATCAACCGTGGCTTTATCAACGGCCCGGGAGGCCCCAACCTGTCGACCATTTTTACGGGCGCAAGAGGAACGGGTAAGACGGCGCTTCTCTCGCTCCTTTCAAAAACGGCGCTTGAACACGGCTGGATCGCAGCAAATGTCTCCCGCCATGCCAGGCATGCTCGAAGATATTATCGAGCGAACCAAAGAAGCGGCAGATAGCTACCTTTCACAGTCTCACGCGCGCATGAACGGCGTTCAAATTGGTCCAGTGGGCATCGATTGGACATATGTTCAAGAAGCCCAGGGCAACTGGCGCACGTGCATGAATGGCATCTTCAGGCAACTCGAGAAGCATGGCATCGGGCTTCTCTCGAAACGACCTATCGGGAGCTTTCCGATAAAGACATTGAGTTTTTACTCGCGATGCTGCCCGATTCTGGCCCCAGCAGGGTCTCAGAAATTGCCAAGCGTATGGGCGTCGCCAGCAACTATGCAAGCCAATACAAGCGCCGCCTCCTCGAGGACGGCGTCATCGGAGAGCGCGGGCGTGGTCTCGTTGGCTTTGACATTCCCGCGTTCAGGGAATTCTTGAACGAGAAGGCGTTTTAGCACGCCGGAATTGTCCGCGGAAGCATCAACGCATGGCAATCAGCATTCCTCTCGGTAAGGACAGCAAGCATTTCCACCAACACCGATTGCCATGCGTTCTTCTTGCCCTTAGGCCAGCTTGCGAGCGAGCTCTCGCACCTCTTCCAACTTGGGCGACGATGCCATGCTGTCGCGCTCGGTCATACCGCTAACGGTGACAATGCCCTGGTCCTCCCACTTGCAGTACGCGCAGGTTGACTTGTACATAGCGATCGCCGCATCATAGACGCCCTCGCTGTGGCTATCGAGCAAAAGGGCCGTCTTGGTGAACGGGAAGCCCGTGGCACCGAAGGCGTACAGGCGGTCGATGGCGGCCTTCTCCTGCGCGGTGATATCAAACCAGTAGATAGGCGAAGCGAAGACAACCATGTCGGCGTCTTTCAGCGACTCGATCACGTTGGCCATGTCATCCTTCTGCACGCAAGTGCCCTCGTGGGCGAAGCAATACTGACACCCCAGACAACCAGCGATTTTCTTACTGGCAACGCGGATGACCTCGACCGTATGGCCACCCTCACGCGCGGTCTCAGCAAACGCCTCGACCATGGTGTCGGTATTGGCGCCCTTGCGCGGGCTACCGCTCAATACAACGATATTCATAAGAATCTCCCTTCTTCATGCCGCAGGCGCGCGGCATACATTTCGTTGTAACCAAAACGGATGGAGCTATTCAGTCGTCTGTAGATCGCATCTCTCGTTCGTGTTCTCTAGACACAATCTCATTGCCTGATAACTCCTCGGCCACCTTGATTCTCTCTCCGAGAATTGAACAGCAAATCGTTGCTCGCAAAGTATCGACTGTGAGAAAATTAGCTTGAGCTTTCTCCCTGCTCGCATAAGCGTTCGCGTGAAAGAGCCTAGCCGCATCGGCCAGGCGCAATATAGATCCGCGGAAACCGGCCTACGAACAAGGAGCGTCTTATGTATGGACAGCATGTTGCACCGCAGACCCATAACAAACGGACTGGCCTGTCTATCCGCAACGTCAAGCGTCATGCAGGCGCCAGAGTCGCCGCCTTCGGAGTAAGCATTCTTGTGGCAGGACTGCTTTTGCTACCCTGCGCAGCACTGGCGACAGAAATGCCCGAAACCGATGTCGCAGCACCCATTACCTGCGACGAAGCCAACGCAGAAGGCAGCCTCACAGCTACCACCGTTGTCGACCATAACTATGACCTGGAGCTCCCTCCTGCCTTCATGTTGGTCCAGAATGAGGCGTTTGTATACGATTTCCCCGACAAACCCGAGGACTTCATCTACGGGCTTAACGACACCGTCCATCTCTTCAAGATCGACACCGATACCGAAGGCCTTATAAAAACCGAGAACCCCAAAGAGGCCAGCGTCTCTATTGCCCTGACCATGATTGACAATCACGTTAGAGCAACCGTGGTCTTTACAGGCAGTTACGCCGACGACCAAATCCCTTACAGACTGAACCTCACCAGCTCAACCCGCCTTGGCACACACGTTGACCGTGACTTCGACAGCGGGCAGGGGATTATGCACGAGACGCGGCACGATTACTACATCCGTTACGTCTTCGACAGCGACGTGCACTTGATTGCAACCGATACGAGCGGTTCCAAACCCGATCCAAGTGTTAAGCCGAGCCCAGAGGTCAAACCCGAACCGGAAACCAAACCCGAGCCCACACCGCAGCCCAAGGCAGAAAAGCCCGCGGCAAATCCCGTTTCCACTAAGGCAGTAGCGGCGGTTAAACCAGCCAGGACCGCCCTACCCGCGACGGGCGACAACGGCGCGATGGCTGTCGCCCTGAGTGTTGCCGGTGGCGTAATTGCAGCAGTTGGCATTTCCGCAACAAGGCGTCGCAACCACTAGCCAGCATTTCGTACCCCGCAGACAAAGCTCTATCCCCGCTCCGATGAGCTTTACTCACCGAGAAGTTTCTTCCCCACGGAAATGAGTTTCTTTCCAACGGCCGCCTTCACGCCAATCATTACAACCACGTGGGCAGTGCGGGCTTCGAGATCCGCAGCGATGATGTCCCCCGATGCCCGCACTGCGGCTGGCAGCTTGTGCCGTGGGTGCGAGACGACACGTTTTTGCTGGGCACGGTATGGCGCGAGAGTCTCGAACGATACGAGCGCTTCGTGCGCGAGCGCGGTAGTAGCCGCGTGCTGTTGCTGGAGCTCGGCGTGGGCGAGATGACCCCTGGCATCATTACACTCCCGTTCTGGAGCATGACCGCAAAGCTGCCGGATGAGCACCTGCTGAGCGTGAACATCTCGGGCGATTCGGCTCCGCTGCAGCTTGGAAGCAAGGCAGAGGCGATCCAGGCAGACTTGGGTGCCTTGTTCTCGGCGGCGCGGGCCGACGACTAGTAGCGCGGCGAGGCGTCTTGCCGCAAACCGTCCTCGCTAAATGCATGACCGTTAATAAGTAAAAAGCAAGGTGCGTCTTATTTCAAATACTCCTCAAAGAACGCTTTCAGCTTTTTAAACGGAATGACGTCCATCTGATCGTAAAGGTCGGTATGGCTGGCGCCGGGGATAATGAGCAATTCCTTGTTGTCCCCAGTCAGCTTGCCGTACGCGGTTTCGCTGAAATAGCGGGAGTGCGCCTTCTCGCCATGCACCAGCAGTACCGCAGAGCGAATTTCACTGCTGTATTGCAAAATCGGCATATTCAGGAACGACAGCGAGGACGTCACATTCCAACCACTGTTGGAGTTCAGGCTGCGGGGATGGTAGCCTCGCGGAGTTTTGTAGTAGGCGTAATAGTCCGCTACAAACTGCGGCGCGTCCTCCGGTAGCGGATCGACCACGCCGCCCGCCAGCGCATAGCCGTCGTTTTTATAGTCCTCGGTGCGCTGCACGTTCAACGCTTTCCGCTTTTCAAAGCGCGCCTGCTCGGAATCCTCGGCGTCAAAATAGCCGTTTGCGGTCACGCGGGTCATATCGTACATGGTCATAGCCGCGGTAGCTTTGATACGGGTGTCGATGGCCGCCGCATTGACTGCCATGCCGCCCCAACCGCAGATACCGATAATGCCGATACGCTCCGGGTCAACGCTTTCCTGCACGGAGAGGAAATCCACCGCTGCGCAGAAGTCCTCGGTGTTGATGTCCGGGGATGCCACATAGCGGGGCGTACCGCCGCTCTCGCCGGTATAGGACGGGTCAAAGGCAATTGCGAAAAAGCCCAGCTCCGCCATTTTCTGCGCGTACAGACCGGAGGACTGCTCCTTCACCGCGCCAAACGGGCCGCTGACGGCGATGGCGGGCAGCTTGCCTTCCGCGTTCTTAGGCACGTACACGTCGGCAGCCAGCGTGATGCCGTAGCGGTTGTGGAAGGTCGCCTTGCTGTGCTCAACCTTGTCGTTTTTGGGGAACACCTTGTCCCATTCCTGCGTCAGTTTCAACTGCTCCATGCCTAAGCCTCCTTGTCAGTCGCTTTAAGGTATTGCTCGTCGTCCACGGGCTCCAACCACTCGTTGGAGGCCTCCTCGCCCGGAACCTCCACTGCGAGATGGGAGAACCAGCTGTCGGGCGCCGCACCGTGCCAGTGCTTTACGCCCGCGGGAATATTTACTACATCGCCAGGGCACAGCTCTTGTGCCGGTTTGCCCCATTCCTGGTAAAGCCCTCGACCAGCCACGCAGACGAGGATCTGTCCGCCACCGCTTTTGGCGTGATGGATGTGCCAGTTGTTGCGGCAGCCGGGTTCGAACGTCACGTTGTAGACGCCGGCCTGCTCGGTGGAAAGGGGCGCGAGGTAGCTTTGCCCGATAAAGTACTTCGCAAATGCGTCGTTGGGGGCACCGATGGGAAAGGCCATCTCGTTTTGATGCTTGGCTCTTGCATCAGCGGCATCGCTATCCGCCCAGACCTCCTTCGCCATGCGGAAGGCCGCCCACGCCTTGGGCCATCCCGCGTAAAACGCCGCGTGCGTAATGATTTCCGCTATCTCAGCCCTGGTCACCCCGTTGTTCTTTGCGGACATCAGATGATATTGGAACGAGGAGTCCGTCAGCCCCTGCGCCATCAGGGCAACCACCGTCACTATGCTGCGGTCGCGCAAGGAAAGCTCGCCCTCCCGGCTCCACACCTCGCCGAACAGCATGTCGTCGTTGAGCTGTGCGAATTTGGGGGCAAAGTCCCCCAGGGCATCCCTGCCCGCTGTCTGCTTAATTGCCATGATCGATTTCCTCCCGTCGATGGTTCTGGACACGAATCTGCTTACGCGCGGCCAAGTGGCCCGCCTAGATTCCCATGTCCATTTGTCGCGCTTGCTCAAGAGCAGGATGCCCAGCGATTTCGCCTACGCCGTTCACGCCGCCGGCGAAAACCGTTTTGCCCATTACGGACCACCCCTTGCGCTACCGATTTGTATTGACGAGAATGAAGGTAATACCTAAACCTGACTTTAGGTCAAGGAATGAATTCGAGATTTATTCGGAGGGGCCATGTACACAATCGGACAGGTGGCGGATATGTTCGGTCTGCCCGTTTCCACGCTGCGCTATTACGACAAGCAGGGATTGTTCCCGGAATTGGAACGGACGTCCGGCATTCGCCGATTCGGCGATACGGAACTCGAGGCGCTTCGGGTCATCGAATGCCTGAAGAAGGCTGGAATGGAGATTAAGGACATCCGACTGTTCATGGAATGGTGCGCGGAGGGCCCATCGACATATCCCAAGCGCAAGGCCATGTTTGAGGAGCGAAAGGCCCACATGGAGTCGGAGATCGCGAACATGAACCGTGCGCTGGATATGCTGAGGTTCAAATGCTGGTACTACGAGCAGGCGATCCAAGATGGCAACGAGGATAGAGTGAAGGCGCTGATTCCCGACAATTTGCCGGAAGAGATCAAAGAAGTCTACGAGAACGCCCACGCTCGATAATGCCGACCGATCTCAAGGGAATTCGGTGAGGAGTCCTCTTCGGTTAGTGATGTACTTCTTCCCCTTGATGTCGTAGCGCTTCGCCTCATAGAAGGCGAAAGCGTCGCGGAGGTACGAGATATAGCGCCCGACGGTGACGTGGTTGGTGGGAACCCTGTTGGCGTCGAGGACGTTGGCGATGTTGTTGGGCGAGTTGAGGTTGCCGGAGTTGTCCATCATGTACTCGGCCAGCCTCTCCAACACGGTGGAGTCGGTACGTATTGCGGTCTACCCAAGCCATAATCCACTCCTTCTCGGTTTCGAAACTCGATTATTTCTAAAGTTTAGAAACCGAGAAGGCAATGTGCACAAGGATGCATCAAGGAGCGAATCCCAGTAGCGCCATGTCAGCAGCGATGCCGGGCGCATTCGCACGTGCTACAATCCAACCACCAGAGATGAAAACACAGTCCCCGTCGGGTAGTCGTGGGCGTGCGCTAGTCCGCATCAGTAACCTGCCTCCTTGGTTGTCCCTTCTCTGCATGGTCATCTACATAAAGGAGGAACCAACCATGCAGATCAGCGTGTCGTCCACCCTGACCGTATATCACGACGGTCAATTCTGGGTCGGGCTGGCGGAGCATGTCGAGGACGGAAGGTACGGCGTCGCCCGCATCGTCTTCGGCGCGGAGCCGTCCGATGAGGAGATCCTGCGATTCGTTACAAGCGAATGGGAGAAGCTCTCGTTCTTCGGCGACAAGGCCACTGAAACAAGCAAGCCCGCGAAGAACCCCAAGCGGCGCGCCCGCGAGGCAGCGAAAGCCCTTAAACGGCCCGCGGTGAGCACCAAGGCACAACAGACGCTCGCGGCACAGCGGGAAGCGATGAAGCGGGAGTCGGCTCAAGCAAGAATTCAGCGTCGCGCGGATGAGGCGGAGACGCGCTTCGAGCAGCGAAAGTTGAAGCGCAAGCAGAAACATCGCGGGCATTGATCGCTATTTGCAGCAAGGCAAACCATATACAGCAGCGGCGCCAGTTCCACTTGAAGCCGACGCCGCGTAGACGCTGATGGTGACGGCTATGCACGGGCACGTGCGCGCCACCGCACTTCACAGCTTGTTTCTCAAGTATTTGGAACGCACACGCGGCGTTCAAAAATGCGGAGCGGCTCCGCATGGCTCAAGACTGAGCCGAGGTGCCCTACTTCTCGCCCTCCAGCAGCCCCACGATGCGGTCGATGTCGACGGCAAAGCAAGGCCTTCCCTCGCGCTCGTAGCGGTCGAGGTACGCCTGGCACTCGGAGACAATGCGCTTGGTGTTGCCATCGATGATGCGCTGGAGCGTCTCGTAGTAGGCCGAGCCCTCGGTCCTGAAGCGGCGCTGGTAGGCCTTGGTTATGGGGAACATCTTGATGTAGTGGATGCCGTGGCGGCAGCCGGGGCGCGTCGTGGGGCGGGGTGGCAACGCAAAGTACTGGTCTTTGGGCACGTTAGGGGCGATGTTGGAACGCAGCGGCACGGCGAAGTCTCTGCGCTTCCCGCGGAAACGCAGCCTCACCACCACGATGCAGGGGCGATTGTGCTTAAGCATGAGCTCGCGGTCGCCCTCGACGAGGTCGAAGAAGTCCTGGGAGATGGATACGATCTTCATCGGTTACGCCCCCTTCATACGAAGCGGGGCCCGCATCGCTGCAGGCCCCTACAGGTGGGCGATATTCTACGCCTTGCGGCACCCCGTCGCCCACGGAGGTTAAACGTACACGTAAGCCGTACTCTGAAAGCCGCGGCTTCCGGCAAGTAGTTTATACCACGAAAGGTCGCTTTCAATGCGCATAGCTCGCAAAATAACACTCGCTGGGCCGTCACCCCTGGCAGTTACCCTCCAATCTTCATTGGAGTCAGCAGGTCAATTCATATATTCATGGGGGTTTATCCTACCGTCGGTGAGCGATTTCGTTAGGGTGTCGAAGCGGTCGAGGATGTCGACGACCTTCCGCTGGGTGCCGATGGATGGGGCAGGAATCTCGGCCCTCGATAAGTCCACAGGCGCGGCTTCGATTACCTTTTTCGGTTTAGCGTATTGCTCTTCAGATCATCGTGGTGTGCTCGTAGCCGCGCTCCACAAAGAGCCGCTCGGCAACGTCGAGAATCTTCTCGACCGCCTCCTCCGGGTACTTATTGCGTGCCACGGGCACCTCCGTCCTTGTTATCGCGATAAACATACCATGAGTGGCGTACGGGTCGTGAAGGGCTGGCGCCAAAAGAGCCCAACGGCCGTTACGGCTTCGTTAGAAACGCGCCCCACCATGGATGGTGAAACCGAAAGGCAAGGCGCGCGGGCACGGCGACTCGGCCCGCGCGCCCGGAAGAGAAAGGACGAACCCATGGGTTACATGCTCGAGACGCGCGGGCTCACCAAGCGCTTCGGCCGCGGCGACCAGGCGCAGGACGCCGTGGCCGACGTGAGCCTTCATATCCGCGAGGGCGAGGTGTACGGGCTGCTCGGCCCCAACGGCGCCGGCAAGTCGACAACGCTCAAGATGATCTGCGGGATGCTGCGGCCGACGGCCGGGGAGATCCTCTTTGCCGGGCACGCCTGGCGCCGCGAGGACCTCTACGCAATCGGCAGCCTCATCGAGGAGGCGCCGCTCTACCCCAACCTCACCGCGCGCGAGAACCTGCGCGTGCGCACCACGCTGCTGGGCCTTCCCGAGAGCCGCGTAGATGAGGTGCTCGCCGCCGTGGACCTCGCGGACACCGGGAAGAAGCGCGCCGGGCGCTTCTCGATGGGCATGCGGCAGCGCCTGGGGCTCGCGCTGGCGCTGATCGCCCGGCCACGCCTGCTCGTGCTCGACGAGCCCACCAACGGCCTCGACCCCATCGGCATCGAGGAGCTGCGCGACCAGATCCGCGGCTTCGCGGCGGCGGGTACGACGGTGATCGTCTCGAGCCACATCCTCTCCGAGGTGCAGCAGATGGCGGACACCATCGGCATCATCTACGGGGGGCGCCTCGCCTACGAGGATGCGCTTCGACCCGGGCAGGACCTCGAGGAACTCTTCATGAGCGTCTGCCGGGAGGGGCGTCGAGCACGCGGGGAGGTGGCGGCATGACGGGCGAGAAAGGCGGCCTGCTCGCGGGCCTGCGCGCCGAGGCCCTGAAGTCGCGCCACGCGGCACCGGTTCGCCTGGCCGTGCTCATGGCGCTGCCGATGCCGCTGCTCGGCGCGATGCCCTACCGGGGCGTGCAGATCTTCAGCGCGTGGAACTACTGGTACGCGCTCTTCCTGCCCGTGTCTCTCTCGCTCGTGGTGGCGTGCGTCGCGCGGGCGGACGCGCGCACGCGGATGCGGGGGCTTCTGGGCCTGGGCTTCCCGCTTAGGAGCGCCTGGTGGGCCAAGGCGCTCTGGTGCCTCGCGCTCTGCGCGCTCTCGAACCTCGTGGTCTTCGGCATCTACCTCGCGGGATCGGCGTTCTCCTCGCAGGGCCTCACGGCCGCGGGCACGCTCACGATGCTCCTCTGCGCGCTCGCCAACACGGTGACCGCGGCGTGGATGATCCCCGCAGGGCTCTTCCTCACGGCGCGGCTCGGCATGCTCGCGGGCATCTTCTGCCCGCTCGCCGCGCAGCTCGTGGGTGGTTTCGCCTGGTCGCTGGTGCCGCTGCCGCAGCTCTTTCCGCCGTCGGCGAGCATGGTCATCCCCACGAGCTTCATCCCCGTGCTGCCGAGCGGCGAGCCACTCGCGGCGGACATGGCGCTCGGCGGGGCACTCGCGGCGGACGGCATGCTCACACTGGCGGGCCTTGCGGTCTGCGCGCTCGCGTTCGCCGCGCTCACGGCGGCGGGCGCGGCCTGGTTCGCGCGCTCCGAGGAGAGATGATGGCCATGACACGACTCTCCGACCCGACGCCGCGCATGACTCTCCCGCGGGCCCTGCTCTCCGAGGCCCTGCGCCTGGCGCGCTCCCCGCTCACGGCGGTGCACCTCGTCTGCGGCCTGGCAGCCGGTCTTGCCTGCGGCGAGTACTTCTCCGTTACCCGATGGGACCCGGCGCTGGGCGCGGACGCCTACGTCCAGTTCCTCGGCGCCCTCATGCCGCTCATGTCCGCCATCGTCTGTGGGCTCGCCGTGGACGAAGAGCGTGCTGCCGGGCGCCTCGCCAACCTCACGGCGGTCCCCTCGCGCGGGCGCGCCGTCGCGGCGAAGCTGCTCGCCCTTGCGGCGCTCGGCGCGGGCGCGCTGGCCGTGGCGCTCGGCGTGTTCGGGGCCGTGCTCGCCGTCGCCGGGCGCCTGCCGCTCGGGCCCGCTCCGCTTGCGGCCGCCTGGGCGGGCATCGTGCTGGGCAGCCTGCCCCTCTACGCGCTGGGGCTCAGCGTGTCCCTGAGCCTCGGCCGCAACGCCGCCATCGGCGCCGGCGCGGCGGGGATGCTCCTCGCGTTCTTCTCAGTGGGCGGACTTGCGCACGGCCTCATGACCGGCGAGCTCACCGGTGCCCTGGCGACGCCCCTGAGCTGGGTGCCGCTCGCCTGGCCCGCGCGCCTAGGGTCGCTCGGGGTGGAGGCCTTCATCGACGCCGCACGCGCGGCGGGCCCTCTCCTCACGACTGCGCTCGCTGGCCTCGTGCTCGCCCTGGCAGCCGCCGCCGTCCTTCTGGCCTGGTTCTGCCGCTTCGAGGACGGGAGGGCAGATGAGTAGGAAGCCGCTCGCCGCCATGCTCGTCCTCCTCTCCGCGGCGCTCGTCCTGGGCGGGAATGCCCTGCTCGACGCCGGCTGGGGGTCGGCGCTGCGCTCGATCGCCGACCGCGTGCTGCCCAACCCTGAGATCACCATGTGGGCGCCCGTGCCCGAGCCCGGCAGCCACGCGAGATCCTACGCCGACGCCACCGGGGCGGGGGCGAACTACGTCTACCTGGTGGACGCGGCGGACGACAGGGGCAATGTCCGAGAGCTCCAGCTCATCTTCTTCGGACGGGAGTCGAACGGCGAGGGCTGGCTCGAGATCGAGGCGCGCGGCGGCTCGGGCGTGCGCTACCGCGCGTGCGATGCGGCCGAGGCGCCCGCGGCTGCGCGCGGGGCTCTAGACCGCTGAGCGCGGCGCAAGTACAATGCAACGGGAGTTTCAGGAGGTCGAATATGGCGAGGATACTGGCAGTGGATGATGAGCGGGCGATCCTCGACGCGCTCGCGCGCGTTCTCGGCCGCGACGGTCATGAAGTCGTCAAGGCAACGGACCCGACGGCGGTCCCGGGGATGGACCTCTCGCGCTTCGACCTCGTGCTCTGCGACGTCATGATGCCGGGGCTCGACGGCTTCGAGCTCGTGCGGCAGATCCGCCCGGACTTCGACGGGCCCATCATCTTCCTGACCGCGCGCGTGGCCGAGGAGGACGCCGTGGCCGGCTACGGCCTGGGCGCCGACGACTACGTCCGCAAGCCCTTCGGGGCCGCGGAGCTGCGCGCCAAGGTCGCGGCCCATCTACGCCGTGAGCGCCGGCCGCGCTCGCACGCCCTCTCCTTCGGGGAGGTGCGGATCGACCTCGGGGCGCGCGGCCTCGCCGTGGGCGGCGAGGCCGTACCGCTCACGCCCACCGAGTACGCCATCTGCGAGTACCTCGCCCGCCACCCCGGGCAGGTCATGAGCCGCGCGCAGATCCGCGAGGCGGTGCTCGGCTGGGAGAGCGACGCCGACGACGCGGCCATATCCATGCAGGTCAGCCGCGCCCGGAGGAAACTCTCCGAGGCCGGCGCCGATCCGATCGCGACCGTCTGGGGGATGGGGTACAAGTGGCAGCTCTGAGGACCGGGGCGCGAGGTCGCGGGGGCATGCCGCTCTCCTTCGTCATCGCGCGCTACTTCGCCTACGCGTTCGCGGCGGTCGCCACGGCGTGGCTCGCCTCGTTCATGGCGCTCTCCGCGGCGATCAACGCGGGCTTCGTCTACGAGGCAAGCTGGGGGCCGGCCAATGCGCGCGAGGTCGCGGAGGGCCTGGCACGCGACGGCGTCTGCGGGCAGCAGGACGTGCCGACGGCGTACCGCTACCTCATCCTGAATAAGGACGGATACGTGCTGATGACAGACCTCGAGGGCACGCGGCTCGAGGACGCGACGGAAATGGCCCGTGCGACACTCGCCGCGGATCCGGGCACAGTAGAGATCGAGGGCGGGGGCTCGGGCCTCACCTACGCCGCGTTCCCGCTCAAGGGCGGCGGGGCCTGTGCACTCGTCAGCGAGTACCTGCCGCAGTGGGTCTCGCGCGACCTCGCCGGCCTGCTTCCCAACCCGCAGAACCTCATGCTCGTCGGCGCCACTGCGGGAAGCGCGCTCGCGCTCGCGCTCGTGGCGCGCCGCGCGAGCCGCGTGATCTCGCGCAAGATGGCGCCGCTCGCGGAGGCGGCGGAGCGCGTCGGCGCGGGGGAGCTCGACTTCGCGGTCGGCAGCACCAACGTGCGCGAGGTGAACGACGTCCTCGCCGCGATGGACGCCATGCGGGCCTCCCTCGCCGAGTCGCTCGAAGCCCGCTGGGCCGCGGAGCGGGGGCAGCGCGAGCAGGTGGCGTCGCTCGCCCACGACCTCAAGACGCCGCTCACCGTGCTGCGCGCCAACGCCGACTTCGTGGCGGAGGAGCTGGAAGACGAGAAAGACGCCGACCTCGCGGCCGCCGCGCGCGACATAGCCGGCAGTGTCGAAAGGCTCGACGGCTACGTGCGCCTGCTCATCGAGGCCTCGCGCGGGTCCGGCGGGGCGGAGAGGGCCCCCATGCGGCCGGCCGAGCTCTGCGAGCAGGTCCTCGCCGAGGCCGCCCAGATCGCCCGGGCGCGAGGCGTGACGCTCGACGCGGCCACGGGCCCTGCTGTCGCGGGCGCGCCCGAGGCCCCGCTCGACCGAACCGCCCTGGCTCGAGCCGCCGCGAACCTCGTGGCCAACGCCGCCGAGCACGCGCGCTCGCGCGTGGCGGTCTCCTGCGACGTCGCGGGCGGACACCTCGTCATCGAGGTGGCCGACGACGGACCGGGCTTCTCTCCCGCCGCCCTCGAACGCGGCTGTGAGCGCCTCTTCACAGACGACTCCTCCCGCTCCTCGCGCGACGGAGGCCGCCACTACGGGCTCGGCCTCCACGCCGCCTCCGAGGCCGCGAGCGCCCACGGGGGCTCCGTCTCGCTCGCCAACAGCCCCTCGGGCGGCGCGGTGGCCACCATCGCGGTCCCCCTGTGAGGGCCTGACGACTCAGGCCCTCACACCGGCGTACCTCGCAATCAAACGCTTCCCGGATAATAATGCCCGTTGCAGGAATCGCCCTGGCTAGTCGCCGCCCATGTGCATGAGCATGTCAGCGATGCGAGTCGCCATCTCGTCCGCCGCTGCACGGATGTTGGCGACCCAGGACGCAAGGCCGGCTTGATCGGATGCCTCCGCCTCAAGCACGTCGCAGTTCGCGGTCACCGCCATGAGCGGGGTGACGAGGCCGTGCGAGACGGTGCAAATGAACGCGCGCTCCCGGGCCTCGGCCTCCGCCACCGGTCGCAGGGCGCGTCCCGCTGCCGCCCACGCCACGGCGAGCGCCCAAAAAGCCGAAGCGATCGGCGTCACTCGCTTCGCTAAATCAACTTTATGGGATGACGGATCACGGTCTTGAGCTTCTCCGGCGCGCACTTGCGCGGGTCGGAGAGGTAAATCTCGTGATGCAGACGGGCTTCGGAGAAGTCGGGGGCGTAGCCCCGTTCCGCCGCGAATGTGCGCATGGCGTCTATGGTCGCCGGCTCGTCGTCGTAAGGCCCGGTATGCATGCACTGAACGCAAAGGCCCTCGTCGACCCTCAGCAGCTCGACCGCCGAGAAGTCCAGCTTCTTCTTGGCGGCAGCTTCCGAAACTGCCCAGTCGAAGTCCTCGCGAGTGACGAAATCGGGCAGACGGATGCACGAGATGAAGTTGAAGTCATCCTTCCGCGCATAATCAATCTCGCCATCGGTGCGGTCTTGCCACCAGAAGCCCTCGAGCGGAGGCACGACGAAGTCGAAATAGCCTTCGATCTCTCGCGGGCCCTTCTTCGACATCTTGATGGTATAAGCGACGCCGTAGGGCAGCGGCAACGCGTTCTGGTACTCGCCGCCTTCGGCATTGGGATTGCCCTTGCCCCGCACGGCGACGTAGCTCATAGGCGGAACGGTTACGACGCTCGGCTTGCCGGACGGCCTGTAGAGCTCCCTGAACTCCTTCTTGAAATCGTATGCCATCGCAACAAACCTCCCTGAACTTGGGTTTCCGTCGATATCCGACCAAATATAGCAATGGGCGCGGCTTCGGAAGAGGCCGCGCCCATTGCAGGATATTATAACACAGAATCGAACGTCTGTTCTATTCCCACTCGGTGGTTATAGTTTTGCCGTCTCGTCACTCCAGTTGCACCCAGTTTTCGGCGGCATCTCGAAGTGAGTGCCGCTGAATGACGCGACGTCGCGTTTCATCGGCTTCGGGGACAAAAGCTGGGACAACTTCAAAAACCATTTTCAAACTCAGAGTATTGAGTTTTTATTTTTGTCCCAAGGGGCACGGAGAGCCGCCTTTGGAGGCTCGATATCGCCGAAAAACGCCCGTTTTGAAACTCAACCGCCTTTGAGCCTGCAAACCACCAGCTTCAACAGAGTTTGAGTCGACGCGGGTGGCTTACGAGCCGTTCACAAAACCGCAGGCCACAGGTCTTTGTCAACGATAAGCAAAGTGAATAGTCTCAGGTGGCTTGCCCATGAGTTGGCGTAAGCCTGTTTAGCAAAAGGCTAATCGGACACGACAGGCCGCCCGCATGGCGACGGCGTTTCCCGTGCGGGCACAAACAGCCCTGCGTGCCCTGTCGCGCGATATCCCAATGCGACGTTCAGAACCCTACCCGCCAAGCAGCCACCTCGCGAAATTCAGCACGAGCACGCCCTCCCGGGTATGGGGCTCATGCCTCGTGCGAGTGATGAGAATCTTCGGGAATGCATCCCCGATGGATAGAATCGGCGCAATCTCCCTCTCGAGCGTCGAATCGGCGCCGATATCGTCGCTCACATACACTTTCCTTCCCGGTTTCGAAACTTGGAAGGCAGTATGCGCAAGGATGCGTCGAGGTGCGATCCCAGTCGTACCATGCCAGCAGAGATGTCGAGGCACATTCGTTCATGCTGCAATGCGGGCATCGGAGATGAAAAACAGCCCGTCGGGTAGTCATGGGCGTGCGGGAGCCCGCATCAGTAACCTGCCTCCTCGGTTGTCCCTTCTTTGCATGGTCGTCTACATAAAGGAGGAACCAGCCATGCAGATCAGCATGCTTGCCCTTCTTGGGTCACGGACCGGGGAGGCGAGGGCCTCCGTCGGGACCGCCCCGAGCAACCGGCATATCCAAGGAATGACAAGGCTCGATCGCTGTGCTGGTCAGGATGCCGAAGCGGGCCGTCCGCCAATCGGAATGCGGGTCAGGATGCTGCAACGTGATTCCAGCTGCAGGATACGGCTCCTTTGCGGTTGCCGCAAAACCTGCTGGCAACATTCTTACTATCCGAATGATGTACGCATCCCTTGGGATCGTTTCGCCTGACCAGGGCCATCTTCAGCGCCTCATCGGCCAGCTCGGCAGGCGCCTCTTCCACGCGTAATAGCCCTGGCGGGTCACCTATGCAACCAAAGATACAAAAGGAATCGAATGGCCAGAGAGGATTGCCCTTACCGATGCTCGATTCTTGACAGGCAAACTCAAGCCTCGTTAATATTACATGGTTTGCCAGACCGAATTAACAAAGGAGGGGTGTCGTGGTTGGTCTTTTCCGCACGTGGATGAGCGCCTAGAAAGCGGCGCTGTTGTGGCGTCGCGCTGTTTTTCTGCACGCCATTTCACGATTGGACATAACCATGATATTTGAAACCTCTCGGGGCAGGTCTGTTCTGCTGTGCCATTCATGGCAATTCAAGCTTTGTTTCGTATGGGGCGGGGAGCTCGTTTCGACATTGACGAGTTCGATTCTCCAAATGGGTCTTATTTGGCATCTCGCCCTCACGACAGGGTCGTCTTCTCTCCTCTCCTTAGCATCGCTGGCAGGCTTTCTGCCGATTGCTTTGTTCGGAATCCTTGCGGGCGCCGTTGTCGACAGACTGCCTTTGAAACGTGTCCTCATCGGCGCCGACCTCTTCATTGCCGCGGTGGGTGCCGCCTTGGCGATTGCCTCGTTGGCCGGCAGCTTACCTGCATGGCTAATTCTCATCGCCCTGTTTCTCCGTGCAGTTGGTACTTCGTTCTACACGCCAGCCTCCCAATCTCTCACGCCCCATCTCGCCCCGCCAGAGCATCTCGTTCGCCTATCGGGGGTGACTCAGGCGATTCAGTCCGGCGGATACATTCTTGGCGCCGCGCTTGCAGCAGTGATTTATCCCGTGGCGGGCATTACCGCTATGATTGTCCTCGACGTGCTGGGAGCGCTTTTCGCTTCTTTAGCCGTCCTCGCCGCACAGATAGACGCAGGGGGCCTCGATGAAGCCGACCGCAGCTTGTCCTTTTCCAATAAGGTTCGAGAGCTCTTCTCTGAGATTTCGGACGGCTACAAGCTGATTAGGGAGTACAGGGGGCTGTTCGCCCTTCTTTGGTGCGGGTTCGTCTTCGCTTTCGCGTTCTCTCCGCTCGCGGCATTGTTCCCAATAATGACCTTGGGGCATTTTGGCGGTAGCACGGGGGATGCCGCTTTGGTGGAAATCCTTTTTTCTGCAGGCATGCTGGCTGGGTCCGGCATTTTGGCGGCCACGGGAGGGTTCCGCAATAGGTCGTTCACCATGGTCGCCGCGATTGCCGGCTTCGGCATTGCCGCAATCGTATCCGGATCGCTCGGCCCGTCATTGTTCGCTGCTTTCCTGCCGGTGAGCTTTCTTATGGGCGCATGCTCCCCGTTGTACGCGGGAACCCAGACTGCCCTTATGCAGGAGCAGATACCTCCTGAGTACCTAGGCCGCGTTTTCGGCCTCTACGGAACCATCATGGCGTGGGCCATGCCCATGGGCCTCGCAGCCCCCTCCGTTTTTGCGGATCTGCTTGGAGCTCCGTTATGGTTCGTCGGCTCTGGAGCGACCATGGTACTGCTTGCGATGGCTATGCTGCTTGCTCCGAGCGTCCGAAACGCGGGGAAAAGAGATACCGGGCAGATTCAATAGCCCAAGTATTCGAAAAAAAGAGGCAGCAGCCATCGGTTCAAGCGTCAGCCTTCAAGCCCTTGCGACGACGAGGTATTGCACCGACATTCCGCATCGCGCTCCTTATTCGTCGCCAACTATCATTTTCGGATTTGCCGGCTTGCGCAAGGTCAAAACGCTCGCGCCGGCAATTGGGCAAAGGCGAAAAATCGACGTGAGCAATCTTTTTTGGCATGGCTGCGCTTCCAGTAAAACGCTAATACACAAAAGGCGGTTCAACCTATGGAACTCATAGTCAAAGCTAAAGACATCTTTTTGGAATATGCCGGCCGCGATATCCTAGATATCGAAGAGTTGGAAATCTACTCCTACGATCGCATCGGCTTGGTGGGAGACAATGGCGCAGGCAAAACCAGCCTGCTTAAAATTCTGAGCGGCAATCTTACCATTGCGGACGCCGACGTCAGGCGCTTCGGCAGCATTGCCCTCATCGGCCAACTCGATGAACTCGACCTTGATGCGGCTCAGGACAGTGGTGAGATGCTCTCCCGTCTCAACGTCGCCGGAGTGGCGCAGGAGACGATGAGCGGCGGGGAGGAAACACGCGCCAAGATTGCCTCTGCACTCTCCCAGCATGCAAGCGCGATCTTCGCCGACGAGCCTACGAGCCACCTCGACCAAGACGGCATCCGCCTTCTCGTCGGACAACTCAAGGCATTTGATGGGGCTCTGCTCATCGTGAGCCATGACCGTCATTTTCTCGACCAGGTGGTAGACAAGATCTGGGAGCTCAAAGACGGCGGTATTTCCGAATTCTGGGGTGACTACTCCGACTATCTGCGACAGAAAGAAGAAGAGCGCAAAGCTCAGGCGACTCGATACGAAGAGGCGATGCGCGAGCGCGATCGCCTCGAAGCCGCCATCGAAAAACAACGGAAAAAAGCACGGCAGGTCGACGCCAAGCGGAAGGCTGCGAAAAAAAGCAACGAGTATGCAGGTCGATTGGGGCATCAGAAAGCAACCGGCACCAAACAGAAGAGGATGTACCAGGCGGCTAAGGACATGGAGAAGCGCCTCGAAGCGCTCGAAGGGATTGAGGCCCCAGATAGCATTCGCGCCGTGCGGTTCCGCCAGAGCAAGGCCCTGGAACTGCATAGTAAATTTCCCATCTCGGCAGACGATTTCAGCTTGAGCTTCGGCAACTGCATGCTCTATGACCACGCGAAATTCGAGATACCGCTCGGTGCCAAAGTGGCCATCACCGGTGGCAACGGTACAGGAAAGACCAGCCTGCTGAAGGCAATCGCTCGACGCGCCGACGGTATCAACATCTCTCCCAAGGCAGAGATCGGTTACTTCGAGCAAACAGGCTACAAGTTCGACGCCCGTCAGTCTGCGATCTCGTTCATGCAGGATGGTTGCGAGTACAGCATGACCGAAATTCGAGGCATCCTCGCCTCTATGGGAATCGGACCGCGCGACCTGACAAAGGACGTTGGCGTTCTCTCGGGAGGCGAAGTCATCAAGCTGCTACTCGCGAAGATGCTGCTGGGCAGATACAACATCTTGCTCATGGACGAGCCTGGAAATTACCTGGACATCAAGAGCGCCGAAGCCCTCGAGCAGATGATGAGCGCCTATGCCGGAACGATAGTGTTCGTCTCCCACGATAAGAGGCTGGTCGAGAACGTCGCAGACATTGTCTACGAAATAAAGGACACCAAGCTAGTCAAAATCTTTCAGCGCGAATAGCCCTAAATGAGCAAGAAATAATCCCCGAACGGAGACAAGGGAGTAAAACGGCAAAGAAAGAGCCTCCGTCCCAACGCAGGGAACGGAGGCTCTTTAATCGCTTTTACTCATCTCCGTCGCTGGTGGCTTTGTCATGACTCTCGTACGAAACGAAACTCAGCGGCACAGTGCGGCACTCAAAATCGCAGGTCAGAACCCTATCGGCCTACTCCCACTCGATCGTCGCGGGCGGCTTGGACGTAATGTCATAGCACACGCGGTTGGCACCCGGGACCTCGGCAACGATGCGGCCGGAGATGCGGGCCAGCACGTCGTAGGGCAGCTTGGCCCAGTCGGCGGTCATGGCATCGCTGGACTCGACGGCACGCAGGATGATCGGGCGCTGATAGGTGCGCTCGTCGCCCATAACGCCGACGGACTTGATGTCGGGCAGGACCGCAAAGTACTGCCAGCAGCTGTGCTCGGAGTTGCGCTCGCCGGTCTGCTCAAACAGGCGCTGGTTGTAGGCGTCGAGCTCCTCGCGCACGATAGCGTCGGCGTTCTTGAGGATCTCGAGCTTCTCCTTGTCGACTGCACCGATGATGCGGATGGCCAGACCCGGGCCCGGGAAGGGCTGACGGAACACGATGTGACCCGGCAGGCCAAGCGCCAGACCAAGCGCGCGGACTTCGTCCTTAAAGAAGTGGTCGAGCGGCTCGATGAGGTCGAAGTGCACGCCCTCGGGGAACGGGATCAAGTTGTGGTGGCTCTTGATGGTGGCCGTCTTGCCACCCGTCTTGCGAGCGCCGGACTCGATGATGTCGGGGTAGATGGTGCCCTGAGCCAGGTACTTGACCGGCTTACCATCGGTCTCGAGCTGCTGCGCCACGGCGAAGAACTCTTTCCAGAACTGCGTACCGATGATGCGGCGCTTCTCCTCGGGCTCGGTCACGCCGGCCAGAAGCTCGGCATAACGGTCCTCGGCGTGGACGTGGATAAAGTCGACGTCAAACTGCTTGGTGAAGACCTCCTCCACCTGCTCGGGCTCGCCTTTGCGCAGCAGACCGTGGTTGATGAACACGCAGGTCATCTGCTTGCCTACGGCGCGGGCGCCCAGCGCAGCCACGACGGAGGAGTCGACGCCGCCGGACAGGGCCAGAATCACGCGGTCGTTGCCGACCTTCTCGCGGAACTCGGCCGTCATGGTCTCGACCAGGTTGTCCATGCTCCAGTTGGGCTCCAGGCCGCAGATCTCAAACAGGAAATTGCTCAACAGCTGCTGACCGTACTCGGAGTGCTTGACCTCGGGGTGGAACTGCGTGGTGAAGATCTTGCGCTCGGGGCACTCCATGGCGGCAACCGGGCACACGTCGGTGCTGGCGGTAACGGTAAAGCCCTCGGGCACCTCGGACACGGCGTCGCGGTGGCTCATCCACACGGTTTGCTCCATGGGCGTGGAGTTAAAGAGCTTGGCGCCGGCAGTACGCGTAATAGTGGCACGGCCGTACTCGCCCACCTCGGAGTGACCGACCTTGCCGCCGAGCGTCACGGCCGTGATCTGATGGCCGTAGCAGAAGCCCAGGACGGGAAGGCCCAGGTCAAAGATGGCGGGGTCGATGGACGGAGCGTCCTCGGCGTACACGGAAGCCGGACCGCCGGAAAGGATGAGCGCAGAGGCGTTCATCTCGCGAATCTCATCGGCCGAGATGTCGCAGGGGACAATCTCGGAATACACGTTGAGGTCGCGGACGCGACGGGCAATGAGCTGACCGTACTGCGCACCAAAGTCGAGTACGAGGACCTTTGCGGAAGCCTTTTGATCCATGGTTTCCCCCTCTTGTTGGCGGGGAGCCGGTGCCCACCCGCGCGAATGAACGAAAATAACCTCCATAGTGTACACGTTATATGGGGTTTCTCGTCCCTCGCAGCCATCAGCGCACGGCAAACGCACGACCTGGGCCCCTATTTGACGGCAATTGAAGTGTTACCAAACGTTGCAGATGATGTAATACGTTTGAACATTGGACGCCCTGTGCCACAATACTGCCGAACGACTCCGCCTCTGCGGCGGCAAATACGATAGGAATACCAGCATGAAGCGCATCCTTCTCATCGCCACGGGCGGCACCATCGCATCGACCGAGGACGGCAACGGCCTCTCCCCCGCCCTGACCGGTGAGGAGCTCGCCCAGAGCGTCCCCGAGATCTCGGGCCTCTGCGAGCTCGACGTGGTACAGCCCATGAACATCGACAGCACCAATATGCGTCCCAGTGACTGGATGCGTATCCGCGACGTCATCGTCGAAGGCTATGCCGACCACGACGGCTTCGTGATTCTGCACGGCACCGACACCATGAGCTATACCGCGGCAGCACTTTCCTATCTGATTCAGGACAGCCCCAAGCCCATCGTACTCACCGGCTCGCAAAAGCCCATGGGCAATCCCTTTACCGACGCCAAGCTCAACCTGTACCAGAGTCTGCTCTATGCGCTCGATGAGCATTCGCACGATGTGTCGATTGTGTTTGGTGGCGTCGCCATTGCCGGCACGCGCGCCCGCAAGCAGCGCACCATGAGCTTTAACGCGTTCATTAGCGTCAACTATCCGCCCATTGCCTACATCCGCAACGACCGCATCGTGCGCAACGGGCTTCACGGCACGCATCAGGGCGAAAACCCGGTGCGCTTCTACGACAGCATCGACCCGCGCGTATTTGTACTCAAGCTTACGCCCGGCGTAAACCCGGGCATCCTCGACGCCCTTGCCGACAGCTACGACGCCGTGATTCTGGAGACCTTTGGCATTGGCGGTATCCCCGAGTTTGGCGAGTCGGGCGAGTCATTCCAGGAGGCGATTTTCCGCTGGGTCGATTCGGGCCGCACCGTCGTTATGACCACGCAGGTCCCCGAAGAGGGCCTCGATCTGGGCGTTTATGAGGTCGGCCGCGCTTACGCCGACCATCCGGGCATTCTGCGCGGCGATGACATGACCACCGAGACGCTTGTGGCCAAGACCATGTGGGCACTCGGCCAGTCACGCGATGCCACCGAAATCCAGCGCCTGTTCTACAGCCAAGTCAACCACGACCGCGTCCCGATGGCGTAATCCCTAAGGCAGCTCCACTTATCGCAGCCTTAAACGACAGGTGGTCCCCCTCGGGCCGTGCAAAAATCGGAGTATTCTGCAATTTCTCCTCCGGAGGCATAGAATCGGCCGATTATTAGACGAACTTTTAGGACGAAGGGTCCGTCTAATAAATATTTATTCCTCATTTTTATTTTGCGTGTGGATTATCTACTGTCAAAAAGGCAAAGCCAGCCGCTCGAGCTACCATCTACGGCCGAACTGGTGCTGAATACTCGCGATTTTGCACATCGCAACCAGGGGGACCCGCCCAAAGAGCGTCAAATAGCAGCGGGGAACGCCCTATTCGATACCCTCGAGAAGCTCTGACACCGTCATGCCAAGGGCGGGCGCGATCTTAAATAGAACCTTGAGCGTGAAATTTGCCGTCCCATCTTCGATTCGGTCGAGGTAGGGTCGGCTGATTCCTGTCGCCACACAAAAATCAACCTTGGAGATACCAAGGTCCCTGCGTGTCTCTTCGACCCGCCTGCCAAGAATCTGTTTCGCACGTTCGTCCATGCAGCCGAGTTTGAAATGGAGCCGAACATAAACGTAAACTATAGTTTACGTTTTGCCGAATACACAGGAGTTTTCTATGTCGGGTTCTTCGGTCCGCACGTACCGAGCCACGCTTCGCACAAACAGCGCACCGCCCAAGCTCGTCGTCGTTGAAGCAGAATGTCTCTCGCCCGATGAGCGCACAGCATTTGCATTGCTATCAAGTCGCGTCGCCGCCGTTCTGGTCCCTTGCCCGGCGCAAGGTGAACTTGCCATCCAATGCCAAGCGCACAGCTGCTCGCTCAATCAGGCTGCCGTAATCGCAACCAGCCAGCGTGGCCTGCCCCTTCTCCTGGAAGCCGGTATCGCACTCGCCCTTCGCGGCGCCGGATACGAAAACGAGGCCGCCGCCGATGTAGTCTTTCAACCACGATCGAGCGGCGGCCTCGCAGCAGCCATTGAATATGCGTGCAGGCTCGTTGCCTAAAAGGACAAGCTAGAAACCAAAGCCAAAGCCCGTTCCGGTAATCGCCGAGTACATAAAGTAAACGTTGATCACGTTGAGGAACACACCCGTGATGCAACCGTTGCGCAGGTAGCGTTCGCACACGATGCGCGCCATGGCGGCGGAGTCATCATTGTTTTTGGCCTGACGTCCCGCCGTAAAGTATGTCGCCACGCTCAGCAGCAGGTTGAGCACCGGTAGCGCCAGCAGCTCGTAGCTCTTGCCCCATCGCGTCACCTCGCCGGCTGCGTTAAACTTCGTTGCCACCTCGGGGCCAATGTTGGGGATTACAAACGCTGCGACCACCAGCGGAAGCACCGCAAGCACCAGCAGTGCGATGCCCATGTAGCCGGCTTTTTTGCCATATTTGAACATATGCGTCGTCCTTACACGTTAAAGCGGAAGTGCACGACGTCGCCATCGGCCATGACATAGTCCTTGCCCTCAATACGCAACTTGCCGGCGGCCTTGGCGCCCTGCTCGCCGCCGAGCTCGATGTAGTCGTCGTAGCCAATGACCTCGGCCTTAATAAAGCCGCGCTCAAAGTCGGTGTGGATGACGCCGGCAGCCTGCGGGGCAGTCGCGCCTTGGCGAACCGTCCAGGCCTTGACCTCCATCTCGCCAGCCGTAAAGAACGACTGCAGGCCGAGCAGCTTGTAGGCAGCCTGAGCGAGCACGTCCAGGCCGGGCTGCTCCAGGCCCAGGCTCTCCAGGTAGTCGGCCGCGTCCTCGGGATCGAGCTCGGAAAGCTCGGCCTCGATCTTGGCGCAGATAGGCAGCGGCTTGACGCCGTCGATGGGCGCCAGGTCGTCGTTGAGCATATCCTCGTCCACGTTGGCCACATACAGGATGGGCTTCATGGTGAGCAGGAACAGACCCTTGGCGGCGGCACGCTCCTCGTCGGTCATCTCCATGGACGCGGCGCGCTTGCCCTCGTTGAGCCAAGCAAGCAGACGCTTGGCCACCTCGAACTTGGGCATGAGCTCCTTGTCGCGCTTGGCCTCCTTCTCGAGCTTGGGCAGCTGCTTCTCGAGCGTGCCCATGTCGGCCAGGATGAGCTCGGTCATGATGGTGTCGGCATCGCCGGCGGGATCGACGAACTCACCCGTGCGGCCCACCTCACGCATGACGTTGGGGTCCTTAAAGTAGCGCACGACCTCGCAGATGGCGTCGGTCTCGCGGATGTTTGCCAAGAACTGGTTGCCCAGGCCCTCGCCCTCGTTGGCACCCTTCACCAGGCCCGCGATGTCGACAAACTCGACCGTAGCCGGCACAATGCGGCCCGGGTTGACGATGTCGGCAAGCTTTTGCAGGCGGCTATCGGGCACGTCGACGATACCCACGTTGGGGTCGATCGTGGCAAACGGGTAGTTGGCGGCAAGGCCAGTCTTTTTGGTAAGCGCGGTGAACAGCGTCGACTTGCCCACGTTGGGCAGGCCCACGATACCGATGGAAAGGGACACGACAGCTCCTTTTGGTACAGGTACTTCAAACTGTATAAGTATAGCGCCGCCGCAGCATCCGGGCGAATCCGGACACCGCGGCGGCGCAAATGAAGCAGAGATGCGTGAGAGTTCGAGACAGTAGTCCTTACTTAAGCTCGGGCCAGAAATCCTTGTTGGCCTCGATGAGCTCGTCCAGGATCTGCTTGGCAACGCTCGCCGAAGGAATGGTCTTGGAGAGCGTGAGTGCCTGCCAGAGCTTCTGGTAGCTGCCCTCGACCCAAGCCTGGACAACGAGCTTCTCGACGGAAACCTGCTGCTCCATCAGGCCCTTCTGGAACTGCGGAATCGGGCCCTGGCAGATCTTCTCAAAGCCGTTGGAACCGACGATGCAAGGCACCTCGACCATGGCCGTCGGGTCGAAGTTGGGCACAGCGCCATCGTTGGGGACGATCAGCAGGAAGCGCTCGAGCGTATTCTCGGCCAGTGCGCAGGCAAGGTCGACGATGTAGTTGGCATGTACATCTGGCTCAAAGCCGCCGTCCTTGGCAGTACCCTTGGCGATGATGTCGCGGCAAGCACCAAAGACCTTCTTCTCGCGGCCGTCCATAACCTCATTGGCGCGAGTGTAGTTGGGGTCAGACGTCTCGACAACATAGTCCGGGTACAGGTAATACTTGAGGTAGGTATTGGGAATCGTCTCAGGATCGACAGCATAGACATCCTTGGCCTTGCCGAAGGTGTGAATCCAGCTCTCCTCGACATGCTGCTCCTTACCGGCCTCGTGCTCGATGCCGTCCAGGTAGCCGTTCTTAGCCATGTGCTCCTTAATCTGCGGCATGAGGTCGTTGCCCTCCTTGTCGTAGATTTTGCTCCACCAACCAAAGTGGTTGAGGCCGTAGTAGCTATACTGCAGCTCGCGACGATCCTTGATGCCGCACATACGGCTCATCTTATCCATAAGGTCGATCGGCATGTCGCAGATGTTGATGATGCGGCTGTTGGGGCGCAGCACGCGGCAGGCCTCGGCGACGATGGCCGCGGGGTTGGAGTAGTTGAGCATCCAGGCGTTGGGGCTGTACTTCTCCATGTAGTCGAGGATCTCGATGACGCCGCCGATGGAGCGCATGCCGTAGGCGATACCGCCGGCACCGCAGGTCTCTTGGCCAACGCAGCCGTACTTGAGAGGAATCTTCTCGTCGAGCTCACGCATGGCGTACAGGCCGACGCGGATGTGAGCAAGGACGAAGTCGGTCCCGGTGAATGCGGTCTCGGGGTCGGTGGTGTAGTTGAACTCAACCTCGGGAGCGTTCTCGTGGAAGTAGATCTCGCACGCCTTGGCAACAATCTCCTGGCGCTCGGCGTTGTTGTCATAGAAGGTCACCTTGTTGACCGGGAAGCGGTCGCGCTCCTCGAGCAGCATCAGGGCAATGCCCGGGGTAAAGGTGGAGCCACCGCCGGCAATGGTCACGGCATAGTTTTTCTTGGACATGATGTCCTCCTCATTCTGGCCGCTTGCTCAATCCGTCCCCGCACGCGGCCTTGCGCGGTTTGGAATTGTTACCTAGAAGTGGAGTTTTTTATCTCTAGAATCGGCCTTGCGGTGCATACCGGCTCTGCAAGGCCGATTGTTTCGATGGACGATGGTTTACAGAAGAGTCTCGAACTTCAGAAGACTCTCGAACTTCTCGCGAACCTGCGGGACGGTAAGGCCGATGATGACCTGGATTGACTGACCTTGGACCACCAAGCCATGCGTACCGATCGCCTTGAAGGAAGCCTCGGGCGCAACGACGCTCTTGTCCTTGACGTTAACGCGCAGACGGGTAGCGCAGTTAGTTACATCGATGATGTTATCCGTGCCACCGAGCAGATCGAGGATCTTCTCGGCAAGCACCAAGCGCTCATCATCTTTACTCTGGGCGACCGATTTGCCAGCAGCAGCACCGCCCTGCTTTTGCTTGTAGTCGGCCTTGGACTTGAGCTCGACCTCAACATCGTCATCCTCGCGACCGGGGGTCTTAAAGTCGAACTTGACGATCAGGAAACGGAAGACCACGACCCAAAGGGCGGTAAAGCACAGACCGACAAGGATGGAGATGGCGTACTGCAGACCGTGTGCGGCCCAAAGGGGCAGCCAGTCCCACGAGAGCATCGAGATGATGCCGCCGTCGAAGATGCCCACGACGCCAAGGAGGTTTTGAGCCATGCAGCCAAGCGCTCCGAGCACGCAGTGGACGACGAACAGGCCGGGCGCGATGAACAGGAAGGTGAAGTCAAGCGGCTCGGTGATACCGCAAAGCATAGCGGTAAGGGTGACGGGAATGAGCAGAGCCTTGACGCGCTGCTTGCGCTCGGGTTTGGCGGTCATATAAAACGCAATGGCGACGCCAAGCGAGCCGAAGACCTTAGTCCAACCAGGGCAGGTATAGGCAGCCCAGGGTGCGGCATCCTTAAGAGCAATGCTCGGATCGGCAGCCAGTTGGGGCAGGATGTTGGCCCAAGCAGCAAAGATGCCGCCGTTGACCGCCGCGTTGTCGTAATAGAACGGCGTATAGATAAAGTGGTGCAGGCCTGTAGGGATCAGCACGCGCTCGAAGAAAGCAAAGACACCCACGCCAAACGTACCGGCGGAAAGGATGAATCCCTGGAAGGCAGAGATAGCAGCCTGAACATGCGGCCACACCAGGCAGGCGATAAGAGCGACCGGAACCATAACGAAGAAACCGATCATATAGATGAACACGGAGCCCGAGAACACGCCCAGCCACTCAGGAAGTTCGGTGTCGAAGTACTTGTTGTGAAGCATCGTGGCGATACCTGAAATGATAAGCGCGCCCATGATGCCCATATCAAGCGTTTTGATGCTTGCGATAGTGGCAAGACCAGTACCGCTGCCCGCCTCGACAGAGTAGTCGACCCCAAAGACAGGGCCCCACTGCCCCAAGATTGTGCTTACAAAGTAGTTGAAGGTAAGGTAGATGGCCAAAGCCTCCATGCAGCAGCGAGCGTTCTGCTTGTTCGCGAGCGAGATTGGCAACGCTACGCAAAACAGCAACGGCATCTGGTTAAAGAGCGTCCAACCACCCTGGAGCAGCACATTCCAGCAATCAAACCAAAGATGACCCGCAGTGGCCATCTCGCCAAAGATCGCCTCGGTGGTAAACAACGTACCCAGGCCGACGACGATTCCGGAAAATGCGAAAAGAATTGCAGGCGTGTACATTGCACCGCCGAAACGTTGTATCTTTTGCATCATGACGGGGAATCCCCCTCTCTTCATTCGGAGCGGCTGCGGTTTTGGCTTCACTCGAGACCGCAGACGCGCCGTTTGCGTGTACCTCGTGCAATAGGACGGGTGGGCCCGCTTCCCTGACTTCTTGCGCTTCTATTTTTATCATATCACTTATCTAGACAAGTTAATACGGTTTCCATGTTCGGTCAGCGGTCGATATTTGACGGTGAACGGTTTATTTCAAAGGTTTTGCCTGTTATTGCCTGTTTGTCTAAAACTTCTAAAACAAAATATTTATCGACTTGTCTAGATAGGCTTGTATAAGGATGTTTGCATACCTATACTTCATTACAACATTCACCGCCACGTTAAGGAGTCACCATGAAAAGCGCGGTCTTCTATGGAAAGCACGACCTCAGAGTCGAGGAATCGGCAAAGCCGGCCGTGGGCAGGCGCGACGTTCTGATCAACGTCAAAGCTTGCGGCGTCTGCGGTACCGACGTTCATATCTATGAAGGCGACAAGGGTGCAGCCGACGTTACCCCGCCTACGATCCTTGGTCATGAGTTTGCGGGCGTTGTCGAGGCCGTAGGCAGCGACGTCACCGACTTTAAACCGGGCGATCGCGTGTGCATTGACCCAAACCATCCCTGCGGCTGCTGCGAACCCTGCCGTGACGGAATCAACCACTACTGCGAGCATATGACCGGCTACGGCACCACCGTTAACGGCGGCTTTGCGGAGTACTGCTCCGTCGATATGCAGCAAGTCTACAAGTTGGGCGATCACACCAGCTTTGAGCAGGGTGCTATGACCGAGCCCGTCGCCTGCTGCCTGCACGGCATCGATATGTGCAGCATCAAGCCCGGCAGCACAGTTGTCGTTATCGGCGGCGGCATGATCGGCCTGCTCATGATGCAGCTTGCCAAAAACGCCGGCGCCACCAAAGTCGTCTTGCTCGAGCCTGTCGAGGGCAAACGCGAGGTTGCACTCAAGCTCGGCGCCGATCTGACGATCGACTCCATCCACGAGGACGTCCCGGCCCGCCTGAAGCAGGAGGGCGTCGGCAACGTCGATGTCGTTATCGAGTGTGTTGGCAAGCCCGTCACCATCGAGCAGGCCATCCAGATCGCCGGCCACAAGGCTACGGTCATGATGTTCGGCCTCACCAAGCCCGATGAGACAATCACCGTCAAGCCCTTCGAGGTCTTCCAGAAGGAGCTTGTGCTCACCTCGTCCTACATCAACCCTTATACGCAGCGTCGCGCGCTCGAGCTCATCGACTCTGGCAGGCTCGACGTATCCTCGATGGTCGCAAAGGTAGCTTCCCTCGATGAACTCGGCGCCATCCTGTCAGACCCGGCCCTGCGTGCCATGGGCAAATATATAATCGACCCCAGCAAGTAAATCGATTGACACCTGCGCGGGCGGCCCTCATCCGTCGTTCACGCGCCCAGCTCTAGGAGACCGTCATGGCGCGAGCCATCTTCCAAACTATTTATGACAACGTGAAGCAGTCGATTGACGACGGCACATACGCCTATCAGAGTTATCTGCCTTCGGAGACTGAGCTCACGCAGCTGTTTGACTGTTCACGCATGACGGTCCGTCGCGCCATCTCGATGCTTGCGGCAGATGGTTACGTGCTCCCCCAGCAAGGCAAAGGCATGCGCGTCATTCGCAACATCAGTGACGAGAAGAGTCGTGGTGGCGGCGGACTCGAGACCTTTAAGGAAATCGCGACCAGCCGAGGCTTTGAGCTCAAGACTGTCACCACCGTCTTTGAGCTCCTCGTCTGTAGCAAGGCACTCTCCGGGATTACCGGGTTTCCCGAAGGCTGTGAGCTCACACGCGCCAAACGCATTCGTTATGCAGACGGACATGCCGTGTGCTCCGACGACTCCTATTACCTAAGCTCACAGGTACCGGGACTGACACCCGAGATTGTCAACGATTCGATTTATCGTTACCTCGAAGAAGACCTTGGCATTAAGATTGCCACGGGCAAACGCGATGTAACGATTGAGCACCCCACGCCCGAAGATGCGCGCGTGCTCGATCTCGACGACTTTAACGCACTCGCCGTTATACGCGGGCAGACCTACAACGCCGACGGCATCCTTATGGAATACACCGAGACAAAACAGGTCCCCGGGTTCTTTTTGCTCCATGAAACCGTGACGCGCAACGGTACCGGTCGAACCGGCCACCAAAGCAGCATGAACTAACCATTTATTAGTTGCGGTGGAATAGTTCCTAGAATGGCCAGCTTAAGGGCAAAACAGGAACTATTCCACCGCAACTTTTTTGGCCGGTGGGGCAGTACCTGTCCCACCGGCCATCATTTACGTTCTTTTAGCTAGTCTGCGAGCTTCTCCACCTGATCGAGCATCTTGTCGAGCTTGGCCTTTGCCTCGGCCTTGACCTTCTCAGCTTCTTCATGAGCCTTCGCCTTCTGGGCGGCCTTTTCCTCGGCCTCGGGATCGACGACCACCAGGTTGGATGCATCATGCTCAACCAACTTAAGCGCATGCTCGGGACACACCTTGACGCAAGCTCCGCAACCTAGGCAATACGTGGACTCCAGTGCAAAGCGACCGCTTCCCACCAAATCGCAGGCGAACGTGGGGCATACATTGACGCACTCGCCGCACGACGTGCACTTGTCAAAATCGCACTCCGGCGTGCTCACCTGCATGTTCTGGGCAAGCTCGGGGTGGTTTTGCAGCGTCGAGAGCACCAGCTGCCGCCCGTGCGTGAGCGAACGGCGACGCTTGGTCGTCGTGGTGCCGCACATGGTGTTGAGCGTGCGCTCCAGCTGGGTAATCTGATGGCGATGGGCCTTGAGCTTTTGCGTCACCGAGGCCAGCGCCGCCGTCGCCGGATTGAGCTTGGTCACCGTCAGGCCCGTGGTGCGGGCAATCTTTTCCATGTACTCCTTGCGCTCGTACTCGCGAAGCTTATGGCACTTGAGGCTCTTGGGGTCGACCTCAAGGCCCATACCCGTGCCAGACCACTCCTCGGCCTTCGCAATCGCCTCGCCCAGAATGTCCTCACCGCCGGTGTTGCGGCATTTATCGCACACACCCAACGGCAGGTACACACTCACGTTGGGATAGTCGGCCAGTACCGAGAACCAGGTCTCGGCCGTAATATCGCCCACGCAGGCAACGACGACCTCGTTTTCGCGCGGCATGCGCTTGAGGGCGCGCGTGCAGGTGACGTAGGCGGTCTCGTGGCTCGTAGCAGCAGAGACGATATCGTCATACAGGTTTTTGGGCGCCAGGCGCGGCGAGATGATCGCCTCGGTCGGACAGGCAGCGGCGCACAGGCCGCACTTGCGACAGGAGTCGAGGATCTCGATGGAGTCTTCCTCGACCTCGATAGCGTTGACCGGGCACACGTCCATGCACGCGGTGCAGCCGCTCTTTTCGTTTTTGCAGGTCAGGCACGGAATGGTGTTGCCGCGCGGACGCTCTTTATAGTCGGCAGGATTCCACTGCGGTGCCGACGGATCGAGTGCATCGGTCACACCGCCAAGCGGGTTTTTAAGAAAGTCGAAACCCTTGCTGATCTCGATAATGTCATCAAACAGATCGTGTTCCTGCGCCATGCGCGGCCCCTCCCTGAGCAGTGCAAACAAGCAAGAGATAATGATACGCTATCGGTCCACGCCTCGGGCAAATTACACGCGGCGCATCTTTGCGGCAAATAGCCCATGGCCCATCGCCGTCTCGATTGCACAAGGTCAATCAAGCGCCAAACTATGCCTCGCACATGAGCTGCACGAGCTTTTGTTTGGTCACCTTTGCCTGCTCGTTGGCCATATTACGCTCATTTCTAAAGACCGCATTTGCAACACCCTGCAGGTCGCCATCGGAAATCACGCTGCACGGACCGTCCATCGACGCCGCCGTGGGGCATACGCACAACGGCAACTCGGCATAAAACGCAACGGCCTTGGCGATGTCGAGCATCTTGCCGCCGCCAATACCCACCACCATGTCGCAATACTCAGCCTGGGCTTTCTTAGCCATTTCGACAACGGCCTCTTCCGTACACGGACCGTCATAAATCTTAAAGAACGGCTCACTCAGATCGTCGTCCAGAAATCCATCGACGATCTGCCTGCACAGCCGATCCTCGGTGCCCTGGTCAAACAAGACATAGGCAGCGCAGCCCAACCATGACAAATACTTGCCTTGGCGCGACAGTTCGCCCGGCCCCTGAACATACCGGCCGGGACCGCCGTAAACCATAGGAAGCGCCATACGAGAATCCGCCCTTCATCAAACAACGATTGGTGCAAAGCAACCCGACCCCTTTGCACCATAGCAAAAAGGGGCAAAGCCATCTGCTGGCTTTGCCCCTTCCTTAGCTTGATTTACTCATCCATGAGATAGTAGTGGCCCAGTGCGTCGGCACCCAGGATGGCGTTTGCGACCATCTCGGGCGTCACCTCAAACGGCATATTGCACATGGTGTCATCGGGCGCGCAGGCGGCCTCGGCAACAATCATGGCCTTCTCGCGCGTAACCTCGGCAACGCCCAGCTCCTTGAGCGTAACGGGCAGGCCCAGCTCAATGCAGAAGCCCAAGACTTCCTCGAGCTTCTCAGTCGGGGCATCCTCGAGTACCAGCTGGACGATAGTGCCAAAGGCGACCTTCTCGCCGTGATACATGCTGTGGCACTCGGGCAGCATCGTCAGACCATTGTGGATGGCATGAGCAGCAGCAAGGCCCGAGCTCTCAAAGCCAATGCCCGAAAGCAGCGTATTGGCCTCGATGATGTGCTCGACGGCAGGCGTGAGCGCACCCTTCTCCAGCGCGACCTTGGCCTTGACGCCATCGGCCATAAGCGTCTCGTAGCAGAGCTTGGCGAGCGCCAGGCCGGCCATTCCGCCCTTGCCGCCGGCGCAGGTGCCGCCGTCGGCATCGTGCGTCGCCTGAGCCTCGAAATAGGTTGCGAGCGCATCACCCATACCGGAAACCGTCAGGCGCACCGGGCTCGCCGCGATGACCGTCGTATCCATAAGGACGATATTGGGGTTTGCCTTAAGGAAGAGGTACTTGTCGAACTGGCCGTCATCGGTATAAAGCACCGAAAGCGCCGAACACGGGGCATCGGTCGAAGCAATGGTGGGGCAAATGATAACCGGGGACTCCAGGTAATAGGCGACGGCCTTCGCGGTGTCGAGGATCTTGCCGCCACCGACGCCGACGATGATATCGCAACCGTTGTCGCGAGCGAGCGCAACCAGGCGATCGACCTCGCCCTTGGAGCACTCGCCGTTAAAGTCCTCAAACAGCAGCTCGGCCTTAGCCTCGGCAAAGCCGCCCTCGATCTTGGCACCGACGCGTTTCTTGCCCGAAGGCGTCACGATGACGAGGGCCTTAGCGCCGAGCGGCTCGACATAGGAGCCGAGCTTGGCGAGCTCGTCCGGACCCTGGATGTACTTGCTGGGGCTATTGAAAATTGCAGCCATAACTATCCCATTCTCTAAAAAAGAAAGGGGCTCCGTACAGATACGTGCGGAGCCCCTCGTTACGATAACAAGAGTCGATTAGAAATCGATGTCGGTGTCGTAGTAGCAGGCCTTGAGAATCTTCTCGAAGTCAGCAGCCTTGGTCTCACGCGGGTTCTCGGGCGTGCAGGCGTCCTGCTCGGCGTTCGCGGCGATCTCGGGCAGCTTGGCGAGGAACTCCTCCTCGGAAACCATCTGCGGGTTCTCGGCGTCGACCTTCACGCCACCATTCGCGTAATCCTTGATGGACTGCGGAATGTTGAGCTGGTCGTTGAGGTCGCGGATCTTCTGGACGAGCGCGGCGATGAGCTCCTCGTTGGTCTCGCCGGGAAGGTGCAGGATCTCCTTGGCCACATAAGCGTAACGCTCGGCAGCACGGGGATCCTTGGAGTTCCACTGGATGACCTTGCCCAGGTACATGGCGTTAGCGGCACCGTGGATGATGTGGCCGTTCTCGAAGGCAGCACCGGTCTTGTGAGCCATGGAGTGAACGATGCCGAGCAGGCCCGAGGAGAAGGCGATACCGGCGATGCACTGAGCCTCGTGCATGTGCTGACGGGCCTCATGGTCGCCAGCATAGGACTTGGGCAGCCACTCGACGATCTCGCGGATGCCGTGCAGAGCGTTGGCGTCGGTGAACATAGAGGCGCAGGTGGAAACGTAGGCCTCCATGCAGTGGGTCAGAGCATCCATGCCGGTGTGAGCGCACAGCTTGGCGGGCATGGTGTAGGTGAGCTCGGGGTCGACGATGGCGACATCAGGGGTGATGTTGAAGTCGGCCAGCGGGTACTTGATGCCCTTGGCGTAGTCGGTAATGACGGAGAACGCGGTGACCTCGGTAGCGGTGCCGGAGGTAGAGGAGATGGCGCAGAAATGAGCCTTCTGACGCAGCTCAGGGAAGCTGAACGGCTGGATGATGTTATCGAAGGACTCCTCGGGATACTCGTAGAAGACCCACATGGCCTTAGCGGCATCGATGGGCGAGCCGCCACCGATGGCGATAATCCAGTCGGGCTCGAACTCGCGCATGGCCTCGGCGCCCTTCATGACCGTCTCGATGGACGGATCGGACTCGACGCCCTCGAACAGCTTGACCTCGAAGCCGCCTTCCTTAAGGTCGTTCTCGACGTCCTGCAGGAACCCGCCGCGGCGCATAGAGCTGCCGCCAGAAACGATGATGGCCTTCTTGCCCTTGAGGTTCTTCACCTCGTGGCGAGCGCCCTCACCAAAGTACAGATCGCGAGGATTGGTAAAACGTCCCATACTGTGCCTCCTAAACAAGCCCCTCTTAGACTTGCGTATATAACGGAGCACCCAATTGGCTCCGTTAGGACCGGTTTGCGCGTTGCCGGCGATGACAATGCGCGATGTCTAAACGTCTCAACGCTCAGACAAACACTATTTTACCGTTCTGGTTGGTCAGTTATTCACCTAAAGCCGCCAATGATGAAACGTTTTTTCTGTCCCTGAAGACCCTTGTGCGGCATTCATACTCCCAAGCTGGGCAAACGTTTTATCAAGGTTGACTACATATCCTGGGCAGAACTGTGCCCCTCCAAAATATGCACCGTTTGCCGCCCAAAATCGACCGTTTGCGGCACCGTGATACCACTCGGTCGTCCAAGGTGCCGACATTTGTGCGACATCCGTCTTCGTGGTGCAAAGGTGCAAGTCCAAGTGCGGCACCCCCGGTGTGCCACATGCGGGTAAACTAGAACCTTATATAGAAACATTTGATCCCTAACCGCAGCAAAGGAGGCCCCATGGCATTCGATCCCATTCAAGAGGATTGCCATCGCCTCGTTCTTGAGGCCTTGCGCCGCGAAAATATCCCGCTCACCGACGGTGCCGCCGTAGAGCGTCTGATGGAACAATTCACCCGCAACCCCGCACCGCTCATCGTGCACGACCGCGACCGCGCCGGGCACCTCATTGCCAAGGTGGTCGAGGCTGTCGACTACCGCATTCCCTTTATCCCTGACGATACCCAGGCAGAGCAAGAAGAGACAGCTGCCGAGAACATGCTCCGCGAGGCGGCCGCACTCGATCCGGCCAACTGGGACGCTCAGCGCATGCTGACGGCACTCACCGCCGAATCCAACGAGGAATACGTACAGTACCTGGTGTCCAAGTGCGATGAGGTCGAACACGACCTGGCGCTCAAAATCGCCTCGGCACAGGACCCCTACGAGCGTGAGGCCGCAGGCGACCTTACGCGCCGCCCCTATCTGCGCTGGCTTGCCGCCTTGGCATCGCGCGCCCTCATTAGCGGACGCTACCGCATGTCGCTCGAAGCCGCAAATCGCAGCTTGGACTTTGCCCCCAACGACCCCGCTGGTGTCCGCCACACCGCGATGCTCGCCATGGCAAAGCTCGAATACCCCGCCGAGGAGCTCAAGCGATTTCGCTCTGCCCACTCCGTACCCTATCTCGCGAATACCCCGCTGCGCCGCCGCCCCAAAGATGCGGAGCGTGACTTGGATCCGTGGACGCTCATCGCGCTGATGAGCGCTGCCTGGCGCGAGCTGGACTACGAAGGCGCCGAGCACTACTTGCGCATCCTTGCGCGCTCGTGTCCGCACGCAGCCGAGGCGCTCTACTTCCAAACCGAGTTTCCCGATGGCGTCTATGCCCGCGTCAACGTGGGTGTGGGCTCCACCGACGAGCTTGTCCTTGCGCTGTCCGAGGCAACACCGGTACTGCAGGAGGGCCTGGGCGCCCCCGACAACGCCAGCTTTGCCGCCTGGGTCGCCACCAACGATATCGTGCGTTCCCAAATCGATGAGCGCATCCTGCAGGCGGCCGAGCAGGGTTTGCCGTTTAAGGGAGGAGACCTCTAATGGATCCGAGCGTCTACATCCCCGCCTACCTGGAGCGCACCTATCTGGCGTCGCACCCCGAGCTCACCGATGCAGCACGCGAGCTTGTCCATAACGACATTAGCGCGAATCCCCAAAAGTATGCGCAGACCGAGCATGCCCAGGCGCTGCTGTCCTATGCCGGTGTTCATCGCCATCTGCTCGACGAGCTCCATCGCATCGAGGACATGGGCAGCGACGAGGAGTTTGAACAGACGCGCAACCGCCTGTTCGAAGATATGCGCGATGAGCTGCTCAAGATCGTCCGCATCGATGCGTATGTCCTCGATGCCCAGCTGCTCGCCATCATTTTGGCGGACACGCCCGTTGACGCCTGCCTGGGCGACCTGATGAAGCTCGAGGCGACCACGGCCGATTACCTGCAGCAAAGCGTGCCCGGGTTCGACATGGAAGCCCCGCACTACTGGGCCAACAAGGTTTTGACGGACGGTGTGACGGCGGCAGATCTCACCGTGAGCGAGCCGGCACTTATCGGGTGGCTCCACACGCTCGAGGCCATCTCGCAGCTGTGCATGGCGAGCGCCCGCTACCGCGCTGCCGCCAACTACGCCCGCCGCGTCCTTAAGGCGGAAGGCTACCCCACCCGAGCCGCAGGCACCGTGTTGCTCGCCCTCGCTCGTCTGGAAGACCAGGACGGCTTTTTTGCCCTAGCGCACCAGCTCGAGGAACAGGTGGGAGCTGATGCACTCGAGAACTCCCCCTGGTACCTGCTCGCCCGCACGATTCTGCTGTTCAAAACGAACAAGATGCGTCCGGCGGTGCGTGCGCTGCGTGAGTTCGCTAACCGCTGCGAGGGCGGCGCGTTCTTCTTGCTGAATCCCATGTACCAGACACCGTACCTTCCCTGCCGGCCCGAGCCACGCGATCCCTGGGATCTTTCGCACCAGGCCGTTTGGGAAGCGGACGGCATTATCTCGGACACTCCAGACTTTGCCCCCTGGACCAATGCCTGCGAAGACGTATCGCAGCTTGCCCAGGAATTTGCGCGCCGCTACGGTTTTTAGTGACGCACTCGACCCGACCATGTCGTTTACGTTAGGAACGGTTTCATGAACCTCCGCTCATCTCTTGCCTGCACCTCGAGCGATATCGCTCGCTGGGGGCTGCGCTCCGTCCTTAAGCGCCAGGGTGGCGTACTCCCCGGCCGCATCGCCATGAAGATCGACCCCGAGTTGCTGAGCGACCTTGCCGGCCTTGTCGACCGCAGCGTGGTGATCACCGGCACCAACGGCAAGACCACCACCTCCAACCTCATCGCCGACGCTGTTGCCGCCAGCGGTGCCACCGTGGTATGCAACCGCGCCGGCAACAACATGGAGCCGGGCGTGGTGGGTGCACTGCTCGAGGCGCGCAGCGGCCTCAAGCGAGCCGGCGGCGGCAAGCGCGTGGGCGTTTTTGAGTGCGATGAGCTTTACACCGTGCGCGTCCTGCCCAAGCTCAAGCCGACGTACTTTGTGCTGCTCAACCTGTTCCGCGACCAGCTGGATCGCTATGGCGAAATCGATCACACCCAGGAGGTCATCGCCCACGCGTTGGAACTATCGCCGGCAACGACGCTCATCTACAACGCCGACGACCCGCTGTGCGCCTCGATTGCCGCGCGCGTTCCCAATGCGAGTATTGCCTTTGGCATCGACGGCGCCACCGACACCGAGTCCGACCGTATTAGCGACTCGCGCTTTTGCTCGCAGTGCAACGCCCCGTTGGAGTACGACTATGTGCAGTATGGTCAACTCGGCGCCTACCATTGCCCCTCGTGCGGTTGGGCACGCCCCGCACTGGTCCGCCGTGTGACGGGCGTGGAGCTCGGCTGCGACGGCTACGGCTTTGACCTGGTCTTTGGATCTGCGTCCGACGCGGCTGGCGCACACATCGCCACACGCTACAACGGTCTGTACATGGTCTATAACGTTGCCGCTGCATTCTTTGCCGCGCACGAGTTGGGCGTGGACACGGCGCTTCTACAGCCTACGCTCGATGCCTATGTGCCCGCCGGTGGTCGTATGGGGCGCTGGGATATCGCCGGCCGCACCGTCGAGGCAAACCTGGCCAAGAATCCCGTGGGCTTCGATCGACAGATCCAATCCATTAAGACGGCGGGCGGCAGACTCTGCGCTTTCTTCCTTAACGACAACGACGCCGACGGCCACGATGTTTCGTGGATCTACGACGTCGACTTTGAGCGCATCGCCGACACGCCGGGTCTTGTCGCCTTTGCCGGCGGCACGCGCGCACACGACATGCAGGTGCGCCTCAAGTACGCCGGCATCGATGCCGCGATTATCTCGGACGTCGCGCAGGCAATTGGCGCCGTGGCAGACGAGGCCGCCAATGACACCTTCTACGCCGTCGCCAACTACACGGCCTTCCCGCCGCTGGTCAAGGAGCTCGACGGGCTGAAAGGCGCTGCCGCCGACGCTGTTGCCGGGCGCGCCGTAGCCCGTGCCGACGGCAGCGCTCTTCCTGTCGGCATCGCGCCAGTCGAGCTTTCGCGCCCGCTGCGCATCGTCTACCTGTACCCCGATGCCCTCAACCTCTACGGCGACGGCGGCAACGTTATCGCCCTCGAGCGCCGCTGCGCCTGGCGCGGCATCCCCGTTCGCGTGGACGAGGTCCGCATGGGCGAGTCGCTCGATCTCACCGACGCCGACATCGTCATGATGGGTGGTGGCTCCGACCGCGACCAGCTAGCCGTGGCACACGAGCTGCTCGCCCAAAAAGACAAGGTCGCGGCCTATGTTGAGGATGGCGGCTCGCTGCTTGCCATCTGTGGCAGCTATCAGCTGCTCGGCCGTTCGTACTACATGGGCGAGCATCGCATCGAGGGTCTGGGGGTCATTGCCGCCGAAACCGTACGTGGCTCCGATCGCCTGATCGGCAACGTAGCCGTCAAAACCGATCTGGCACCTGAGCCCTTTGTGGGATTCGAGAACCATGGAGGTCGCACGCTTTTGGACGCCGATGCCACGCCGCTCGGAACGTCCGTCGTCACGGACACCGGCAACAACGGCGATGATGGTCTTGAGGGCCTCATCTACAAGGGCGTCATCGGCACGTACCTGCACGGACCGGCACTGCCCAAGAACCCCGAACTCGCCGACTGGCTCATTACCCACGCCCTCGAGCGCCGTGGCGACGCGCAGGCCACAGCCCTGCTGCCGCTCAAGCCCCTCGACGACACCTACGAGCGCGCCGCCCACGACGCAGCCATGAAGCTCCTCCCCTAGCACCCCACCACCACAAAGGGGACAGGCACCTTTGTGGTGGGTTGATTTCCGATCCCAACCGAACACATTGAGCTGACGGCACGCTCCCGCAGTTAACCGAACGCCCCCGAGGTCCTATCCGGGCCCCGGGGGCGGCATTTTCCCAGTTGAAGGAATGGTGGAGATGTGTTTCGATGGGT